>CAYSIY010000111.1:0-7395 GCA_964431215.1 uncultured Limnohabitans sp.
CCATGCTGAAGTCGATGGCGCTCATGATGCCGTCGCCGAACTCTTCGTGGATCAGCTCCTTGATGGTGGTGCCGTAGACGTTGACGATCTCGTACCAGCGGTAGATCAGCGGATCGGTCGGCACCTGGCTGGGCAAGGAACCCTTGTAGGGCACGACCTGCAGCCATTTGATTTCTTCGGCGCTCAGACCAAAGATCTTGCCGATGATCTTGGCCTGCTTGGCGTCAAAGGTCATCTGGCCCAGACAGCCGGCGGTGACCCATTCCTTGGACAGCCCGACCTTGTCGGCCACGTCGCTCCACTTGATGCCCTTGGAAACTTTGGTGGCGATGATTTTTTCGGTGACTTCTAAACGGTTCATGAGAGAGCTCCTGGTGTGTTGTTGAAAGTAAATCCATGCAGCGGCGTCAGTGCGCTTTGGCGCGAGACACCAAAAAGTCGACGATGTGGTTGCGCAGCTCGTAGTAGCCAGGCAGATGGTGCAACTGGGCGCGGCTGCGTTCGCGCGGCAAGGTGTTGACCACCACCTCGGCCAGGCCGCCGGGCGCATAGCGCCCCCCGGCCTCGTTGCCATTGCTCATGAGCAGGATGCGGTCGGACAGCAGGATGGCCTCGTCCACATCGTGGGTGATCATGAACACCGTCTGCTGGGTCTGGCGCACGATGGTCATCAGCTCGTCCTGGATGGTGCCGCGCGTGAGCGCATCGAGTGCACCGAAAGGCTCATCCAGCAGCAGCATCTTGGGCTGGATGGCGAAGGCCCGGGCGATGCCCACGCGTTGCTTCATGCCGCCCGAGAGCTGGCTGGGTTTTTTGTCGATGGCGTGCAGCAGGCCGACCATGCCCACATGCTTTTCCACATGCGCATTGACCTGTGCGGTTTTCCAGTCGGGCCATTTGGACCTGACCGCAAAGGCGATGTTTTGACGCACCGTCAGCCAGGGCATGAGCGCATGGCTCTGGAAGACCACGCCGCGCTCCAGGCTGGGGCCGGCGATCTCGCGCCCGTCCATGAAGGCATGGCCTTCGGTGGCGGTGTCCAGCCCGGCCAGCACATTGAGGATGGTGGTCTTGCCACAGCCCGAATGGCCAATGATGCAGACAAACTCGCCCTTGTCGATGGTGAAGGACACGTCCGAAAACACCGGCCTGTCGCTCTGGTAGGCCTTGCCCAGTTTTTCGATCTTGAGGAAACCCGTCATGGAAAAAGCCTTGGCATCGGAAGCAGAAGATTGAGCAAGCACCGGCGCAAGCGTGCTTGGCCGCTGGTCGGTGTCACTCCACATAGGTCACCGCCTTTTGCAGCTGGGCAAACGCCAGGTCCAGCAGCATGCCGACCAGGCCGATCACCAGCACCGCAAAAATCACGTTGACCAGCGAGAGGTTGTTCCACTCGTTCCAGACGAAATAGCCCACGCCGGTGCCGCCGACCAGCATCTCGGCGGCCACAATGACCAGCCAGGCAATGCCCATGCTGATGCGCATGCCGGTGACGATGGTGGGCGCGGCTGCCGGCAGGATGACGCGAAAGGCCTTGCGCAGCGGCCGCACCTCCAGTGTGCTCGCCACATTGAGCCAGTCGCGCTTGACCGAGGCGACGCCGAACGCGGTGTTGATCAGCATCGGCCAGACCGAGCAGATGAAGATCACGAAGATGCCACTGACGTCCGAGTCCTTGAGGGTGTAGAGCGCCAGCGGCATCCAGGCCAGCGGACTGATGGGCTTGAGCACCTGCACGAAGGGGTCGAAGGCCTTGCGCATGAGCGGCGACATGCCGATCATGAAACCCACCGGCAAGGCCACCAGCACGGCCAGACAAAAGCCCAGCCCCACACGTGCGAGCGAATGCGCCAACTGGATGCCAATGCCTTTGTCGTTGGGCCCCTTGTCGTAGAAGGGGTCGGCCAGGTGGGTCACGATGGCCTTGCCCACCTCGATGGGTGCCGGAAAGCCGGTGGTTTTGACGGCCCCCGGGTCCTTGCCCATCATCTTCAGGTATTCGATCTCCTCGGTCGTCATGCCGGCCTTGGCCGCCCCGGCGACCGAAGGTGCCGTGGCCGACAGCTGCCATGCCGTCAGGAAAACCAGCAGCATCAGCAAGGAGACCAGCGCGGCCCTGAGGTTGAGGTGGGTGCTCTTCATTGCATTCACCCCATCTTGCTGATGGCAAAGCTCTTGAGGTACTGCTCCGGTTTGGCCGGGTCAAACTCCTTGCCCATGATCCTGTGCTTGGGATACGGCGAGGTGGCCGCAAACTCCTGGCCCAGGGCCTTCATGTGCTTGCGGGCATCGGTGATCAGGAAGACCCTTTCGGCGATTTGCCGGTAGTCCACATCGCCCTTGATGTAACCCCAGCGCTTCATCTGGGTGAGCATCCACACCGCCATGCTCTGCCAGGGCATGGGGTCGAAGTCGGCGCGGTCGGGCACGTTCTGGACCTTGCCCAGACCATCGGCAAATTTGCCGGTGAGCACCTGGCTGAGCACTGTTTCGGGCTGGTTGAGGTATTGCGCCGGGGCAATCACCTTGGCGATCAGTTCGCGGTTGCCTGGCTGGCGCGCCATGGCCGCCGCCGTGAGCACCGCCCGGTAGAGGGCCGCGAAAGTGTTGGGGTTCTTCTGGATGAATTCGGTACTGGTGCCGAAGGCACAGCAGGGGTGACCGTTCCAGAGGTCCTTGGTGAGCAAATGGATGAAGCCCACTTCATCGAACACCGCCCGCTGGTTGAAAGGGTCGGGACCCAGGAAACCATCGATATTGCCCGAGCGCAGGTTGGCCACCATCTCCGGCGGCGGCACCACCCGGATCTGCACATCGGTGTCGGGGTTGACCCCATGCTCTGCCAGGTAGTAGCGTAGCAGGAAGTTGTGCATGGAGTAGTCAAAGGGCACCGCAAACTTGAAACCCTTCCAGTTTTTCGGGTCGCGGTTGTCCTTGTGCTTCATGGCCAGCGTGATCGCCTGGCCATTGATGTTCTGGATGGTGGCCACGTTCATCGGCGTGGCATTGGCCCCCAGCCCCATGCTGATGGCCAGCGGCATCGGCGACAGGAAATGTGTGGCGTCGTATTCCTTGTTGATCATCTTGTCGCGGATCAGCGCCCAGCCTGCGGTCTTGGTCACTTCCACGTTGAGCCCCTGCTTCTGATAGAAGCCCAGCGGGTGCGCCATGATCAGCGGGGTGGCACAGGTGATCGGAATGAAGCCGATCTTGAGGCTGGTTTTTTCCAGCGGTGCCTTGTCCTGGGCCATGGCTTGCAGACTCGCCACGGGCAGCACACTGGCAATGGCGGCCATGGCGGTCTTCTTGCCCACCGCGCGCAGAAACAGGCGGCGCTCTTCGTCCTGCGGGAACAAGGACTTGACCAGGGTGGCCTCGATGAAGGACTGGCTGTAGGCCTCGAAATCTGCGCTCTCGCTGCGTGCCCGGAGCTGGGCGGCCGCTGCATCGGCGGCCACTTCGGCATGGTGGTCTGCAAGCGTATGGTCGCGGCCGCAGCTGCACTTGAGCATCAGGGGGCGGTCGGCGTTGTATGGATCAAAGAATTCAGACATGGCAACCTCGGTGTTGGAACATGCCGGATGCCATGCAAGCGGCGGGCCAGAAAGGCCCCAAACCGTGCCATCGGACCGAGGCCACGCGATTTAGCGGGGGCTTTGTCGACGTGGCGTAGGGCTGGCCCTACAAAGCCGCACGATGCGGCACGACAAAACCCTCAGGGCCCCCGCGATGTGCGAGCGGCGTGGTGGCTTTGCGCATACAGCGCCAGCTCCACATCGTTCTTGGTGCCGGTCTTTTCCAGAATGCGTGCACGATAAGTGCTCACCGTGTTGGGCGCGAGATTCAGTTGTGCACCAATTTCAGTCACGGTGCGGCCCTGCGTGAGCAGCAGATAGACCTGATGCTCGCGGTGAGACAAGACTTCAATCCCGGTTTTGGTGCGCCCCTGGCTGACCAGGCTGGCCAGCGCCTCGGCAGTGGCGGGCGAGACATGCAGGCCCCCGTTGGCCACCCGCAACAAGGCCGCAATCAACTCATCCGGATCGGTGCTCTTGTTGAGATAGCCCGAGGCCCCCAGCTTGATGCAGCGCACCGCGTATTGCGTCTCGGGGTAGGTGCTGAGCATCAGCACGGGCAGATCGGGCCAGTCGCGCCGCAGCATCTGCAACACCTCCAGCCCATCGAGGCCGGGCATGGCGATGTCGAGCAGGACCACATCGATGCCCTGCTTGCCCTGCATTTTCTGCACTTCATCGAGCACGGCAGGGCCGGTATCGGCTTCGGCGACCACCTGGATGCGGGGCTCATCGGCCAGCACCATCTTCAGGCCCTCGCGCACGATCCTGTGGTCGTCGCCCAGCAAAACCCGCACAACAGCCGAAGGGGGCGCGGTCATGAGCGCTCCTGGGGCAAAGGCATGGACAGGCGCATGCAGGTGCCACGCCCGGGCTGGCTGTCGATCTCGATCAGGCCGCCAAAATGGCGTGCCCGCTCACGCATGCCCATGATGCCGTAGGCCCGGGGCGATTCGAAGGCCTGCGGCAAAGCGCCACAGCCATCGTCCTCCACACACAAATGCAACCAGCCTTCGCGCTGGGCAATGTCGATGTCCACCGCGCGGGCACGGGCGTGCCGCCCCACATTGCTCAGCATTTCCTGAAAGATGCGGAACACGGCCATGGCCATGGGCTCGGGCAAGTCCAGCCGCTCATTGACCTCCATGCGCCACTGCAAGCGCTGCTCGGTCGATTGCACAAACTCCTGGGCCTGCCACTCCAGTGCGCCCCACAGGCCCTGGTGGTCCAGAATGCTGGGGCGCAGATCGGTGATGATCCGGCCCACATTCACCACCGCGCGCTCGATCTGCTGACTCATGCTCCGGCATTTGCTGCGCATCTTGTCATGCAGCGCCTCGGCGCTGGCAGGGGCATCCGGGGCCAGCGTCCCGGGCGTTTGCCCGGAAAGACGCCTGTCCAGCCAGTCCACGTCCATCTTCAGGGCCACCAGCAGGCTGCCCAGCTCGTCATGCACCTCCCGTGCAATGCGGGTGCGTTCCTCCTCGCGCACGGCGTCAGACCACGCGGCCAGTTCACGCAGTTGCTGCAGGGCCGTTTCGAGCGCCTGGGTGCGCTCGGCCACCCGCAACTCCAGCTCGTTCTTGGCCTGATGCAGCGCGTCTTCGGCACGCTTGCGCTCGGTGATGTCCACAAAAGTGACCACCGCGCCGCGCACCTGGCCCTGATCGAACACGGGGTAACTGGAGTACTCGACCGGAAAGCTGCTGCCATCCCGACGCCAGAAGACCTCGCTGTCAATCCGGCAGGGCTGGCCCTGGCGAAAGGCGTTGTAGATGGGGCAGTCGTCCATGGGGTAATGCGCCCCGTCGGCATGCGAGTGATGCGTCAGGATGTGCATGTTCTGCCCCAGCACCTGGCCGGGTTCGAGTCCGATCATGCGTGCCCCCGCCGGGTTGATGAACACGCACAGGCCTTCCAGGTCCACCCCGAAGACCCCCTCGCCGGTGGAGGCCAGCATCAGGCCCAGGGGATCGCGCCAGGCATCGGTGACCCCGGGGCCTGCGGGCTTGAGTTTGTTCAGATCGAGGCGCATTCGGGCTTCAAGCAAGCGATATGCCAGCTCCGCCGCAAACCGGCCGACAAAGTGGGGGCTTCATGGCCGTACGGCGGCCAATGCTGGGCGTGAGACAATTCGTCGACACCGTTTTTTCGGTGATACCTCTGACTCTCGAATACCCGTGACGACTCCCGCACTTTTCACTTTCGGCTACGAGGGCTTGACCATTGACGGGTTCATTGCACGCCTCAACGACGCGAGGGTTAAGCTGATTGTGGATGTGCGCGAACTGCCGCTTTCTCGCAAAAAAGGGTTTTCAAAAACCTCTTTCCGCGAGCATCTGGCTGCTGCCGGCATCGCATATGAGCACTGGCCCGCCCTGGGCTGCCCCAAACCCGTGAGAGACCAGTACCGCAAAGACGGCAACTGGGCCACCTATGTTCGAGGTTTTATGACTCACTTGGAAGCCGTGAACACCGAGGTACGGAGCTTGGTCACCACCGTACGCGAGCACCGCGCCTGTCTGGTGTGTTTCGAGGCGGATTTTTCCTTTTGCCACCGCACCTATGTAGCCCGTGCCGTACGGACTTCTGGCGGCCCTGCGGTGCACCACCTGACGGCTAAAACAATGATTGCTGACGCACCAGCGTCTCTGGCTGCTTAGGCGGGTACAGCACGCTCACAATCAACCACTGACTCGGAAAACGGTGCATGGTTCCCATCAGGAACATGACATCCCACTCGCTGAACTGGATGACAAACTTCTGGCGCATCGCCTCCTGCCAATCAGTACGGCGGTGCAGCTTCCAGTAGAGCGCCCCGACTTCCCAATCCACCAGCTTATGTTTGAATGTTTTCAGCCCCTCTGGAGTTTGACATTCATAGCGGAAATGGAAGTCATAAGGCAACTTCCTCAGCGTAGTGAGGGTGCGTTGCTCCTCCTGCGCGTCGAACAAGTTGCCCTGTTGCTGCTCCTGCAAAAGCTTATTGAGCTCGTCCTCGGTCCAGTCAGGAGAGCTCACGGCCTTGATTTCCAACCCCAGCAAGCGACTTGGCCGCACCAGCCCAAGGCTTGTCCTATTGGCCTGGCGTGAAGCCTCCAGTGCATCGAAAGAATCGAATACCGGAATATCCTTGATGACCTCGCGGCGGGCAAACCAGTGGTCGCGCGTGCTAAGCCGCTCTCCCTCCACCTTGATCGTGTCCACTGAGATGCGATGACTTTCGGGTCTAGCATCGTCTTGCGCGCGGCGTACGCGGGCGGTGATCCACTGCCATTTTTTGAACTGCTGGTCGTCTTCGACAAGACGAAACGGCACAGGAAACAGTCGGATCAAACGCCCATCGTCGGTCATGCCGGCGACACAAGAGGTTTCGACATACCGCGCACTCGGCGACGGGTAAGTCTTGCACAGAATCAGGATGCGTCGGTGGTCTGATGCCACGTGTGTTCCTCCTTGAAAAGGCCACATTGACACAGCCGATTGACCAGAACATCAAGTACAAGCCAGCTCTCCGATTCAGCTTGGCAGCTGAACCGTCATGCCATCGGCCTATTTGGTCGAGGCAGGCGAGACTCCGGCCCAGGGATACTTGGGGCTACCAACGGCTTACCCTTGCGTGCACCTTCAATGCATAATTTTGTGCAAGTTCATCAAAGGTGCTGCCCAACTTTCAGGCCGCTTCCTTGTAGAAAAAGCCGCTGTGCACCCGGCGCGGTGCCAGCGGCCCCACCGCCTGGCCAATGGCCCCAATGTGCTCGGGCGTGGTGCCGCAACAGCCGCCCACGATGTTGACCAGGCCTTCGGCCGCGAACTCGTG
>CAYSIY010000112.1:0-250 GCA_964431215.1 uncultured Limnohabitans sp.
GGCGCGCACACGGTCGCCATTGCGCAGGTTTTCCTTCGGGATTGTTTCGCTGCGGCGCAGGCGGCCTTCCACGCGGCCCGATTCACAGATGATGTCGCCCTTGTCCATGCGCTTGACCGTGCCCACAAAAATCTTTTCGCCACGCGACATGAATTCGTTGAGGAGCATTTCACGCTCAGCGTCACGGATCTTTTGCAAGATGACCTGCTTGGCCGCCATCGCGCCAATGCGACCGATCGGGAGGGACTCG
>CAYSIY010000112.1:260-7369 GCA_964431215.1 uncultured Limnohabitans sp.
GACTTCGACATCGGCCACCCGTTCCTGGGCGTCCATGAGCAGTTCTTCGGCATCAGGGTTTTGCAGACCGGCATCGTCGGGAACGACCAGCCAGCGCCGGAAGGTCTCGTATTCGCCCGAATCGCGGTCAATGGACACGCGGATGTCCACTTCGCCTTCGTACAGCTTCTTGGTGGCCTGTGCCAAGGCCGCTTCAACGGCGCCAATCACCACATCGCGCTCGACGTTTTTCTCGCGCGAGATGGCATCCACCAGCATCAACAATTCGCGGTTCATGACTCGAATCTCCTATTCCAACAGCCCGATGACGGGCTTGCTCCATTCAATGTCTGCCTGACAGGGTCAGGCGCTTGCCTTGGGCTTGCGCCCCTTGAAATCGACCACAGGCGCCAGGCGTGCCTCGCGCAGCTCATCCAAACTGAAGCCGAGCACCTGCATCGGGGCCGGGGCGCGTTTCTTGCTGATGCGTTGACCGGGTTTGACCTCTGGCTCGTCGCTCCAGACGATTTGCCAGGCCGTGCCGGCGGCGTCGCGTTCGAGCGTGCCGCGAAATTTTTTGCGATTGGCATTGACAAGCCCGCCTGCCGCATCGCCCATCGGGGCCTTGAGTGTGATGTCGATCAGCTCGCCCTCAAAACGAAGAAAATCCTGTTCGTGTCGCAGCGGGCGGTCGATGCCGGGAGAGGAAACTTCGAGTCGGCGGTAATCCACGCCGTCCACCTCGAGCGCGAACTGCAGTTGCCGTGTCACCTTTTCACAGTCTTCCACCGTCACGAACTGATCGGCAGGCGATTGAGGTGTCCAAGGCAAGTCGATGGTGATGCGCAAAAGGCCGCCGGCGGAGCGCTCAATCTCCACCAGGTCATAACCCAATCCTGTCACGGTTTCGAGGGCGATTTGCTGCAAGGCCACGGGTAGCGGGTGTTCCTGTCGTTCCAATGAATCGACCAAAAAAAACGGGCGGTGAGAACCCGCCCGTTTGGTCGTGAAGCCGCAATTCTAGCCTAAAACACGGGCTAAGCGGGTGATTTTTCACGAAAAACAGGGGGGGCCAAAGCCCTCAGCGCCCTGACTCAGTCGGCAAAAGCCGCCAGCAGGCTTCGGGTGTAGGGATGTGCAGGCCGGGTCAGCACCTGCTGGGCCTCCCCGGATTCGACCACCTGGCCCCCTTGCAGCACCAGCACCTCGTGGGCCATGGCCCGCAGCACGTCCAGGTCATGGGTGATCAACAGGTAGGCCACGCCCCGGCGTTTCTGCAGGCCTTGGAGCAGCGTCAAAATCTGCTGTTGCACCGTCACGTCCAGTGCACTCGTCGGCTCGTCAAGCACCAGCAACTGCGGCTCGGTGATCAGGGCGCGCGCCAGCGCAATGCGCTGTCGCTGACCGCCCGAAAATGCGTGCGGATAGCGCGAGAGCAGACCCTCGAAAGCGTCCGGCGTCAGCCCCACCTCGGCCAGGGTGGCCAGCACCCGCTGCTGCACTGCCGCGGGGGCAAGCTCAGGCTGGTGCAGTTGCAGGCCTTCAGCCACGATTTCGCCGACCGTGCGTCGCGGCGACAGGCTGCCAAAAGGGTCCTGGAAAACCACCTGCACACGACGGCGAAGGGCCCGGTCTGCCGCAGGTTTGCCTTGCCAGGTCTGGCCACCGAAATCCAGCACGCCTTCGTGGGCAATCAAGCCCAACACCGCTTGCGCCAGGCTGGTCTTGCCCGAGCCGGACTCGCCCATCACCCCCAGCGTCATGCCTGCACCCAGGGTGAAACTGGCCCCTCGCAGGGCTTCAAAGCGGCCCCTGCGGAACCAGCCGCGAACCCCGGGCAAGGCGACGGGGTAATGCACACTCAGATTGCGCACCTGCAGGATGGGCTCAGCTCCCTCGGGGCGGGGGACCAAACCGGAGCGATCGGGCCGACTGGCCAGCAGCTGGCGGGTGTAGGGGTGAACAGGACGGGAAAACACCTGGGCACAGTCCCCCTGCTCGACCAAATGTCCTTTTTCCATCACCGCAATTTTCTGGGCGAAATGGCGCACCAAGGCCAGGTCATGGGTGATGAGCAGCACGGCCATGCCGGTGCGCTCCTGCAGGCGCATGAGCAACCCCAGCATCTGCAGCCGCAGGCCGGCATCGAGCGCTGTGGTGGGTTCGTCGGCCAGCAAAAGCTTGGGTTCGCTGGCCATGGCCATGGCCATCATGGCGCGCTGACGCTGACCGCCTGAGAGCTGGTGCGGATAGCACTGAGCGCGGCGCTGCGGCTCTTCGATGCCCACATCCTCGAGCAGGGCCTGTACCCGCTGCCAGGCCTCTTGACTGGGCATGCCCTTCTTGAGTTCAAGCACCTCCGCGATCTGCTGGCCGATCGTCAGCAGCGGGTTGAGCGCCGTCATGGGCTCCTGGAAGATCATGGCGATTTCGTCTCCGCGGATGGCGCGCATCCCGGCCTCGTCCAGACTCAGCAGTTCCCTGCCCTGCCACTGCACAGAGCCCGACAATCGCGCCGACTCCAGCAGGCGCAGGATGGCCAGTGCGGTGACCGACTTGCCGGAGCCGGACTCGCCGACCAGGGCCAGGCGCTCGCCCGGCGCAATCGACAGATTCATGCCATGCACGACCTGCGCCCCGTCAAAGGCAATGCCCAGCTCGTGGACCTCCAGCAGAGGGGTCATGCGTCAGCCTTTCGGGGGTCGAGTGCGTCACGCAAAGCATCGCCCATGAAGGTCAGCAGCAGGAGGGTGATGACCAGCACAGCAAAGGTGGACAAGGAGATCCACCAGGCGTCGATGTTGTTCTTGCCCTGGGCCAGCAATTCACCCAGCGAGGGCGTGCCCGGGGGGACACCCAGACCCAGGAAATCCAGCGAGGTCAGCGCGAGAATCGCACCGCTCATGCGAAACGGCAAAAAGGTCACCACCGGCGTCATGCTGTTGGGCAGCACATGGCGCCAGATGATGGCTCCGTTCGACAAGCCCAGCGCCCGTGCCGACTTGACGTAATCGAGCTGCCGGTTGCGCAGGAATTCGGCACGCACATAGTCGGACAGGCCCATCCAGCCAAACAGGCTCAGCAGTATCAACAGCAGCGCCACGCTCGGCTCGAAGACGGCTGAAAAGATGATGAGGAGGTACAGCTCGGGCATGGCGCTCCAGATCTCGATGAAGCGCTGAAACACCAGGTCGGTCTTGCCGACAAAAAAGCCCTGGATCGCGCCCGTGATCACCCCCAACAGCACCCCCACGGCGGTCAGCGCCAGGGCAAACAGGATGGAGACACGAAAGCCGTAGACCAGCCGCGCCAGCACATCGCGCCCGCGGTCGTCGGTGCCGAGCCAGTTGCGACTGGTGGGGGGCGCAGGGTTGGGCAAGGGGGCAAAGTAATCCAGGGTGCTGTGGTGGTGGCGATTGGGGGCATACACAGCCCAGTTGCCCGGCCTGGCCAGTTGCTGGCCGATGAATGGATCGAGGTAATCGGTCGGCGTTTCGAAGTCGCCACCAAAGACGGTCTCCGGCAGGGTCTGCACCACCGGGAAGTACCACTGCCCCTGGTAACGCACCACCAGCGGCTTGTCGTTGGACAAAAGCTCGGCCCCCAGGCTCAGCACAAACAGAACGGTAAACAGCACCAGGCTGGCAAAGCCCAGGCGGTGGCGACGAAAACGCAACCAGGCGCGTCGCGCCGGCGAAAGCTGTGAGTGGGGCAAGGCGCTCATCGGTCGAACTTCACCCGGGGGTCCACCCAGACATAGCAGAGGTCGCTGATCAGCTTGGTCACCAGTCCGATCAGCGTGAACAGATACAGCGTGCCCAGCACCACCGGGTAGTCGCGCCGGATCACCGCCTCGTAGCTCAAGAGGCCCAGCCCGTCCAGGGAAAACAGGGTTTCGATCAGCAGGGAGCCGGTGAAGAAGGCGCCGATGAAGGCCGCAGGAAAGCCGGTCACGATGGGGATCAGGGCATTGCGCATGACATGGTGCCAGAGCACGCGGCGCTCGGTCAGGCCCTTGGCGCGTGCGGTCAGCACGTACTGTTTGCGGATCTCTTCGAGAAAGGCGTTTTTGGTCAGCATGGTCGTGACCGCGAAGGCCCCCAGCACGCTGGCCGTCACAGGCAAGGCAATGTGCCAAAGGTAGTCCACCACCCTGGCGCCCCAGGACAGTTGCTCCCAGTTGGAGGAGGTCAGGCCGCGCAAAGGAAACCATTGCAACTGCCCGCCAAAGATCACGAGCAAGGCCACGCCGAGCACGAAGCCCGGGATGGCATAACCCACCAGCACGATCAGGCTGGTGACCGTGTCAAAACGGCTGCCCGCACGCACCGCCTTGGCAATGCCCAGAGGCACCGAGACCAGGTAGCTGATGAAAAACGTCCACAGCCCCAGGCTGATCGACACCGGCAGCTTCTCCTTGATCAGGGTCCACACATCCTTGGGGTAGTAAAAGCTCTTGCCCAGATCGAAGCGTGCCAACTGGCCCATCATCATCCAGAAGCGTTCGGACGCAGGTTTGTCAAAACCGTACAAGGCCTTGATCTCTTCAATGCGCCTGGAGTCCACGCCCTGGCGGCCACGGTAGCCTGCGCCCGCTGCCGCTGCGCCCTCCCCGCCCGAATCCCGCCCCTGGAGTTGGGCCACCATCTGCTCGACCGGCCCGCCCGGTACAAACTGGATGACGACAAAGGTCAGCAGCATCACCCCGAACAAGGTCGGGACCATGAGCAGCAAACGCTTGAGGATGTAGCTCAACATGTCATCGCCCCTGGCCCGATGCAGCCCACCAGACGCTGGTGACCCAGGTCTCGGGCTGGAAATACTGCGGCATGAGCTCGGGTTTGCCGAACTTGCCGGCACGCCAGGCCACGCGGTGCACCGCGCTGTACCAGTGCGGCACTACATAGTGGCCGTGGCGCAGCACCCGGTCGAGGGCGCGCAGGGCGGCCACCAGCTGTGGCCGGTTCTGGGCACTGACGGCCTTGTCCAGCAAGGCATCGACCGCCGGGCTCCTGATGCCCATCAGATTGCCCGAGCCTTCGGTGTCGGCGGATTTGGAGCCGAAGCGCTCGAGCAGCTCGGCTCCCGGCGCTTCGCTGCCCACGGTGCGATGGCTGATGATGTCGAAATCGAACAGGTCCAGGCGTTTTTTCAGAAGGGCGAAGTCGACGACCTTGTAGTGGACTTCGAAACCCAGTTTTTCAAGGTTCTTGGCATACGGTGTGACCACCCGTCCCATGGAGCCGGAATTGTCGAGAAACTCAATGCGAAAGACCTCGCCCCGGGCATTGCGCAGCTTGCCCTGCTGGATGGTCCAGCCAGCGGCCTTGAGCAAGTCACGCGCCTGGCGCAGGTGATCGCGCAGCGTGTGACCAGAGCCCGGGTCCAGGGAGGTCTCGGGCGGCAGCGGCACCGGTTCGTCCAACACCGCGGCAGACAACTGGGCGCGAAGAGGTTCGAGCAGGGCCAGTTCGTCGCGGCCCGGACGCCCTTTGGCTTCGAAGTCGCTGCCGACAAAAAATCCCCGAACCCTGGCATAGGCGTTGTAGAAGAGCTGGCGATTCATCCATTCGTAGTCCATGGCCAGTGCAATCGCCTGGCGCACCCGCACATCCTGAAACCTGGCCCGGCGGGTGTTGAACAGGAAACCCTGGAAGTCGCCTGCGTTGCGATGCGCCAGCTCGGCCTTGACGATCTCGCCACGCTCGAACTGCCGGCCGGTGTAGGCCCTGGCCCACTCCCGGGCCACAAAGGCCTGGATGTAATCGAACTCGCCCGCCTTGAAGGCTTCGAGCTGGGCCGTGCTGTCCTTGTAGATCTTGTAGGTGATGCGGTCGAAGTTGTAGAGCCCCCGGCGCACGTTCAGGTCTCGCGCCCAGTAATCCGGATGGCGCACATAGGTGATGTCCTTGCCAAACTGCACCGGACCGATCGTGTACGGACCGGAGCCGATCGGGATGTCGGTGACCAGTTGGTCGAGTGGCTTGTGGCCTGTGGCGGTCTGGCCCCAGGCCCGGCTGAAGACCGGCAGGCTGCCGACGATCAGCGGCAATTCGCTGCTCGGTCGCACAAAATCAAAACGGATGCGGCGCTCGCCCTCCACCACCGCCGCCCGCACCTCGCTGAAATAAGTGCGGTACTGTGGGGCCGCCCCCTGGCTGGTCAGGCGCTCAAAGCTGAATTTCACATCGGCGGCGAGCACCGGATCGCCATTGTGAAAACGCGCCGCCGGATGCAGCTCGAAGGTAACGGATTTCTTGTCCGGCGCCACAGCCACGTCGCGTGCCAGCAGGCCATAGGCCGTGGTCGGCTCATCCAGAGTCCCCGTCAGCAGGGTGTCGAAAAGCAAGGACGACAAGGCCGGCGGTGCGCTGCCCTTGAGGGTGAAGGGGTTGTATTTATCGAAATTGGACTGCCGCGTGGGCGGCACCAGTACGATTTCGCCCCCCTTGGGGGCCTGTGGATTGACGTAATCGAAATGCGCAAAACCTGGCGGATATTTGATCTCGCCAAATTGGCCATAGGCGTGGGCCGCCCAGAGCGCCTGCGCCGACAGACACAGCCCCCCGATGACCCACAGACGGGCCCAGCAGCCCCACAGTTTTCGCATGCGACAATTCTGCCCAGATTTTTTCGGAGATTCCCTCATGACCCCAAAAACAGGCTTCCTCACGGGCAAAAAACTGCTGATCACCGGCGTGCTGTCCAACCGTTCGATCGCCTATGGCATTGCCAAGGCCTGCCATGCCCAAGGCGCGGAACTGGCCTTCAGCTATGTGGGCGAGCGTTTCAAGGACCGCATCACCGAGTTTGCTGCCGACTTCGGATCGGAGCTGGTGTTTGACTGCGACGTGGGCAGCGACGAGCAAATCGAGCGCCTGTTCAAGGACCTCTCGGCCCATTGGCCCAGGTTTGACGGCTTTGTCCATGCCATTGGCTACGCGCCCCGAGAAGCGATTGCGGGCGACTTCCTGGACGGCCTCTCGCGCGAGGCCTTCCGTGTAGCCCACGACATCAGCGCTTACAGCTTCCCGGCCATGGCCAAGGCGGCCCTGCCCTACCTGAACGACAAGTCGTCGCTTCTGACCCTGAGCTACCTGGGCGCGCTGCGCTCCATCCCCAACTACAAC
>CAYSIY010000113.1:0-3329 GCA_964431215.1 uncultured Limnohabitans sp.
ACGAGGATGATAGCGGAAACCGCATTTTAAGTTAGCGCTTATGCGCGTTCGCGGGGATGACGGGAGAGGCGCGGGAATGACATTCATCCGTCACCCTCGCGAAAGAACGTCACCCCCGCGAAAGCGGGGGCGGGGGCGGGAATGACGGAGAGGCGGGGGTTTTGACCACTCGCAGCGGCTGGGACAGGCGATAGCCCAGACCATGCACGCTGTGAATCAGGTCGGCCATGACGGGGTCTGCCGCCAGCTTGCTGCGCAGACGGTGCACCTGCAGACGCAGCCTGAACTGGTCTTTTTCCATGGGGTTCTTCACATCCAATGAGCGCAAAATATCCTGCAGCGCCAGCCCTGTAGCGGGTGCCTGGGCCAGCACCTGCAATAACTTCACATCAACATCACGTATGGTCACCACCGCCCCACCAGGCACTTGTAACTGGCAGCGATCAATGTGCAGCAGTAACGGTGCCTGCTGCGCAGGACTTGGGCCGAACTTGACTCTCCGACCCAGTGTCTGAACCACCGCCATCAGTTCGGCCAGATCAAAGGGCTTTTTGAGGAAGACATCGGCCCCCTGCACATAGGAACGCTCACGGTCAGTGGCCCGACCACGCCCAGTGATCACGACCACGCCAATATCGGGATGGGTCTGGCGCAGTCCCTGAATCAAATCGAGTCCATCGGCGTCGTGCAGGTTCAAGTCCAGCAGCAGCAGATGCGGCACCGACTGCAGCAAAGCCTGGTTGAGCGTGACCAGGGAATCGGCCTCGCGCACCCCCAAACCACAGCCGCGCAAATGCTCGGCCATCATCTGGCGCAGGCTGTCGTGGTCTTCGACGATGAGGATTTCGAGTTCTGGCTTGTTTGGCGCGATTTCCACATTCATCAGCATGGCTGCCCGTCCCACCTAAGTCGGTCGGGCAGCCATGGATCCCCGCTCAAGCAAGGAATGACAATGACCACAACTGGAATGACGGGTGTCTTCGTCATACCCGAGCTGATCGGGCATCCATGAATTACCGGGTTCTCAGAAAAAACACAAAGACGCGCCATTCTTCTGGCTCATGAATTGACGGGTTTAAGGGTTATCTGGCTGCAACATCCTCAAAAGCTGGCGCTGTATTGAATGCGCGTATTGAGGTGTCCGCCGGCACGTGTGTTGGCGTCCAGACCCAGTGTTATCTTTCCGCTTGTACCGACTGGAATAACGCCGTTCAAACCCACCAGGAATTGCGTTCGATATGCATTATCGTAAACCAGGGTGTATCCCACATTCGGTTGCACACTCAGGTTCACGAATTGGTTCGTTGAACTTTGATTTACGACCGAGGTGGCCATTGCCCAAAGTCCAAGGGTTGTCGGCCTTGCCTTGTCGTTCAGACGCCAATTAGCCTGCCCCCCCAGAGACAACGCACTTCGTGTGTTGGATAAAGACTTGTAGGTAAGGCGACTGTCATTGCCCTGCTCTTCAAAGCCATCGAGACGAATTTGTGCGATGTCGAAATTGGCGAAGGGCACCAACTCCGCGTTACCTGCCTTCGTACGGTGCAAAACACCAAGACCTGCAGTGGTGATGCTGGCGTCGGTATTGCCGCTTAATCCGCCGAACAAGCCAGACCGATTCATGGCCATATCGTGTTTTGAAGTTCCCAACTGGGCCATCAAACCCCAGCCGTCAGAGAACTGTCCCTGCGCAAACAGGCGCAAGGCGTTGCCACGGGCCGTACCGGTTCCCAATGTCTCGCTGTAGCCACCGTTCTGAACAGCAACAAGACCCCCGAGGCTCCAGTTCGGGGCCGTTTTCCAACTGATTCCCACGACACCGTCTGTACGATTCAATTTGGAGGTGCTTGTCGAATGCTGTCTCTCGGTTATTCCAGTTGTAAAAAAGTTACGCTGGGACTCTGCTTCGGTGCCTAGCCCAGTAGCAGCACGCAAAAGTGGTATGCGACTGATGGCATCAGACGACGCAGCCAAATAATCACCCATGGTGCTGACCACCTGAGGCGCGACTTTTTCAACACCCCGAGGATCAATGATTGCAGCCTTCAACAGTCTCGCCATCAACTGTTGATCAGAAGTCCCCTTGCTGTTGAGCTGGTTTTGTCCAAGCCAAGCAGAAGACTTTTCAGAGAAAAGCGCATTCACGGCGTTCAGTTGTGAGGCGTTTTGAGCCAATTCTGCATAACCGCTGGGTCCTGTGATCCCGGTCACAATAACTTGACCGGTCGCCACATCAAACATCAAACCGCTGTAGTTGGCCGTGGCAGTTCCGTTGGTGGAGCTTGAGGACAGTACGTTCTGGAAAGTCCCACTCACCGGTTTTGACTGACCCTGGAGGCCAGAGTAGAGCTGATACGTGACGCCTCTTTGGAACTGGTAACCATTGAGGGCAACCAGATTCAGAATTGCCCCTGGTTGAATAGTGATTGTTCCACCCACACGTACCTGGTCGTGCTGTAGACCGGGAATACTTCCTGCTATTTCGGCGTTGTAGGTGCCAGCCTCTATATAGTTGCCATCAACAGTCAAGGTACCGGGTGAGTTACCCGGCGAAACCACGCCCTTGTTGTAAAAATTCCCGGTAAACCTGAGGGTTCCGGCCACAGTAGAGCCAAGTGGATTGATGTAGTCTGTAGCCTGAACCGTACCGGCACCATTGAGCAGATTGGCGTTGAAGAGCGCGCCATTGTTCAGTAACAAGGAGCCGTCTACTTTCACTGACTGAGCTTGCAGTTGCGCCCCACTTTTAATTTGGGCGGCTGCCTGGGATTGGATCGACATTCGATCCGTCTTGAGTGCGCCTCCGTCCGCAACATTGAGTGATGCCAGACTCCGCACCATCACGTCGGCGTATTTCGAGGAACCTGCGATGTTCAAGGCACCCTTGTTGACGTCGAGCTGTCCGGTGACATCACTGGTCCCGGTCATGGTCAAACTGCCAACGCCGGTTTTGATCAATTTTCCTGCGCCGGTGATGGTGCCCGCGTAGGTGGAGTTGGCCGATTGGCTGATGGTCAGTGCATCGGTCGATTGGGCCACCGCGATGGAGCCCGCGCCGTCCAGGCCGCCGCTGGTGAGCTGGCGCGCTCCCGTCACGTTCCACTGGCCGTCGTTGGTCACGGTGCCCGTGGCGGTGATGTCGGCCTTCTGGTTGAGCGTGCCCGCCGTCTTGTTGTTGATCGTGCCGCCCGTGGTCAGGGCCGCATTGACGTGGGTGGTACCGGTGTTGACCAGCGAGGCCACGGTTTGCGCGGCATTGAGGGTCGCGGTGCCTGCGTTGTCTACGGCCCCGATGGTGTCGGCGGTGCCGGCCGTGAAGGTGGCCCCGC
>CAYSIY010000113.1:3429-7287 GCA_964431215.1 uncultured Limnohabitans sp.
CGCTCCCGTCACGTTCCACTGGCCGTCATTGGTCACGGTGCCCGTGGCGGTGATGCCGGCCTTCTGGTTGAGCGTGCCGCCATCTTGGTTGTCCACTGTGCTGCTGGCACTGAGCGCAGCATTGACGTTGGTGGTGCCGCCATCCTTGTTGATGACGGTTTTAGCGGTAGTGACACCGCCGAGTGTCGTCAGGCCTGAATTGCTGAGATCGTCCACTTGCAAGGTGGATTTGGTTGTGAAAGCACCTGCGCTTTCAACATTGACGGAACTGGCACGCTCAGCTCCTGCAAAAATCAGGCTTCCGCCACTGACAGTCACCATGGTGGTGCCGCTGCTGGCCATGAATCGGCCCGTACTGGTGCCGGAGCCTTGTGAACTCACTTCACCCGAGTTGACAGTCAGGTTGGTCAGCGCATTTTGCGCCGTCATGAACAATTTACCGTTCCAGCCGCTAGCACCCACATTCAGGCTGCCGTTGGTCCACGCACCTGAGAGGGTGGCACTGTCATCGGTCACACCCGACTGACTGCTACTCATCACTGCAACATTACCGGTATTGCCATTCAGATTCATGCTGTTGGCAAAATTCACCGCGCCTTGGCTGTAGGTAGAGCCAAAAGCAAGAACGGAGGGAGTTGTCAGATAAGTGTCTCCCCACTTGAGCTGCTGGCCAGAACCAAGATTCACAGTCAGGCCGCTGGCATTGCTTGCAGCAAAGCCGCCAGCACCGTCCCAGGAAACCTGGCCAGGTTGCAAACCAGCAGTTTTGGTGAAAAGACCACTTGTGGACAAGATACCGACATTGGTCTCATCCATGGAAGTCAGGGTGCCAGTGCCTGAAAACTTCAGGCTGCTGGCGGGCAGCAAGCCCGTGCCCACGTCGGCCTCGAGTGTTGCACCTTGGAGATACGTCGTTCCGGAATAGGTATTGGTGCCTGCAAACTGAACGCGCCCGCCGCCGGTGATGGTCAGGTCAGCGCCCGAACCTGCAGCCAGGCTGCCAATGCCACTGGACAGACTGTCATCGGCAATGCCCCCTTCTAGGCGGATGGTCTTGCCCACACCCGGTGACAGGGTCACCGTTGAACCCTTCATCATGAACAGATCATTGCCCGCGCCGACTCCGGCGACGCCACCGTTCATGCTGCTGCCGCCACTGGCCATGTTGCTGGCAAAAAGAGCGTTGCCTTTGATCGTCAAGCTACCGCCGTCGCGAACAAAAATCGCACCGCCCAGACCCGAGCCACCACCACCGTTTTGGCCAGCACCATCTGAACCAATACCGCCGCCGAAGCCGGCTTTGCCACCGGCTCCGTCCGCACCGTTTTGCGCGTTGCCGGTCGCACCAGCCAGACCACCGGCCCCACCAGCCCCACCGCCGGCACCAAAGCCACCGGCACCGCCAGTGCCACCATCACCTCCGGCGCCACCTTGGGTCAAGTCGAGCGCGCCCCGTCCACCAGTGCCACCGGCACCGCCTTGGCCACCGCCGAGGAATTCAGAGCCACTGCCGCCGTTGCCACCATTACCACCGTCGCCACCCAGGGCAACTGCACCCTCAGTCAGTGAAGTTGTCCATGCAGCCAGATTCGTGACTGCAACGCCCAGGTTGAGACCCGCACGAACCGCCTGTGCCGCCTTGACAACGGATGTCGCCACCTGAGGAACAATGCTGGCGAGTGCGGCACCAGCCTCGGCACCGGCAGCCACCATGTCGGCCGTGGTGTTCACGACGTCCATGGCCAAAGCAAAGTTGTAGGCCGTGCCGGAGCTACCGTTGCCGCCTTGACCACCATTGCCACCGGTCTGGCCGTCAGTGCTCGCGTTTTGGCCTGCGCCACCGTTTGTGCCTTGTCTTCCCTCACCATCGGTGACGTAAGGCAACACTGAACTGCCATTGACACCTCGGTTGCCACTGTCTGCCGCCCCTGCCGTTGGGCTCAGTGCGTTCATGGAACCGCCTGTAGTGGACATGCCCCTTGCAATCAGGTTGCTGATGTCACCAGTAGGCGCCGCACTGAGCGTAACGGTGTTGCCACTGATGGATTTGATGGTTGTTCCGGCAGGAATGCCTGGCCCAACAAGCGTCATTCCAGGAGCCAAGCCTTGTGTACTGATTAAGGTGACCTGGCTGCCAGTGACACTGACCACGTTGCTCGTATTGAGCGTGTCCTGGTTGGTCAGTGTTTTCGTCAATGCGTTGCTGAGGGTAATTGCTCCCGTGTTTGGGTCAACCGCAGTGATCGTGGTGCCCGGCGGAATACCGTTGCCAGAGATCACACTCCCCACCTTGAAGCGCGGATCAACAGAGATCATGTTGATCACATTGCTGCCCGATACCCCCGCTGGCAGGCTGCCCTTGAGTTTGTCAACTGGCGTTCCGGAAATGTCCTTGCTGAACGTGACTGTATTGTTCGTCTTGTCAATCGCCGTGACGGTGGTACCGTCAGGAACATTGGGGCCCGTCATCTTCATGCCGACAGTCAACCCCAGACCCGCCGGGCTGCTGGCGAGCTTGATGGTGGTGCCAGACTCTCGCACAAAACGCTCAACCTCCATGCCCGACGGCCGCACATACACCAGATCTGCGACTCCAATCTGCCCTGTGCTGCTTGCATTGCGGGGGTTGGACAACGTGATCTTGGTGACGTTGCCTTTATCGTCTGTCTCAATGGCAGTAATGGAGGTCCCATCGGGATACGCTCCACCTTTCGATGCGATCTCCATACCGACGAACAGTTGGTCTTTGGTTAAGGTCATTACTGAACCCAACCCCAACACTTGATAGCTGTATGAGATCGTGTCACCACTGGCCGTAAGCGTTGTATTGGCAGCAACTCCAGTGCTGGCTGAAACATACTTGGAACCGTCGATCGTGATCGCCTGATTCAGGGTGACGGCAGTACGGTCTTCGTTGACACTCTGCAAGGTTGCAACAGGCGCGCCACTTACAGCGTTAAGGACCTCGGCACGCGCGCCTTGCTGCAGCATGGGGTTACCGTCGGTGTAGGAGTAGCCCGTCACCCTCAGCGCAGAACCATCCCAGGTGTATTTGGCGGCCCCACCGTAAACCTGAAGCGCCGAGAGGTCGGCTGTGCGGTTTTGCACACCCAATTCAATGGTGCCCATGCTGACCGGTGGTGTGTTGCCACCGGTGCCGCCCTTGACGGTATTGCCTCTGAACGTGACGTCTTCGAGGGTCAAATTGCCATTTTTGTTGACGAAAAAGACGCCGCCCATACCGGCACCACCGCCGCTGCCAGCGCCACCTTGGGTCACAAAGTTGGTGTAAGTGGCATTGCTGGTGGTCAAAGAACAAGTCTGCCCTGACACGCCGACCATACATCCGGCCGCGCCTTGACCATCCACGACAGTTTGACCAGGCAGACTTTGAGCATACAAACTGGGCAGTGCTGCCAAGCTGACCAGAACGACACCAGCCGAGCTGCGCTTAGTGCTCTGAGTCTTTCCGCGAGATCTGGAACACTCCGCCACGGCAACCCAACAGTTGCGAGCGTGGCTCCAAACCACCCGAAAAAAATGATTCATCTTGCCGTTCATGGTCTTTCTTTCTCTGGATTTTTCGGAAAATCAATCCGTCAATGGCGACGGGAAAGACTTTCCTGGACTGGGCTTCATGCTGACCGTTGTTGAAATAACTCCTCAACAGGCAGCCGAATGGACTATCAACAATACAGATTTCTAAAAGGAAAATATTTCAAGTTATTACAGCGCCAAGGTATTACTTTTTCGGACTCAATCCGGGGGGACGGAGCGGATGGGTATCCATGGATTCCCGCGTTCGCGCATAAGCGCTAACTTAGAATACGCCTTGCCTTCACCCTCTGCGAACATCGC
>CAYSIY010000114.1:0-7270 GCA_964431215.1 uncultured Limnohabitans sp.
CTGGCAGATGGCCATGAGCGCCAATGGCCTGGACCATCAAGCCAGCGTGGACCGATGGCAGATCTGCCGCTTCACGCCGCCGAGCCACATCATGATCGACGTGGGTGTGGCACTGGCCGGCCACGGGGGTTTTCATGCGCCCTCCGAAGTCAAGGCCTACAGCGTGGTGGTGGACTTCATCACCCCCGAGACCGACACCTCCCATTGGTACCACTGGGGCATGGCGCGCAATTTCAAGCCCGCTGATACGGCACTGACCGACAGCATCCGCCAGGGGCAGGGCAGGATTTTTTCCGAAGACATGGAGATGCTGCAGCTGCAGCAGCAAAACCTCCTGCGCCATCCCGATCGCAAACTGCTGATGCTCAACATCGATGCCGGTGGTGTGCAGTCGCGCCGCGTCATCGAGCGGCTGCTGGCGAAGGACAAGGGAGTGAGCGCATGAATGAAACACAGGACACTTTTGAGGTGCATCTGGCTCAACGCAAGCTGACCTTGTCGGTGCCGCCGGGCAAAACCATTCTTCAGGTGCTGCAAGAGGCCGGTGTGGAGGTGCCTTTTTCTTGCAACGAGGGCCTCTGCGGCACCTGCCTGACCCGGGTCAAGGAAGGCGAGCCCGACCATTGGGACATGTACCTCACCCCTGAGGAGCAGGAAAAGGGCGACTGCATCATGGTCTGCATTTCGCGCAGCAAATCGCCCCGACTGGTGCTGGACCTCTGAGCCCGGCGCAAATCGTTGGCCTGCACGGTCGGACCGCTCATGACCCGCACTGCGGAGCCATGGGGTCAAAGCCATTGCGGTACACCCATGGGGCCACGGGCGAGATCTGACGCCACAGGCCCAGGCGCAATCTTTGCGCATCGGCTTCGGCCTGGGCATACCGGCTGCGGCGCACCGAGTCGAGATCGCAGGCATAGGCCCTGTAAAACCAGGCCACGCCGCTTTGCAGCAACTGCAGATTCACATCCCGGCAGGAGCCGATGAAGACCTGACCCAGGACACGGTTGTAGCCATCGCGTTCCTGATACGCCACACGCACCGCCTGCTGCAAGGTCTGCTGGCTCAGGGCCTGCCTTGCCGAGGGGCCGTAGGCCTGTGCCAGTTCGGGCGCGTCGATCCCCTGCAGCCGGACGTGTTCGGTTCCTTCACCGGTGTTCAGGCTGAGGCTGTCGCCATCGTGCACTGCAGTGACGGTGCCACTGAGCCACCGGCTGCCTTCGCTGGCGCTGCAGTGCAAGGCCGGGGTTGCGGGATCGCTGGAACCGCCGCAGGCGCTCAGCAGCAGGCACAGTGTGCCCAGGGTCCACAGACGGGCACACCAGTGCAGTCGGTCATGCATTGCCCTCTCCCTGCCATCGTTGTAGGCGCGACTGTCGACCTTCAGAACCCGGCTCCATGCATGCGACGCGCCGCTGGTTTCCATCATGGACAGACGGGATGCGGCATGTCAAATGCTCAAACCTTGAAACGGTCTGCGGTCTGCGGCTTGCCGCTCAAGGGGCGGCCAGCCATGGCCTGGCCAACTGGTGCAGCAGCTCCAGTGTGGACTGCTGAGTCAGGGTGCCCGGACGCATGGCGCTGACGGCGGTGGCCAGACCGATGCGCAGGGGCGGTTCGGTGACCGGCCGGGTGGCATAGGCCGAGGGGCGCACCGAACGCATGACCGCATTGCGCGGCAGGATGGCCACACCCGCGCCATCAGCCACCAGATCCAGGATGGCGCTGACCCCGTCAATCTCCAGCGCAATCTGCGGACGGCAGCCGATGGCCGCCATTTCCGATTCCACATGCATGCGCAGCGCATTGGGCCGACTGGGGATGACCAGGGGCAGGGCAGCCACTTCGCGCAAGGTCACGGGCGGTGGCGGCGGGTCTTCCTGCAGGCCCGATGGACGAGGCTGCACCAGCAGGAGATCTTCTTCCACCAGGGCTCTGAGCTCGATGCCGGGCACTGGATTGGGCTTGTAGAGCACCGCGATGTCGAGTCGGCCATTGAGCAGGTTTTCCTGCATCGCAGTCGACAGGCCTTCGCTGATCGACAGTTGCGCCTCGGGCATGCGCTGCCTGAAGGCGCGTGTCAGTGGCACGGTGAGGACGCGGGCCACACTGGGCGGCAGGCCCAGCGCCACCCGGCCCGACAGGCCTGAGCGCACGCGGCCCAGTTCCTCGCGGGCGCGTTCGACCTGGTGCAGGATGCCGCGCCCGTGCTCGAGCAGCACCTGGCCCGCCTGCGTTGGCGTGGCGCCCCGCCCATTGCGCACCAGCAGGTTCTGCCTCAGCTCGACTTCGAGCAGCCGCACCTGACGACTGAGGGCCGGCTGGGCCACCCCCAGCACCTGGGCCGCTCGGGTGAAGCTGCCCAGCTCGGCCACGCGCACGAAATATTCCAGCTGTTTGAGGTCCATAAGGGTCTCCGGCAAGGTTATTTTGTCATATCCGACATCTGGATATGCAAAATTGTTCTAGCTGGTAGATGCGCGTCTGTCTTGGAGGGCCTGGGCGCTGACCGCACAATCAAGGCCTTTGAAAGACCCACGGGAACACACACCATGAGCCTGGCCAAGCCCCTCATCATCGATATCCACGGCCACTACACAACAGCGCCCAAGTCGCTCGAAGACTGGCGAAATCAGCAGATCGCCGGCATCAAAGACCCGGCGCGGATGCCCAAAGTGTCGGACCTGAAGATCAGCGACGACGAGCTGCGCGAGACCATCGAGACCAACCAGCTTGCCAAGATGAAAGAGCGCGGCTCCGACCTGACCGTGTTCAGCCCGCGTGCCAGCTTCATGGCCCACCACATTGGCGACTTCAATGTCTCGTCCACCTGGGCGGCCATCTGCAATGAACTCTGCTACCGCGTGAGCCAGCTGTTCCCCGACAACTTCATTGGCGCGGCCATGCTGCCGCAGTCGCCTGGCGTGGACCCCCGAACCTGCGTGGCCGAGATTGACAAGTGCGTCAAGGACTACGGCATGGTGGGCATCAACCTCAACCCCGACCCCAGCGGTGGCCACTGGACCAGCCCCCCGCTGACCGACCGCCATTGGTACCCCATCTACGAAAAGATGGTCGAGTACGACATCCCCGCGATGATCCACGTGAGCACCAGCTGCAACGCCTGCTTTCACACCACCGGTGCGCACTACATCAATGCCGATACCACGGCCGTCATGCAGCTCATCCAGGGTGACTTGTTCAAGGACTTTCCCACGCTCAAGTTCATCATTCCGCATGGCGGTGGTGCGGCGCCTTACCACTGGGGCCGCTACCGTGGCCTGGCGCAGGAGCTCAAGAAACCCCTGCTCCAGGACCACCTGCTGGGCAACGTGTTCTTTGACACCTGCGTCTACCACCAGCCGGGCATTGACCTGCTGACCCGCGTGATTCCGGTGGACAACATCCTGTTTGCCTCCGAGATGATCGGTGCCGTGCGCGGCATCGACCCCGAAACCGGCCACTACTACGACGACACCAAGCGTTATGTGCTGGCTACACCCAATCTGAGCGAAGAGCAGCGCTACAAGGTGTTCGAGGGCAACGCCCGCCGCGTGTTCACGCGCATGGATGCGGCTCTGAAGGCCAAAGGTCGCTGATCTGTCTGTCGCTACCGACCAAAAGCCTGGTGGTCATTCCCGACTGGATCAGGAATCCATGACGCTGGATCCCCGCTTTCGCGGGGATGACGAAAAAACCCTGGTGGTCATTCCCGACTGGATCGGGAATCCATCACGGCGGACCCCCGATTTCGCGGGGATGCTGAAACAAACGAATCTGGAGAAGAAACATGTACGAACTTGGTGTGGTTTACCGCAAGATCAACCGCGCCGACCGCGAGGTGACCGATCAACTGGCGGCGCTCGGCTCGGCCACGGTGCACGAGGCCATGGGCCGCGTGGGCCTGATGAAGCCCTACATGCGGCCGATCCAGCAGGATGTGAACGTGTCCGGCACGGCCGTGACCGTGCTGCTGCAGCCGGGTGACAACTGGATGATGCATGTGGCCGTCGAGCAGGTTCAGCCGGGCGACATCGTGGTGGCCACGGTGACGGCCGAATGCAGCGATGGCTACTTTGGCGATCTGCTGGCGACCAGCTTCATGGCGCGCGGTGCGCGTGGTCTGGTCATTGAAGCCGGTGTGCGCGACACCAAGGTGCTGCGCGAGATGAAGTTCCCGGTGTGGAGCCGCTATGTGTCGTCCAAGGGCACCATCAAGGCCACGCCGGGTTCGGTCAACATCCCCATCGTCTGCGCGGGAGCCTGGGTGACGCCGGGCGACGTGATCGTGGCCGACGACGATGGCGTGGTCTGCGTGCCCAAGGCACTGGCCGCCAAAACGCTGGAAACCGCGCTCAAACGCGAGGCCAACGAAGGCGAAAAACGCGACAAACTGGCCAGCGGCGTGCTGGGCCTGGACATGTACAAGATGCGCGAGCCGTTGGCCGCTGCCGGCTTGAAGTACATCGATTGAAAGATCGGTGACAGCCGCATGGGCTGGACCAGAGTTTTTCAACGACAAAAGGAGACGCTGTGAATTGGAATATAAGATTTTTAAACGCCATCCTGATCTCTGGTGCCGTTTTTCTGAGCGGTTGCGCCAGCTTTCAGTCCCCCATAGATCCCAAGGTTCGTGAATCGCTCGCGCCAACGGGTACGCTGCGTGTCGGCGTCTACCCGGGCAGCCCCACTTCATTGGTGGTCGATGCGAAAACCGGCCAGCGTGCCGGCGTCGCGCTCGACATGGGTCCTCTTTTGGCTCAGAAACTCGGTGTGCCGGTGCAGGTGGTGGAGTTCCAAAGGCTGGCGCTGGTGCTCGATGCACTGAAAACCGGTCAGGTCGATTTCACAGTGACCAATGCAACTGAGGCCCGAGCGCGCGACATGGACTTCACCCGTCCACTTGTGCAGCTGGAGCTGGGTTATCTGGTGATGAACGATTCGTCCATCCAGCAGATTGAACAGATTGATCGTGCTGGAGTCAGGGTGGGCGTGAGCCAGGGCAGCACCTCTCAGGGCGTGCTCGCGCGGGAGTTTAAAAACGCCAGCGTGGTTCCGACCGCGAGTCTGAAACAGGCGCAGGACATGCTCAGGCAAAAAAACATCGATGCTTTTGCCACCAACAAAGGCATCCTGTTCGAAATGTCCGACGAGCTGGTCGGTTCCAGGGTTCTGGCCGGACGCTGGGGTCTGGAGAACCTGGCCATTGCCATACCCAAGGGCCGCGATGTCGGTCGCCCCTATGTCAATGCTTTTGCCGAAGAGGTGCGGTCCAATGGGCAGTTGCAGAAATCCGTAGCCCGTGCGGGTTTGCGCGGCACCACGTCCGCGCCTTGAAGCCCGCTTCATCCATTTCATTGACTTCAACGATCGCAACCCATGAAAAAAACACTCATTTCTTTCCTGCGCTTGCAGGCACTCGCGGTGGCGGGTGTGACGGGAGCTTTGCTTGGTGGCGCCGTCAGCGCCCAAACCACAGCCGCCACCTACCCGGTCAAGCCCATCAAGATCCTGGTCGGTTATGCCGCAGGCGGGGCGGTGGACGCCGTGGCGCGGACCATCGGACAAAGCCTCACCGGTCCGATGGGGCAGCCCTTTGTCGTTGAAAACCGACCGGGCGCGGGCAGCAACATTGCTTCGCGTGCCCTCATCGAGGCGCCAGCCGACGGTTACACCTTGATGATGGCAGCCAATGCCATTGCAGCCAACATGGCCCTGTACCAGCCTGCGCCGTTTGACACCGAAAAGGACATGGCACCGGTGTCCCTGATCGGTCGCGTGCCGGTGGTGATCGCGGTCAACCCTAGTGTGCCCTTCAATACCATCGGCAAAATGATCGAGGCCGCCAAGGCCAAGCCGGGCAGCCTGGCCTTTGCCAGCCCGGGCAATGGCTCCACCCCACACATGGCCGTCGAGTTTTTCGAGCGTGCCGCCGGCATCACCCTGCAGCATGTGCCTTATCGCGGTGGTACCCCGGCGATCACGGATGTGATTGGCGGACAGCTGCCCATCGTTGCAGTCAACGCCCTGGAGGTGCAGCCCCATGTGCGCAGTGGCCGCCTGAAACTGCTGGCCGTGCTAAGCCCCAACCGCTCGCCCATCTTTCCGGATGTGCCCACCATTGCCGAGTCCGGTTTCCCGGGCTTCGAGGCGTCTGTCTGGTATGGCCTGGTGGCGCCTGCGGCCACCCCCCGGCCGGTGGTGACACGCCTGCACGCCGAAGTCCAGAAGGCGCTTCAGACTCCGGAAGTGCGTGAGCGCATGAATGCAGTCGGTGGAGAGGTGATTCCCGGCAGCATTGACATGTTCGCCGCCTTGATCCGCGCCGAGCGTGTGCGTTACGAAAAGCTGGTCCGCGAAGCCAACATCAAGCCTGATTGACCATCACCATGAGCAAACCCACTTCGGGTGATTTCACCAAAACCCCCGGCTGGCTCGACTGGACCACCGGTCCGAGCAAACCGGTCTTCCAGCTGCCCGCAGGCGCTGTCGATGCGCACTGCCATGTGTTTGGTCCCGGTGCCGAGTTTCCTTACGCCCCCGAGCGCAAATACACCCCCTGCGACGCCAGCAAGCATCAGTTGTTTGCCTTGCGCGACCACCTGGGTTTTGCGCGCAACGTGATCGTCCAGGCCACCTGCCACGGGGCCGACAACCGTGCCATGGTCGATGCGTGCTTGGCCAGCGGTGGCAGGGCGCGTGGTGTGGCCACGGTGCGCCGCAGCGTGACCGACGCGCAAATCCAGGCCATGCACGACGCAGGCGTGCGCGGGGTGCGCTTTAATTTCGTCAAGCGGCTGGTGGACTTCACGCCCAAGGACGAGTTGATGGAAATTGCCGGCCGCATCGCCAAGTGGGGCTGGCATGTGGTGATTTACTTCGAGGCTGTGGACCTGCCCGAGCTGTGGGATTTCTTCACTGCGCTGCCCACCACCGTGGTGGTGGACCACATGGGTCGCCCCGATGTGAGCCAGCCCATGAACGGAGGAGATTTCGGCCCCGAGTTCCAGCTCTTCCTCAAGTTCATGCGCGAGCATGAGAATGTATGGAGCAAGGTGAGCTGCCCCGAGCGTCTGAGCGTGACCGGCCCCAAGGCCCTGAATGGCGAGCAGGCCGCCTACCGGGACGTGGTGCCCTTTGCCCGTCGCGTGGTCGAGGCGTTTCCCGATCGCGTGCTCTGGGGCACCGACTGGCCGCATCCCAACCTCAAGGACCACATGCCCGACGACGGCCTGCTGGTGGACTTCATCCCGCACATTGCGCCCACGGC
>CAYSIY010000115.1:0-6962 GCA_964431215.1 uncultured Limnohabitans sp.
GAACTCCTCCATCACCTTGCGCCCCAGATGGCGAGGGTCCTTGATCTGGCTGTAGAGCTTGCCGTCAGAGAAGGTGCCCGCGCCGCCTTCGCCAAACTGCACATTGCTCTCGGGTTGAAGCACTTTTTTGCGCCACAGCCCCCAGGTGTCTTTGGTTCGCTCGCGCACGGTTTTGCCCCGTTCGAGCACGATGGGCCTGAAACCCATCTGCGCCAGCGTGAGCGCGGCCAGCATGCCGCAGGGGCCAAAGCCCACCACCACCGGGCGCTCGCCTTCCTGCTCTCCAAAGCCCTGCGGTGCCTGCACAGGTGCACGCCAGACCATGTCGGGTGTGGGCTGGATGTGGGGGTGCTTGCCGAACCGTTGCAGCAGTGCCGCTTCGCCTTCAGGCTGCGTGAGCGTCAGGTCGACGATGAACACCGCCAGCAGTTCCGGCTTGCGTGCATCAAAGCTGCGCTTGAAGACGTGCAGCGTGGCGATGTCGGTGGCCACGATGCCCAGCGCCTGGGCCGCCAGTTGGCGCAGCGCCGCTTCGGGGTGGGGTGGGGGCAGTCGGTCTTCGTCGGTCTCGGCAGGCGCATCGACAGCGCGGCGCTGCTCGACCGGCAGGGCAGACAAGGGGAGTTTGAGTTCGGAGACGCGGATCATGGTGACGGGCTTGTGGTTATCAAGCAGAGTGCGCTGATTATCTCTTCCTCCATGAACGGCACCAAAAGCCTGAGCGAGGGTGTGCCCGGGCGACGATGTGTGAAGCGAAGCGGCTGATGAGGAGTCCGGGTGCGCCCTTGTTCATGCCCTCACAGGGGCAGTGCCGCATGAGCATGGGGTTGCCCGAACTCCTCATGCTGCGGGGGTACGCAGAAATCCTCGTCCGGCCAACTCCATGCGCATGCTCTGTCTCGTTAAGCTGATCCCTTGCGTTTCGCTCTCGGGTGCGCGGCGTCATACACCTTGGCCAGGTGCTGGAAATCGAGCCGCGTGTAGACCTGTGTCGTGGTGATGTTGGCGTGGCCCAGCAGTTCCTGCACGGCGCGCAGGTCGCCGCTGGACTGCAGCACATGGCTGGCAAACGAGTGGCGCAGCATGTGCGGGTGTACCGGGGTGGCCAGCCCGGCCTGCAGGCTGCGGCGTTTGAGGCGCTGCCAGACCGACTGTGGCGTGAGGCGGGTGCCATGCCGACCCGGAAACAGAGCTAGGGCCTGACTGGATGTGCCCGGTGTCGGCGCGTTGAGCATGCCGGCCACCTGAGAGCGCAGGGCCAGCCAGTGCTGCAGGGCCTGCACCGCCGCGCTGCCCAGGGGCACTGTGCGGCGCTTGCTGCCCTTGCCCTGCACCTGCACTTCGGCCGCCTGCAGGTCGATCCAGCCCCGGCCCTGGCGCAGTGCCTCATCGCTGGCGCAGACGTCCAGTCCGGTGAGTTCGGCCACCCGCAGACCGCTGCCATACAGCAGCTCGACCATCGCCGCGTCGCGGGCTTCCAGCCAGGGGTCGTCGTCGGGGTTGTGGTGTTCGGCCAGTTGCACCGCTTCGTCCACCCCCAGGGCCTTGGGCAGCGGCTTGGGGGCCTTGGGCGCGCGCACGCCCTGGACCGGGTTGCTCGCGATCTGGCCTTCGCGCCCCAGCCAGGCAAAAAAGCCCCGCCAGCCCGAGAGGATCAGCGCAATGCCGCGCCCGCTGCGCCCGGAGCCGTGCATTTGCGCCACCCAGCGGCGGATGTGGGCCGGCTGCACCTGCAGCAGCGCCACGCCTGAGGTCTGCGCCATCTGCGTGAGGCGTTCGAGGTCGAGCTGGTAGAGGGTGCAGGTGCGCCGGGCCAGGCGTTTTTCAAAGCGCACATGGTCCAGATAGCGCAGGACCAGCGGGTCCAGCGGCCCGGGCTCGGGGCCAGTGTCCGATGCCGGGGTCTGGTTCATGGCGCGTCAGGCGTGCGACTGGCGCAGGCTGGAGAGGGCGGCACCGGCCAGTTCGGCCAGGCGTTCGAGCAGTTCGGTGCCCATCTGGCTGTTAAAGCGCTGGGCGTCGGGCGAGGCCAGCACCAGCAGGCCAAACGCGTCCTGGCCTGGGGCCGGGCGCAGGGCCATCAGGGCGACAGACGCTGCCTGGGCCGGTTGCCCGAGCCACTGCACCGCCTCAAAGCCGGTGTTGGCGCCCACATAAGGTGTGGCCATATGGGCCGCCTGCTCGCGCACGGCTTCGGTCACCCCCTGGGTGTAAGCAGCATCGGCATGGGCGGCATCGAGCGACCACAGTCGCAGGGCCACTTGCGGCACCTGGAAGAGTTCGCGAATGTTGTCCACCGTCACGGCGGGCAGCTCGGTCGCCGGGGTGGCCAGCAGGTCGCAGGCCCAGCGGTGCAGTTTGTCGGTCAGGGCCATGTTCTCGTGCGCGTGGCGGAACATGTCCATGATGCGGTGCTCCAGCGACTTGATCTTCTCGCGCAGCATCTGCGCCTGCCGCTCTTGCAGGCTCACTGTCCGCTGGCTGTGCGGGTGCGTGAGCTGGACGCTGGCCAGCAGTTCGGCATGGCGCTCGAAAAAATCGGGCGTATTGGCCAGGTAATTGGCGATGTCGTCTTCGGTGATCGGGGCCATCTGGGCGTTGCTCATGGGGGGTTCTCGCGGTCAGAGGTCAGGAATCTCGAGGGTGCCTTCAAACACCGGGGTGGCGGGGCCGGTCATGCGCACCGGGCTGTCGGCCTGGCCGGCCCATTCGATGGTGAGCAGGCCGCCGCGCGTTTGCACATCCACACGGCTGTCGAGCCAGCCCTGCCGAATGCCGGCCACCACGGCGGCGCAGGCCCCGGTGCCGCAGGCCAGGGTTTCGCCGGAGCCACGCTCGTACACGCGCAGACGGATCTGGCTGCGCGAGACGATTTGCATGAAGCCGGCATTCACACGCCGGGGGAAAGCCGGGTGCTGTTCGATCAGCGGGCCTTGCGTGCCCACCGGGGCCGTGTCCACGTTGTCCACGCGCTGCACGGCGTGCGGGTTGCCCATGGACACCACGCCGACGCGGGCAGTGCCTTGTTCGCCGAGTGGCAAGTCGTACACCGTCCAGCCATTGACTTGGGCGCTGGCGAGCCCATCGGGCCGGAAGGGCACCTGCGAAAGCTCGAAGACCGGTGCCCCCATGTCCACCGTGACGCGGCCGTCGGGGTTCATGGTCAGCTCGATCTGGCCTTTCTGCACTTTCACGCGCACGGTGGTCTTGTCGGTCAGGCCCTGGTCGCGCACATAGCGCACAAAGCAGCGTGCACCATTGCCACAGTGCTCGACCTCGCCGCCATCGGCGTTGTGGATCACATATTCAAAATCCAGCCCCGGAGCAGGCGAGGGCCGAACGCTCAGGATCTGGTCGGCACCCACGCCAAAGTGCCGGTCGGCCAGAAAACGGTACTGGGCCGCGCTCAGATGGAGTCGGCCTTGGGTTTCGTCGAGCACAACAAAGTCATTGCCCGCGCCCTGCATTTTGGTAAAGCGGATGCGCATTTGGGGATTATCGCTGGCAGTTGATGGGGTTTGCGCACCTGGGGTTTGCGTACCCCCGCAGCATGCGGAACCCTGGTTGCGGTCCCTTCGCGTCAGCCCGGGGAGGCTCCACCCGCATCCCCCGGAGACCCAAAACCAACACAGAGATAATGCCCGGCATGGTCCGCTCCACCCAACTCCTCCATGCCCAGCGCGAACCCGTGCCGCTGCGTCCTGCTGCCACGGTGCTGCTGCTGCGAGACGGCCCGCAAGGCCTAGAAGTGCTGATGACCCGCCGCGCCATGACCGCCAGCTTTGCGCCAGGCGCTTTTGTGTTTCCGGGGGGCGGCATCGATGCGGCGGATGCCCTGGCCCATGCGCAGGCCAGCCGCCGCCCCGGCCAGAGCGAGCTGCACCTCACCCAGGCCATTGCCGCCATCCGTGAAAGCTTTGAAGAGCTGGGCCTGCTGCTGGCCCGTCATGCCGATGGCCGCTGGGCCGATGCGTCGGACATTGCCGCAATGGACCGCCAACGCCCCTTGCTCGAACAGTGCAGGGCGCGCGGCCTGCAGCTCGCCGCCGATCAGGTCTTCATCCTGGCGCACTGGATCACCGACCGCGACCTGCCGCGCCGCTTCGATGTGCCCTTTCTGGTGGCCCGAATGCCCGAGGGGCAGACGCCGGTGGCCGATGAGGCCGAGCAGTTCGAACCGGTCTGGGTGCGTCCGGCCGATGCACTGGCGCGCCACGAAGCCGGGCAGTTTTTCATCATTTTTCCGACCATTCGCACCCTCGAACGCCTCCAGGCCTATGGCTCGGTTGAGCAGGTGCTGACCGCCTGCGCCGCCACCGAAGAACCCCTGTGGAGCAGTTGCCCCCGCGCGGGCTGGTTGGCCGGCCAGGAGGTTCGCTGCATGGAGCACGAGTCGCCCTATGGCGAGCTGGCGCTGGTCAGCCCGGACGGCCAGATCGTGCATCACCTGGACTGGCAGACCGAGCAGCCCGTGACCCTGCTCAGGAACGTGCAGCGCCTGACGGCCCCCAACCCCGGCGTGATGACCGGGCCGGGCACCAACAGTTATCTGGTGGGCGATCCGAACACCGGCTTCATCGCCATCGACCCGGGTCCGGCAGACCCCGATCATCTGGAGCGTCTTTGGCGCGCGGCGGCAGGGCAGATCCGCTGGATTGTCTGCACCCATTCGCACCCGGACCATTCGCCGGGGGCGGCCCCGCTGCAGGCGATGTGCAGCGGCAAGCCACCGATCCTGGGCATGGCATCGCGGCCCACCGCACGTGCGCACAGCCAGTTTCAGCCCGACCGTGAGCTGCTCGATGGCGAACGTCTGGTGCTGGCTGCCGGGGGGGTGACCCACACCTTGCAGGTGCTGCACACCCCGGGCCATGCGGCCAACCATGTGTGCCTGGTGCTTGAAGAGGACGGCCTGCTGTTTTCGGGTGACCATGTGCTCAATGGCAGCACCACGGTGATTGACCCGCCCGACGGCCACATGGGCGACTATCTGAATTCGCTGGACCTGCTGGCCGCCGCCTGCGACACGCATGGCATTGAGTTCATCCTTCCGGCCCATGGCCATGTGCTGGGCTTTGCCAGGCAGGCGATCACCCAACTCAAGGCGCACCGGCTCAAGCGCGAGGCCAAAATTGCTGCCGCCATGCAGGCCTTGCCGCACGGCACGCTGCAGCAATGGGTTGAAAAAGCCTATGACGATGTGCCGCCCCGTCTGTGGCCGGTGGCCGCTCGCTCGCTGCAGGCGCATGTGGACCACATCCGCGAGAGCCTGGGCGCATGAGTCAAACCGGGCAAGGCGAGGGTGTCCGTCTGGCCAAGCGGGTCGCTGCCTTGCAGGGCTGCTCGCGCAGCCAGGCCGAGGGGCTGATCGCCACAGGCACGGTCCAGGTGGATGGCCAGGTGGTGACCGATCCGGCGCGTCGCGTGGCCGATGACACCGTGGTGCAGATCGGCCAGGTGGCCGCGGTCGGGGCGCTCACGCTGCTGCTGCACAAGCCCTCAGGCATGCCCAGCGCCCAGGCTTTGCGTCAAAGCTGGCCCGCACTGGCGCTGGGGCCTCTGCCCCCAGCGGGCCTGAAAGAACTGCTGCCTTTGCCGCAGCAGGCGGCGGGCTTGTCGGTCTGGTCGCAGGAGCGGCCAGTGATGCGGCGTCTGCAGGACCGGGAACGCCCAATCGAAATGGAATGGCTGCTGACGATGCCGATGGCCGCTGCGGATGTGGTCATCGCTGCCTTGCAGGCGGGGGGGGTGCGCACCAGTCTGGGCCACCAGCGCGAGGGCATGGGCCAGTGGCGCCTCGTCGACAAAGATGACCGGAGCCAGGCGCTGGAGGATTTTCTGGAGCGATGTCGTTTGGGCGGGGCCTGGTCGCTGCGCCGCCAGCGCCTGGGCCGCCTGGGTTTGGCCCCGCTGGCCGAGGGGCAGGCCCGCCTGAGGCTCGATTTCGAAAAATTCTGACGCACATTCAGGTTCAGGCTGCGTGTTTGACCTTGAAATTCCTAGGGTTGAGTCTCATCTGCCTGTACAGTTGCGTGAAATCACTGACACTGGTCTGACAAGCTGGGTCGCTCAGGCGACTGTTTCATGCCCCCATGTCCCCCAAGGGACGAACAGAGGAGAACACCATGCGTATGAGCACGAAGAGCCGATTTGCCGTGACGGCCATGATCGATGTGGCCCTGCGCGAAGACCGCGGCCCGGTTTCGCTGGCGGCCATCAGTGAGCGCCACCAGATCTCCCTGTCCTATCTGGAACAGCTTTTCAGCAAGCTGCGCCAGGCCGGTTTGGTGGAGAGCACACGCGGTCCGGGCGGCGGGTATTCGCTGGGCAGGTCGGCCGAGAGCATCTCCATGGCCGATATTCTGAGCGCGGTGGATGCGCCCTCGGCCGATGAGGCAGCCGACGAACAAAGCAGCTGGATGAACAGTGATTTGTGGTCCAGCCTGAACCACCAGATGCTGACCCACCTGCAATCGATCAATCTGCGACAGCTGGTGGCCGAGCAGCGCGCCAAGGGCGTGGCCATCGAGCCGCCGCCGGCCAAAGTGGCCTCGGTCAAGCGCGGTGTTTTTGCCCGCAAACCCGAGCCGCTCAAGATCACCGCCCCCAACTCGGTGTTTGCCTTGGCCGGAAACTTGATGCCCAGCCGCAGCTGAGTGCGCTGACCTTCTGAAAAAACCGCCTTCGGGCGGTTTTTTTGTGAATAAGTTGTGAAGTGCGCCGATAAGCCGGATTCTGTGCACAGCGGTTGCCCGCTGCGTGACCGCCATTACTCTGGGCCGAGGGTCGCCCACCCGGCTCGATGCCACCTACCCGCACACTCTCCGGAGCCAGATCAACGTGTGCCTACTTGGTGTTGCTGCGCGCAGAGATTGCCCGTTTCACCCGCTGCGGTTGCCCGCAGCGACTCGTCTCTGTTGCTCTGATCCTCACCTCACGGTGGAGAGGTGTTACCTCCTGCG
>CAYSIY010000116.1:0-6885 GCA_964431215.1 uncultured Limnohabitans sp.
TGATCTCGACGATGTTCTCGTCTTCGGTCAGCATGGCCGACTCGCGCAGTCCGGTCGCCTTGATGATGCTGTCACGGCCGATGTCAACCGAGCGAATCTGTGAAACGTAGACCAGCTCATGGCGCTGCACCGGCCAGGGCATGCGCCAGTTGAAACCGGCGCCCACAGTGGATTTGTACTTGCCAAACTGGGTGATGACCGCCTGTTGGCCTTCCTGCACAATGAAGAAGCCCGTGCCCAACCAGACCAGAACGGCCGCTCCCAGGACCACCCCAAGCCCCAGGTTCGCAGCAAAGCCCGGCAGGCCGCCGCCGCCTTTGCCCCCCCCCGGAGGGCGCGAACCGCCTCCCCGGCCACCAAACAACTGGCTGAGCTTCTGGTTGAAATCGCGCCAGAGCTCATCCAGATCCGGCGGGCCGCCCGCAGGACCCTGAGGCCGCTGCGGTCGCGGCTCCTGACCCTGTGGCGGAGGAGGTTGTTCACCCGAAGCTTGGTTATCCCCTCGACCCCAACGGGGATCGTTCAGGTTGAACATGCCCCGAATGCGCGCCGGCAGTGCGGACCATCGAATGGCAGGCAAATGAAAATTCATGGTGTGATCAATTGATGTCCGGTATACATTGTGCCGAAATCCTGTGGCCCTTCTGCCAGATCAGAACTGTAATCCCGCTTCAAGCCACGGACATCGCATTCGGCCTCCAAGGCTTGAAGCACCCGCCCTGAAACGGTTCTGGCCAGTGCCTGCCGCAGGTGATCAAGGCCCTCCCCGGTGCGGGCGCTCACAAAAATGCGCGGCACCGGCAAACCGCCCACAGCGTAGGTGTCCTCGACCCTCACCGGCTGCCGGTCCGGCGGCAAGGCATCGGCCTTGTTGAACACCAGCAACTGGGGCAGGTCCTGTGCACCGATTTCGGTCAGCACCTTCTGAACTTCGGCCATCTGCTCCGGAAAGTCAGGATTGGAAGCATCCACCACATGGAGCAAGAGATCGGCCTCGGTGGCTTCCTGAAGGGTGGCCTGAAAGGCTTCGACCAGACCGTGCGGCAGATCACGGATGAAGCCCACTGTGTCTGACAAGGAGACCGAGCGGCCTGCCTCGCCCAGGTAGAGCTGGCGTGTGGTGGTATCGAGCGTGGCAAAGAGCTGGTCGGCCGCATAGGCGCGCGCCTTGACCAAGGCGTTGAACAGCGTGGATTTACCGGCGTTGGTGTAGCCCACCAGCGACATCTTGAAGGTCTGCCGGCGTTCACGTTGACGGCGCTGGGTATTGCGCTGCTTCTTGACTTTGACGAGTCGCTCCTTGGTGCGCTTGATGGCCTCGCCGATCATGCGGCGGTCGAGCTCGATCTGCGTCTCGCCCGGGCCACCGCGCAATCCAATCCCCCCGGTCTGGCGCTCCAGATGGGTCCAGCGGCGGACCAGCCGGGTGCTCAGGTATTGCAAGCGCGCCAGTTCGACCTGCAACTTGCCTTCATGGCTGCGGGCGCGTTGGGCAAAAATTTCGAGAATCAGCAAGGTGCGATCATTCACAGGCAAGCCGATGTGGCGCTCCAGATTGCGCTGCTGGGCGGGGCTCAGAGACTGGTCAAACAGCACCTCCGTGACGCCGTGCATCAGGGCGAGCTCCTTGATCTCGTCGGCCTTCCCGCTGCCCACAAAGAGCGCCGGATCCGGGGCTTTGCGCTTGCAGCTCAGGCGGGCTACGGGATGAAGCCCGGCCGACTCTGCCAGCAGGCCCAGCTCAAGCAGGCCGTCATCAAAATGCGGCAAGCCAAAATCAACGCCGACCAGCAGGGTCGGCGCAGAAGGGTTTGGAGGGGAAGGATCGCTCAATGGATCAGGGCCAGAGGACACTTGCACCCCAAGGCATGAAAGGCAAAAGCACTCAAACGACGGCGGCTTCGCCGGATTCGGAGTTGCTGAAATTGACGGCTCGACCGGGCACGATGGTGGAAATGGCGTGCTTGTAGACCATTTGCGTGACCGTGTTGCGCAACAAGACCACATATTGATCGAATGATTCGATCTGCCCTTGCAACTTGATGCCATTGACCAGGTAGATGGACACCGGCACATGCTCGCGACGCAGCGCGTTGAGGAAGGGGTCCTGCAGGAGTTGGCCTTTGTTGCTCACGATATTCTCCGTGTTCAATAGTTTTTGAAGACGCTACCTTACCACAGCGCCCCGAAACACCTTGCGCGTCAGAGAGATTTTCCCTGCGCTCAGCCGGCTTCCTTTTCAGCATAAGGATTGTGGGACGTCTTCATCTCGATGCGCAGTGGCGTACCCACCAGATCGAAGGCCTTGCGAAAACGCCCTTCCAGAAAGCGCTTGTAGGCTTCGGTCACATGCTCGAGGGAGTTGCCGTGGATCACAATGACCGGCGGGTTCATGCCGCCCTGGTGCGCGTAGCGCATCTTGGGACGGAACATGCCTGTTTTCTTGGGGGTCTGAAACTGTATCGACTCGAGCAGGATGCGGGTGAGCACAGGCGTGCTCATCTTGCAGGTGGCGGCCTTGTGGGCCTGCGCGATGGAAGCCCACAGTGGACCCAGACCCTGACGCTTTTTGGCCGAGATCAAATGCAGATTGGCGAATTTGAGGAAGGCCAGCCGGGTTTCGATGGAGCGCTGCACCAGCTGACGCTGGTATTCGTCCACCGCATCCCATTTGTTGACGGCCAGCACCACCGCCCGCCCACTGTCGAGCACAAAACCCGCGATGTGGGCATCCTGGTCGGTCACGCCCTGCTCTGCGTCGATCAGCAACAGCACCACATTGGCGTTTTCGATGGCCTGCAGGGTTTTGACGACAGAGAACTTCTCGATGGCCTCAAAGACCTTGCCCTTGCGACGCAAGCCGGCTGTATCGATGAGCTCGAACTTCTGGCCGTTTCGCTCGAAGGGCACACTGATCGCGTCACGTGTGGTGCCTGGCATGTCAAAGGCCACCAGACGCTCTTCACCCAACCAGGTGTTGATCAAGGTGGACTTGCCCACATTGGGCCGCCCCGCCACCGCCAGCTTGATGACCGAAGGGTCTTGCGGACTTTCTTCGTCTGCCTCCGGCAAATTCAGCGTGTCCAGGGCCTCTTCAAGCATGCCGCGCACGCCCTGCCCGTGGGCAGCAGAGACCGGCAGAACTTCACCCAGACCCAACTCATAGAACTCGGCCAGTTGGACGCCTTCACGCATGCCTTCGGACTTGTTGGCCACCAGCAAGCAAGGCTTGCCGATGCGGCGCAGGTAGTTGGCAATGTCGTGGTCCTGTGCTGACAGACCGCCACGGGCGTCCACCACAAAAATGACCACATCCGCCTCGGCCACAGCCTGTTGCGTTTGCTTGGCCATTTCCTTGTAGATACCACTGCTGGCGTCAGGCTCAAAGCCGCCGGTGTCGATCACGATGAACTCACGGCGCCCCAGACGACCCTGTCCGTAATGGCGGTCGCGCGTGAGACCGGCGTAATCGGCGACGATCGCATCCCGGCTCTTGGTGAGCCGGTTGAAGAGCGTGGATTTGCCCACATTGGGGCGGCCCACCAGGGCCAGTACAGGTTTCACTTGGGAAGTTTCCGATCTCAGTCGGCGCGCCAGCCCGTCACCAGGCCACTGCGGTTGACGGTCACAAGGATTCGTCCGGCCACCACAGGCTGCAGGACGATGGGAGTGCCATCCGTGGTCAAGCGCTGCAATGGACGGCCTTGCTCACGGCCGAGCAAGTGAACCAGGCCCTCGGCGTCTCCAAGGGCGACCACAGGGCCCCAGACACGCGGTGCAGTGAGTTCCCGGAAACGGTACTGGTCTTCAGCCCAGGCCAGCTGGCCATCCTGACGGTTCCAGGCCCGCAGCTTGCTGTCGGACTCGACGCCAAACACCCGGGTTTCATCGCCATCGAGTCCCTGGTGTCCTTGCGAAGGCCGGCTCCACATTGTCTGGCCGCGCGTCGTGTCCACGCAGGCAACGGCGGTCTGAAAAGAGCGCACACACACTGTCTGGCCTTGACGGTTGATGCCCGCCACCAGGTCGACCAGACGCTCGACTTCATTGGTCCCGCGCGAGCTGCCGATCACCACCTCCCAACGCGTCTGACCGTTGAGTGGCTGCAACGCACTCAAGCGGCCGCCATTGCCCACCAGCAGGGTGTCTCCGATGGCAGCGAGCACGCCCGCCTGACGCAGTACAAGGGGGTCGGCGCTGCGCTGCAGCGTCCACAGACGTTGACCGCTGGCGCCGTCAAAAGCAAGCACACTGCGATCGGCCATCTGGATGAAAACACGCTCGCCCGCGACCAACGGTGCCGTGAATGTCTGCGCGCTCAGGCGCTGACGCCACAACTCACGACCATCCTGAACGACCACCAGCTCGTTGGCCGAGGTGACCACCGCGTGACGGCGACCATCACTGCCCACACCGGCCATGAGGGTGTCCTTGAGTTGCAGTCGCCAGACTTCCTGACCATTTTCGCCTTGCAGCTCAAGCAGCAAGCCCTGACTGGAGGCCAGGATGACTCGTTGACCGATCACCATGGCCTGCATCGGCGTGGTGATCGGCCCCAGGCGGGCCGTCCAGACCTTGCTCACCGCCAAACCTGCAGAGACCGCAGGCAAGGGTCCGGGTTGGGGCTTGGTGGGTTTGCTCGCGCAGGCTCCGAGCAACAGGGCCAAGGCCACGAGGCCTTGTCCCCACAAATGCCGTGAGACCAGCAACTTCATGGGCGAGCCTCGGCAGCTGGACCTGCGACCTCGATACCCAGAGCGCCCAGCTTGGCCTGGACCACGCGGCGGTATTCGCTGCTTTCAGGCAGCGCCTTGAAGGCCTGCTGATAAGCCTTGATGGCTTCGGCAGTCTGGTTTTTGGAGAGCAGCAAGTCGCCCCTGAGGTCTTCTGCCAGAGGAGCCACCTCGGTCTTGAAATCCGCTTGCAATGTTTTGAGGGCATCGTCGGCCGATTGCGTCTCCCATTGAAGCGCGGCCAGTCGCACACGGGCCAGATCGCGCAACGCGACTGCCGGCGCATCGGCAGCCACCCAGGCCAGGAGGGTTCGGGCCTGCTCGGATTTGTCCTTCTCGGACAGGACGCGGGCGGCCAGGAGTCCGGCCTGATGGGCATACTGTGTGCCGCCAAACTTGTCCTTCATGTCAGCCATGCTGCGCTCAACGCGGGCCACGTCATTGGCCTGAACCGCTTTTTCGACCTCATCGTAAAGGGCCGAAGACTTGATGGCCTGGTTGCGTTGCCAGTACTGCCAGCCGTTCCAGGCAGCATAAGCGCCCAGCACAATGATCAGAACCCAGGAAATCAGGTTGCCCCAGGCTTTCCAGAAATGCTTGAGTTCAGCGAGCTGTTCCTGTTCTTCGAGATCGAGATGCGATGCCATGAAATGTCCGTAGTGAATCAGTTCGATTGTAGGCTCAGGGCCCATTGCCTGACGGCATCCAGCCGCTCGCAGCGCTGGGCTCCCTGCCCGTCACGCAAGGCCTTGATGGTGACCTCGCCACGGGAGAGTTCGTCGCCACCAAAAATCAGCGCGTGTGCCGCGCCACTGGCATCGGCTTTTTTGAACTGGCTCTTCATTGAGCCCATCCCGTCTGTTCTGCCGGCATGCATCTGGGCCGACACCCCCGCAGCGCGCAGGGCCTGCAATGTCTGCATGGCCACGGGCACGGCCGAGGCATCGGGGATGATGGCATACACATCGGGTGAAGGAGCCTGCACTGCCTCGCCCTGTTCCTTGACCAGTTCGAGCACCCGCTCGACCCCCAGCGCCCAGCCCACCGCAGGTGCAGCCTTGCCGCCCACTTGCTCGACAAGATAGTCGTAGCGCCCCCCGCCGCAAATCGTGCCCTGAGCGCCCAGGCTGTCGGTGATGAACTCGAACACCGTGAGGTTGTAGTAATCCATGCCGCGCACCAGGCGCGGGTTGATGCGGTAGGCCACGCCGTTGGCGTCCAGGATGGCCCTGACGGTATTGAAGTGCGCCAGCGATGCCTCGCCCAGAAAGTCCAGCAACTTGGGCGCGGACTCCACCAGCGGGCCCATGGCCGGATTTTTGGTGTCCAGGATGCGCAGCGGGTTGCTGTGCAAACGGCGTCGGGCGTCTTCGTCGAGCAGCTCGGCGTGCTGCTCGAAATGGGCGATCAGTGCGGCCCGGTGCGCCTTGCGCTCCTCGGGCTGCCCCAGACTGTTGAGCTCCAGGCGCACATCCTTGAGGCCCAAAGCCTTCCAGAGGTCATGGGCCAGCAGGATCAGTTCGGCGTCCACCTCGGGGCCGCCAAAGCCCAGCACCTCGGCACCGATCTGGTGGAACTGCCGGTAGCGGCCGCGCTGCGGGCGCTCGTGGCGGAACATCGGGCCCATGTAGTACAGGCGCTTGCCGCCTTCGTACAGCAGGTTGTGCTCGACCACGGCGCGCACCAGCCCCGCCGTGCCCTCGGGGCGCAGCGTGAGGTGTTCGCCGTTGAGGCGGTCTTCAAAGGAGTACATCTCCTTTTCGACGATGTCGGTCACCTCGCCCAGACCCCGCACGAAGAGCGCCGTGGGCTCGACAATCGGCAGGCGCACGTTGCGGTAGGCATAGCGGGCCATCAGCCCGCGCACTTGGGCTTCCAGCCACTCCCACTGCGCCGAATCGGGCGGCAGGATGTCGTTCATGCCCTTGACGCCCACCAGCTTTTGGGCTTTGGGCTGCTTTGCAGTTGCTTCTGTCATGGATACAGGTCAGGCCTTGGCCGTGCCAAAGCGGCTCTCGATGTAGTCTTCGACGATGCGCTGGAATTCCTGGGCAATGCCCTCCCCGCGCAGCGTCATGCGTTTTTCGCCGTCGATGAACACCGGGGCCGCCGGTGCCTCGCCCGTACCCGGCAGGCTGATCCCGATGTCGGC
>CAYSIY010000117.1:0-6764 GCA_964431215.1 uncultured Limnohabitans sp.
GCGTGGCAATGTTGGGCGCTTTGTGCGCGTTGAGGTTTTTCACCGCCTGACGCGCTAAAGATAAAGCGTGCAAATCGTTTTGTGCCAAGTGGTCGGCCACGCCTGAGAGGCGGGTGTGCACATCGCCACCGCCCAAGTCTTCGGCGCTCACCACCTCGCCGGTGGCGGCTTTCACCAAGGGCGGGCCGCCCAAAAAGATCGTGCCCTGGTTCTTGACGATGATGGTCTCGTCGCTCATGGCAGGCACATACGCGCCACCGGCTGTGCACGAGCCCATGACCACGGCGATCTGCGCAATGCCCTGCGCGCTCATGTTGGCCTGGTTGAAGAAGATGCGGCCAAAGTGGTCGCGATCCGGAAAGACCTCGTCCTGATTGGGCAGGTTGGCACCGCCCGAATCCACCAGATAAATGCAGGGCAAGCGGTTTTGCTGTGCGATCTCCTGTGCCCGCAGGTGCTTCTTGACGGTCATCGGGTAATAAGTGCCGCCCTTTACCGTGGCGTCGTTGCAGACGATCATGCAATCCACGCCGTTGACCCGGCCAATGCCCGCAATCAAACCCGCACATGGCGCGTCGTTGCTATACATGTTCAGGGCGGCCAGCGGCGCGACTTCCAGAAAAGGCGTGCCGGGGTCGAGCAAGTTCATCACACGCTCGCGCGGCAGCAGCTTGCCACGGGCGGTGTGCTTGGCGCGCGCGGCTTCACCGCCGCTCTGGGCCACCCGCTCCAGATGGGCGCGCAGGTCATCCACCATGGCCTGCATGGCCGCGGCGTTGGCTGCAAATTCGGCAGAACGTGGATTGATCTGGGTGGGCAAGGCGGTCATGGGCAAATCCTGTGCAATCGCTTTGGGCGCCAGCATACGGTGCCCAAGCGCTCCCAGGGGTGCCATAGGAGTTGCAGATCCTGCCAAAATGATGGCTGTCATGGATACCCTTTCAGCCTCTTCCCGCGCCGAGACGCCCATGGCCTTCATTGTGGCGATGGTGCATGCCTATGAAAGGCGAGGTCTCAGCCCGGTCAATGCCCTGAAGAAGGCACAAATTCCGCCAGAGACCCTGCATCAAGCAGATGCCCGGGTGACCGCTTTGCAGATGGAATGGATGAGCGAGGCCGCCATGCGCGAGCTCGATGACGAGGCGCTGGGCTGGTTCAGCCGGCGTCTGCCCTGGGGCAGCTACGGCATGCTGGTGCGCGCCTCGCTGACCGCCCCGAACCTGGGGGTGGCTCTGCAGCGCTGGTGCCGTCACCACGGCCTGCTGACCAACGACATTGGCATGGCTCTGCGCACCGAAGACGGCCTGGCGCACCTGACGCTGACCGAGCACCGCGACCTGGGCGCGTTGCGCGAGTTCTGCGTGGTGTCGGTGCTGCGCAATGCGCTCGGGGTGGCCTGCTGGCTGAGCGATTCACGCATTGCGTTGCGCAGCACCACCTTGGGCTTTGCCCCACCGCGGCATGCCGCCAGTTACCGGGTGCTGTTTGACGGGCCGACCCGCTTTAATGCCCCTGTCCACAGCCTGCAGTTCGACGCCGGCTACCTGCAACTGCCTGTGCGCCGCGACGAAGCCGCGCTGCAACGCATGCTCCAGCGCGCTCTGCTGTTGACCGTGCGCCCCTACCGGCGCGACCGCCTGTTGGTGGAGAAAGTCCGACAGGCGCTGGCCGAGCAAGCTCAGCAATGCCGTACCGCCGAAGACCTGGCGGTGCGCCTGAACCTTTCCACACGGACCTTGCACCGCCAGCTCCGGCAGGAAGGAGCCAGCTTGCAAATGCTCAAGGACAGTGTGCGCCGCGAGCGGGCGCAGCAACTGCTGCTCAAGACACACAAGCCGCTCAAGCAGGTGGCAGCCGAGGTCGGTTTTGACAACGAAAAAAGCTTCATTCGCGCCTTCAGGACCTGGACCGGCCAGACGCCGGAAGCCTGGCGTCAGCAGGGCCTCAAGCCCTGAGTTCGCGCATGTGACGCAGGGCCTTGACGGCACCCGCCTGCAACAGCGCAGCCGCATCCACCGGGTGCGGGGCATAGGCCCAGACGGTGGCGCCCGCCGCGACACCGGCCGTGATGCCCACGGTGGTGTCCTCGACCACCAGGCAGCGGGCAGGCTCGACCTTCAGATGCGCTGCGGCAGCCAGATACACGTCAGGATGCGGCTTGCTGCGCGGCATCTCGTGGCCGCTGAAAATGCGTCCCTCAAAAAAGTGGTGTAGCCCCACCTTGCCCAGCATCATCTCGACCTTGAAACGGTCGGCCCCCGAAGCCACGGCAATGCGGCCCTGGCAGTGATCATGCAGATGCGCCACGGCCTCGTGGATGCCCTCAATGGCGGTGATCTGCCGCTCCAGCCGCTCATTGCGACGTGCAAAAAATTGCTGCAGCCATTCGTCGGTCAGGGGCACGCCGGTGTTCGCCTCAATGTCCGCGCGCTGGCTCTTGACCGTGTGGCCCACAAAGCGCTGCATGCATTCGGCCAGCGTCATGCGCCAGCCCTGCTCCTCGAACATATCGCGCAACACCCCGCAGGTGATGGCCTCGCTGTCAACCAGCACGCCATCGCAATCGAACAATACCGCCTGAAAATTCATGTCCTGGATCATAAGTGCCCGGGTTTGCGGCACACTGCAGGGCATGAACACACCGGTCCTGCGTCGTATCCACCACACTGCCATCATCTGCTCGGATTACCAGCGGTCCAAGGACTTCTACACCCGTGTGCTGGGTCTCTCGGTGCTGGCCGAGCACTACCGCGCCGCTCGCCAGTCCTGGAAGCTGGACCTGGCCCTGCCCGATGGCGGACAAGTGGAGCTGTTTTCCTTTCCGGGCGCACCGCCCCGGGCGAGCTACCCGGAAGCGCAAGGCCTGCGGCACCTGGCTTTTGCGGTGCAAGACCTGCAAGTCTGGTGCGATCACCTGTTGGCCATGGGCATCCCGGTCGAAGCCATCCGAACCGACGAATACACCGGCCAGCGCTTCACCTTTTTTGCCGACCCTGATGGCCTGCCGCTGGAGCTCTACGAAGATCCGCGCTCTTCGCCGTCCAGATAAACCCAGCGACCGTCCTCGCGCACGAAACGGCTGAGTTCGTGCTGCCGCACAGCGCGTCCGCCGCGCCGGAAGCGGGCCACGAATTCCACCTCGGCACTGTCCTGGCCCGTGCTGCGGTGCAGCCGGACCTCCAGCCCGAGCCATTGGGCCTGCGGCTCCAGCGCCAGCGTCGGCGGGCGCGTGCTGCTGTGCCAGGTGGCCAGCAGGTAAGGCACATCACCCACCACGAACGCGCTGTAACGCGAGCGCATCAGGCGTTCGGCGTCGGGCGCAGCGGTGCCTGCGTGCAGTGGGCCGCAGCAAACCGCCAGCGCCAACGGCTGACCTTTGGAATGGGTGCGCCCACAAGGACAGGCCGGGTCCATCAGTGGCCTTTGCGCGAGTCGCTCTCGGCCTTGTGCTGCTCGAGCGTGACCATCGGTGCCTGCGCCTTTTTCCAGGCGGCAAAACCGCCATCGATGTGGGCCACATTGGTCATGCCCATGTCCATCAGGGTTTTGGTGGCCAGGGCGCTGCGCCAGCCCGCGCCGCAGAACAGGATGAATTGCTTGTCCTCGTCGGCAAACACCGGCTTGAAATACGGTGAGTCGGGGTCCACCCAGAATTCAAGCATGCCGCGCGGTGCCAGCAGGGCACCGGGCACGGTGCCTTCGCGCTCGAGCTCGCGCACATCGCGGATATCGACGAGCTGCACCTTCGGGTCTTGCAGGCGCGCGCGCACCTCGTCGACGCTGCAGGTCGTGACCTGCGCCATGGCTTCATCAACGAGCTGACGAAATCCTTTGGTGATGGGCATCAGAGACTCCTTGAATGGACATGGCAGTGGCATGCTGGCTGCGAGACGCGAAGCCACGCCGCAGACAGTGCAAAGCGCACGGCAAGGCGTGGCGACAAAGTATCGCGGCCATCAGGCCAATGCCCGCTGGATGATGATTTTCTGCACGTCACTGGTGCCTTCGTAGATCTGGCACACCCGCACATCGCGGTAAATGCGCTCGACCGGAAAATCGCTCACATAGCCATAGCCGCCCAGGGTCTGGATGGCGGCAGAGCAGACTTTTTCGGCCACCTCGCTGGCAAACAGCTTGGCCATGGCGGCCTCTTTCAGGCAAGGTTTGCCTGCATCTCGCAGGCTGGCGGCGTGCCAAATGAGCTGACGGGCGGCTTCGAGTTGCGTGGCGCAATCGGCCAGCCGAAAGCCCACCGCCTGGTGGTTGAAGATGGCGGTGCCAAAACTCTCGCGTTGCTTGGCGTAATCAATCGCCACCTCGAGGGCGCTGCGCGCCATGCCTACACTCTGCGCGGCGATGCCAATGCGCCCCCCCTCCAGTGCCGAGAGGGCAATCTTGTAACCCTCGCCCTCCTGGCCGATCAGGTTTTCGGCAGGGATGCGGCAGTGGTCAAAGTTGATCTGTGCGGTGTCGCTGCTGTGCTGGCCGAGCTTGTCTTCGAGCCGGGCCACCACATAGCCGGGCGCTGTGGTGGGCACCAGAAAAGCGCTCATGCCCTTCTTGCCTGCGCCCTTGTCGGTCACCGCGATCACGATGGCCACATCGCCGTGCTTGCCGCTGGTGATGAATTGTTTGACCCCGTTGATCACGTATTCGCCGCCCTGCTTGACGGCAGTGGTGCGCAAGGCAGACGCGTCCGAGCCCACATGCGGTTCGGTCAGACAAAACGCACCCAGAAGCTGGCCTTGTGCCAGCGGCGTGAGCCACTGTTTTTTCTGCGCCTCGTTGCCGTACATCATCAGGATGGCATTGACCGGACAGTTGGTGACGCTGATGGTGGTGCTCACGCCACCGTCACCGGCGGCAATCTCTTCGAGCACCAGCGCCAGCGTGAGGTAGTCCAGACCCGCACCACCGAGAGACTCGGGCACACAGATGCCGTAGGCACCCAGCGCGGCCAGGCCTTGGTGGGCCGCCTTGGGAAAGTGATGGGTCTTGTCCCATTCGGCCGCATGGGGCCAGAGTTCGCGCTGCGCAAAATCGCGCACCGCATCGCGGATCATTTCCTGGTCGGGGGTGAGGAGCATGGCTGTCTTTCTTTATCGGGTCACCAGGGCAGCGGCTGCCCGTCGTGGTTCAAAAATGCGCCTCGGTGTTTCGGGTCGCGTTGGGTACGCACCGTCTCCAGCGTCTGGCGCAGGCTGCTCGCGCTTTGTTCAGCCGTTAGCGGTGCCGCTGCACCGCCCATGTCGGTCCGCACCCAACCCGGGTGCAAGGCCACACACCCAATGTCGGGGAAGTCATGCTGAGCACATCGGATGTACATGTTCAGCGACGCTTTGCTCATCCGATAGAGCACCGCCATGCTGGTTTCGGTCAACGTCAAACTGCCGAAATGGCTGCTAATGACCGAAAAAGTGCCAGCAGACTGGACCAGCATGGGTGCGATCTGTGGCAACACCATCATGGGGCCCATGGCATTGGTGTGCATCAGCAGATCGAATTTCTCTCGAGTGGGAGGAGAGGCGGCCGTGTCCCGATCGCCCACCCCGGCAACATAAACCGCCAAGTCCAATTTCTCGCCATCGAGTTGCCATGACAGTCCGCTGTTGCTCACGGGATCGGTCACATCCACACGCAAGGTTTCGCAACCCAGCGCGTTCAAACGGTCCAGGCCACCCGCATTGCGTGCAGTAGCGATTACGCGCCAGCCGGCATCGTGGTACTGTCGAGCCAGTTCCAGGCCAATCCCCCGAGACGCACCAATGAGGAGGACAGTGTCCATGCGGGTTGTGTCTAAGGTGTGAAAACGATTTTCAATGGGATCAAACAGAGCGGTCTTGCAACAAGGCATACACCTCGTCACGCGTCGTCACAGCCAAAACCGTTACCAACCGGTCTGCGTCGTTGACGTGATACGCCAATCGGTATTGCGGGGTGGTGATTTTGATTTTGTACAAGTCACTGGCTCCATGGAGCGCGTCTTTTGCGACGCGTGGCTGTTTCAAACGTTCTTTGATGAGCTTGGTTTTGAACCGTTTGCGCACGGACTCATCCAGTCGCTCCCATTCTCGTTCTGCTGCGGGGTGAATCGCCAATGCGTACATCAGAGTGATCGGGGATCAACACGTCGAGCCGTTGCCAGCGTGTCCAAGCGGCTCACGGCTTTTTGGGCCACAGCACGGTCGGCCAACTGATCGAGTACGCGTTCCATCCACTGGCTTGAAACGATGTACCCCGCAGGCCGGTTGTGATTGAGCACCACAATCGCTTCGTCCCGTGCATGTTCAAAAGCTTTGGCTGGCGCCTCACGCAACTCAGAAATGCCAATACTTTGAGAAGTCAATAGGTGGTCCATCTGATCAGCTCCTGCTTGTACAAAATTTAGTCGAATTCTAAGCCCTTTATCAGCAGATCTCCAGCGCCACCGCCGTCCCCTCCCCGCCGCCGATGCACAGCGTGGCCAGGCCTTTTTTCAGGCCGCGCGCCTGCAGCGCATGAATCAGGGTGACCATGATGCGCGCGCCCGATGCGCCAATCGGGTGGCCCAGGGCACAGGCACCGCCATTGACATTGACCTTCTCGTGCGGCACCTTCATGTCGTGCATGAGCGCCATGGGCACCACGGCAAAGGCTTCGTTGATTTCCCAAAGGTCTACATCACCCACTTGCCAGCCCGCTTTGGTCAGGGCTTTTTGTGATGCCCCCACCGGTGCGGTGGAAAACCACTCGGGCTCCTGCGCATGGGTGGCGTGGCTGACGAT
>CAYSIY010000118.1:0-6730 GCA_964431215.1 uncultured Limnohabitans sp.
GCCCGACCTGATCGGGCATCCATGGATCCCCGGGTCAAGCCCGGGGATGACGAAGCGGCATGGATCCCCGCCTTCGCGGGGATGACGTTCTTCGGCGGGGATGACGCCACACTCGTCATGCCCGACCTGATCGGGCATCCATGGATCCCCGGGTCAAGCCCGGGGATGACGAAGAAGCTGCGCCCGGGGACGACGCCACTGCCCGTCATGCCCGACCCCGATCGGGCATCCATGGATCCCCGGGTCAACGCCACTGTCCGTCATGCCCGACCTGATCGGGCATCCATGGATCCCGGGTCAAGCCCGGGGATGACGAGGAAGCCAAGCCCGGTGATGACTGAGGCAGGTTCAGGCCGTCGGAAAAGTCCCCGGCAACAAAATCGACTTGTCCACCGTGTCGATCTTCGTGTGGCCACAGAAGGCCATGGAGATGTCCAGCTCTTTGTGGATGATCTCCAGGCACTTGGTCACGCCGGCCTCGCCCATGGCCCCCAGGCCGTACAGGAAGGGGCGGCCGATGTAGACGCCGCGTGCGCCCAGCGCCCGGGCGCGCAGCACGTCCTGACCGCTGCGCACACCGCCGTCCATATGGACTTCGATCTGGCTGCCCACGGCCTGCACGATGGCTGGCAGGGCCTCGATGCTCGACTGTGCGCCATCGAGCTGGCGGCCGCCGTGGTTGGAGACGATCAGCGCATCGGCACCCGATTGCACCGCCAGCCTGGCGTCTTCCACGTCCTGGATGCCCTTGAGGATCAGCTTGCCGCCCCAGCGCTGCTTGATCCACTCCACATCGCCCCAATTGAGGGCCGGGTCAAACTGAGAGGCGGTCCAGGACGACAGGCTGCTCATGTCGGCCACGCCAGTCACATGGCCGACGATGTTGCCGAACTGGCGGCGCGGCGTGCCCAGCATGCCCAGCGCCCAGCGCGGCTTGGTGGCGATGTTGATGAGGTTCTTGATCGTGAGCTTGGGCGGGGCCGACAGGCCGTTTTTGAGGTCCTTGTGTCGCTGGCCCAGGATCTGCAGGTCCAGCGTGAGCACCAGGGCGCTGCAGTTTGCGGCTTTGGCGCGGTCGATCAGGCGCTCGATGAAGCCTTTGTCTTTCATCACGTAGAGCTGGAACCAGAAGCCTTCGCCGGCGTGCTTGGCCACGTCTTCGATGGAGCAGATGCTCATGGTGGACAGGGTGAAGGGGATGCCGAATTTTTTGGCGGCGCGGGCGGCCAGAATCTCGCCGTCGGCATGCTGCATGCCGGTCAGGCCGGTGGGGGCAATGGCCACGGGCATGGCGACCGGCTGGCCGACCATGGTGCTGGCGGTGCTGCGGTTTTCCATGTTCACGGCCACGCGCTGGCGGAACTTGATCTTGCGGAAATCGCTTTCGTTGCTGCGGTAAGTACCTTCGGTCCAGGAGCCGCTGTCGGCGTAGTCGTAGAACATGCGCGGCACGCGTTTTTCGGCCAGGCGGCGCAGGTCTTCGATGTTCGTGATCACGGTCATGGGGCAGTCTCCGGCAAAAGGGTGTCAGGGGGTAAACGCGAAGATCATGCTAGCGGCGGGCCGCCCCGGGGTCTGTGAAACCTGGGGCCTGGGCTTTGAAATTTCTTGGCTTGCGCTGCAAGAGCCCGCTGCACTTAGCTGCAACTGACGCTGCCGCAGCCCGACATGACGACGCGCTGGATCTTGGCCGGGTCGGGCAGGGTTTCGGTGCTGGTGTCAAAACCCACGGACTTGAGGTGTGCGGCCAGACCCGCGTCCATGCTGGCGGCATGGCCCGGAAACCATTCGGCCAGGGCTTCGGCCAGGCGGGTGATGATCTCGGTATCGCCTGCCTCGTAATGGCTCTCGACCGCGCGCATGGTCTCCAGAATGGTGGCGTGGTGTTCGGCGTGGCAGTTGTCGGCGGCAAAACCGGTGGCCACCATCCAGCGCTCTTCCTGCGCGAAGTGCTCGACCGTGTGCAGCAAAAACTTTTTGTACAGCGGCAATTGCTGGTCTTGCGGTGTGGCCAGGAGGGTGTTGAGCATGTCCACGAATTCGTGGTGGGTGTCGTCCATGCGGCTGTCGCCGGTCTGCAGCGACAGGGTCCAGGGCAGGCCTGGGGTGGGGGTCAGGTTGTCCATGCGGTATACGGGTGCAGTGCAAGGGCCGGATTATCGTGGATGACCTTCTGGCAGCGCTGCCCGCATGCCGCTAGTCGTCCGAGACCTTCAGGTGCGCCAGCACCGTAGAGCAGACCGCCTGTCGCAGGAGACCACAGGGCTTCGAGCCAGGGGCCCCACCAGCCATACGCTTCGGACACGCTGTGCTGTTCCAGCAACTCCAATCGGGGATGGAGGCTGGCGATCTCCTGTCCGTTGTGCGCGCCCCACCTGAAGGCTACAGACTCTGCCTGCAGCGGCCCGGCCATCGGGCTCTGGCCGATGCCCAGCGGTGAGATGAAATCACAGAGGATTTCGCTGCCTTCCGGTGCGTGTTCGCCGATTTCCCTAAAAAAGGTTTTCACCTCCACCGGTTTCATGTACATCAGCACCCCTTCGCTGATGAGCAGCAGGGGGTTGTGGTGGTTTTCCCGCTGCAGGCCCAGCCGATCCCACCAGCCCGCCACCCTCAGGTCTTCGCTGCATAACTGGGCGCGGTCCGCAGTGCCGGGCATGAGCTGCTGGCGCAGCGCCACGACCTCGGGCAAATCCACATCGATCCAGCGGTTCTGGCCGTTGTCCAGCCACTGGAAGTAGTCGCTCAAACCCGCCCCCAGATTGACGCCTTGCACATGGGCAAAGTGCGCAAAGAATTCTCTGGCCAGCGCTTTGATCTTGTGTGTTCGCCAGAGGATGTTGACCGCCGTGGCGGCATCGGTGACCGGGCGGGTGGCGGCGTCACCGCAGTGCTCGAGGACTTTGCGGGCGTGCTGGTCCTGCGGGTCGAGCAGGGCATGCCAGGCCGTCGCCTCGGCGCGCACTTGCAGCGGCACCCACAGCGTGCGGGCTACCCCTTCCAGGTCTGAGGAGTGGGCTGGGGGTGACAAAGGCATGAACATCTCCTGGTGGCGGACCACGGGGCCGCTGTCCATGCTGTGCGAAGGCGCTGGCGATGTCTGTGCGCGAGGCCTCCGGCCCGCCAGGGCCTCAGAGCCCTTCTTCGCCTGATTCGCCTTGTTGCCGTTGGCTGCGCCGGATCGAGCGCACCAGCCACAGGCCACCGACCACGGCACCGCAAAAGCCCAGAAAGCCAAAGGCCGGCAAGCCAAACAGGGTGGGGCCGCCGCCGACGGTCATCACGATCGAGGAACCGACGATCAGCGCGGCGATCACCAGTGCCATCGAGATGCGGTTGGCGGCTTGTGTGAGCTGGTCGCCCACGCGCCGCACGTGCGCGATGTCCAGATGGATTTGGAGCTTGCCGCGTCGTGCGTTGCGCAGCAGGCGCGAGAGGTCGTGCGGCAACTGCTCGACCAGGGCCAGCAGACGCCGTGTGTTGCGCCAGGCACGCTGGGCCAGCACCTTCGGGCGGTATTGCGCACGCATGACCTTGCGCAGCAGGGGCAGGGCTTCTTCGGCCATGTGGAAGTCGGGGTCCAGACCGCGCCCCAGGCCTTCGAGCGTGATGAACGCCTTGATCAGCAGGGCCAGATCGCTGGGCAGGGCCAGATGGTGTTCGCGCAGGATGGCCGTCACATCGCCCAGCATGGTGCCCAGGCTCAGTTGCGCCAGCGGTACCCCGTAGTACTGATCGACAAAGGCTTCTATTTCGGTTTCGAGCGCATCCGTGTCGGCGTTGCTGTCATGGCCCGTCCAGTCCAGCAGCACATCGGCGACGGCCTGCGGGTTGCGTTCGACCAGGCCCAGCAGCAGGCCCAGCAGCTCTGCGCGACGTCTGCTCGAGAGGCGTCCCACCATGCCGAAGTCAATGAAGGCGATCTGGTCGCCGGGCAGGTAAAACACGTTGCCGGGGTGCGGATCGGCATGAAAGAGACCATCCTCGACGATCATCTTGAGCACCGCCTGGGCACCGCGACGGGCGAGCAGCTTGCGGTCATGACCGTTGGGTTCGAGCGCTTGCAGGTGGTTGCCCGCAATGCCGCCAATGAAGTCCTGCACGTTCACCCGTTCGTGTGTGTGTTGCCAGTGCACGCGGGGCACCACGATCCACGGCATGTCGGTCATGTTTTTGGCGATGCGCTCGGCGTTGCGGCATTCGTTGGCCAGATCGAGTTCGCGCTGCAACGACCGCGCCAGCTCCTTGACCAGTTGCTGTGGCCGATAGGGTTGGAGCCAGGGCAGTTGCTCTTCGGCCAGAGCGGCCAGCCGGCCGAGCAGGCGCAGGTCGGCGGCGATGGTCTCGGCAATGCCGGGACGGCGGATCTTGACGACGACTTCGGCACCGCTGTGGAGCTGGGCACGGTGTACCTGCGCAATCGAGGCCGCTGCCAGAGGTTCGGTATCGAAGCGGGCAAACACCACTTCGGGTTCGTCGCCCAGGTCTTCGCGCAGTTGCGGCCTGAGCATGTCCAGAGGCACGGGGGGCACATGGCTGTGCAGTTTTTCGAATTCGGCGATCCATTCGGGGCCGAACAGATCGGCACGGCCCGCCAGAATCTGTCCGAGCTTGACGAAAGTGGGGCCCAGCTCTTCCATGGCCAGACGCACCTGCACCGGCGGCTCCAGCCGCGCCAGGTCGGCGGCATGGTCACGGTGCAGTGCATGGCCGGCGCGTTCGAGCGTGTCGGCCAGCCCCAGTCGCCGCACACTGTCGCCAAAGCCATGGCGCACCAGCACGCCCAGAATGTCCTTGAGTCGGGTCAGATCACGGGCGGCACCCAGGGTTTGCATCATCATGGCCGCATGATAAAGCGGGCCAGGCCCGGCTGCGCAGGGTCTTGAGGACTGCTCTATGCTGGCGCACTTGCGCACGAACCATTTGCGCCCCCCCTTCCCATCGCCCTGATTCGCCATGCCTGAAACCGTCTTTTTGATCCCGACCCTGCTCACGCAGGACGACGCCGATGCCGTCATGTTTGAGCTGCAGGACCTGCCCTGCATCAGCAACGCCGATGTGAATCTGGCTGCACGGCAGGCTTGGGTGGACCACACGCCCATGATCAGTCCGCAGGAAATCGCTGCAGCGCTGGAGCAAGCCGGTTACCCCTGCACGGCAGAAGGCGGGGACTGAGATTGGATTCCCTCACCCAGATTGCCTTGGGTGCGTCACTGGGCGTGGCCGTGATGGGTCGCCGCACGGCGGTGTGGAAGTCGGCGCTGTGGGGCGGGGTGGCCGGACTGTTGCCCGATCTGGACGTGCTGCTGGACCATGGCGACCCCTTGCTGAACATGATCCGTCACCGTGCAGAAAGCCATTCGCTTTTTTACCTGAGCCTGCTGGCTCCGCTGATGGCCTGGGCCGTGGGACGACTGCACGGCGAGGGCTTTGTCTGGCGTCGCTGGTGGCTGGCCCTCTGGCTGGCGCTGTTCACCCATCCCTTGCTGGATCTGATGACGGTTTACGGCACACAGGTTCTGCAGCCTTTCACCGATGAAGCCTGGGGTCTGGGCAGCATCTTCATCATTGACCCGGCGTATTCATTGCCGCTTTGCCTGGGCGTGCTGGCGGCGCTGTGGCTCGGGCGCTCCAGTGGCAGCGCCCTGGGGACGCAGCGGGGTCTGCGCCTCAATCGCTGGGGTCTGTGGGCGAGTACGGCTTACCTGTTGTGGTCAGTTCTGGCCCAGCAATGGGTCTTGCACATGGCCCGCACATCCTTGCAGGCCCAGGGCTTGCCCAGCAGTCCGCTGCTGGTCACGCCCGCACCCTTGACCACCCTCGTCTGGCGCGTGGTGGTCATGGATGGCGAGCGCTTTCACGAGGGCCATTACGCGCTGCTCGATGGCCGCAGACCCTTGCGTTTTCATGCCTTCGACAGTGGCGCTGCGCTGCGCGAAGCCCATGCGGATCACCCGCAGATCCGACGACTGACACGTTTTGCCGATGGCTTTGTCAAGGTGCAGCAGCAAAGCCCTTCATTGCTCATCACGGACCTGCGCATGGGTCAGGAGCCCGATTACGTGTTCAGTTTCAATATTGGAGAACCTCGGGTGCCCGGTGCTGCCTGGCCTGTGGCACAACATCAGCCCACTCGCATGGCGGTGGGGCCGGGCTTGCGCTGGCTGGGCCGCCGCATGCTGGGCCAAGACCTGGACCCACCAGGCCGCTGAGCCCGAAGCTCAGGCCAGCCGTGCGCGGTGGCGAGCGATCTGCGCCTTGACCTGCGCCGGTGCGGTGCCCCCCAGCGTGTTGCGCGCTTCGAGTGAACCGCGCAGGCTCAAGGCACGGTACACGTCGTTCTCGATGGCCGGGTGAAAGCCCTGCAGCACAGCCAGCGGCAATTCCGAGAGGTCGCAGTTGTGGCTGGTGGCGGCCTTGACGGCGTGGGCCACCGTTTCGTGCGCATCGCGAAACGGCAGGCCTTTCTTGACCAGGTAGTCGGCCAGATCGGTGGCGGTGGCGTAGCCTTTTTTGGCGGCGTCTTCCATCGCCTGCGCGTTGACGGTGATGCCGCCTTCTTTTTTGCCGGTGGCCGGGTTGACCTGGCCGCCTACCATCTCGCAGAAGATGCGCAGCGTGTCCTTGAGCGTGTCCACCGTGTCGAACAGCGGCTCCTTGTCTTCCTGGTTGTCCTTGTTGTAGGCCAGGGGCTGGCCTTTCATCAAGGTGATGAGGCCCATCAAATGGC
>CAYSIY010000119.1:0-6726 GCA_964431215.1 uncultured Limnohabitans sp.
CCGTGGTCTTGCAGTGCAACAACTTTGACGTGGTCAACATGGGCGTGATGGTGCCCTGCCACGAGATCCTGGCCAAGGCCAAGCAAGAAAACGCCGACATCATCGGCCTGTCGGGCCTGATCACGCCCAGCCTCGAAGAGATGCAGTACGTGGCTGCCGAGATGGACAAGGACCCGTATTTCCGTGAACGTGGCACACCGCTGCTGATCGGCGGCGCCACCTGCAGCCGTGTGCACACCGCCGTCAAGATCGCGCCCCATTACAGTGGCCCGGTCGTCTATGTGCCCGATGCCTCGCGCAGCGTGGGCGTGGCGCAGGGCCTGCTGGGTGATGGCCGCGATGCGTATGTGGCCGAAATCGATGCCGACTACGATAAGGTGCGCGCTCTGCACGCCGCCAAGAAACAGACGCCGCTGTGGCCGCTGGCCAAGGCGCGGGCCAATCCCACGCCGATCGACTGGACTGGCTACGCCCCCAAGGCGCCCAAGTTCATCGGCCGCCGCGTGATCAAAAACTTCGACCTCGCGGTGCTGCGCGACTACATCGACTGGGGGCCGTTCTTCCAGACCTGGGACCTGGCCGGCCCTTACCCTGCCATCCTGCAGGACGAGGTGGTCGGCGAGCAGGCACGCAGGGTGCTGGCCGACGCCCAGGCGATGCTGCAAAAAATCATTGACGGCCGCTGGCTCAGCGCCAACGCGGTGGTGGGCCTGTACCCGGCCAACCGCATCGGCGATGACATTGCTTTTTATGCCGATCAAGCCCGCCACCAGACGGCCATGATCTGGCACGGCCTTCGCCAGCAGACCGAAAAACCCATGGTGGACGGCGTGAGCCGTCCCAGCCGCTGCCTGTCGGACTTTGTCGGTCCGCAGGGCGTGCAGGACTATGCGGGCCTGTTTGCCGTGACGGCCGGTATCGGGGCCGACAAACGCGCCGAAGCCTATGAGGCCGCGCACGACGACTACAGCGCCATCATGCTCAAGGCCCTGGCCGACCGCCTGGCCGAAGCCTTTGCCGAGTATCTGCACCAGCGGGTGCGCACCGACCTGTGGGGCTATGCCGAAGGCGAACACCTGAGTAACGAAGAGCTGATCGCCGAAAAATACCAGGGCATCCGCCCCGCGCCCGGCTATCCGGCCTGCCCCGACCACAGCGCCAAGCGGGACCTGTTCAGGGTGCTGCAGTGCGAAGAAATCGGCATGGGCCTGACCGAGAGTCTGGCCATGACGCCGGCCGCCAGTGTGAGCGGCTTCTACATCGCCCACCCCGAGGCGCAGTACTTCAATGTGGGCAAGATCGGTGACGACCAGGTGCAGGATCTGGCGGCACGCAGCGGCGTGCAGGTCAATGACCTGCAGCGCCTGCTTGCGCCCAATCTCTGAGCGCCATGAGCACCTTCTGGACCGCGTGTGGTCACCCGCACCTGATCCGCACCGAGCGCGGCTGGCTGCAAGCCACGCCCGACTATTGGCGGCTGTGGCTGCAGCGGCCCGAGCTGGCGCTGGTGCCCGAATCCTGCGCGGCCGAGCGGCGTTTGCACCAGGCCTTGATGGATACGCCTCTGATGCCGGTGGCACCGGCCCAGCTCCAGACCCTCCAGGACCCGGACGCACGCGGAAACTACCAACTCTTCCTGCGCTTTCGCGAGGAGGTGCAAAGTGCGGGTTCGCTGGAGGCAGCCTACGGGGGCTGGATGCGCAGCGGCCAGGTGGCGTTGCCGCCGCTCTTCATCGATCTGGTGGTGCAGGCCATCGTCTGCCATCTGCTCGATGGCAGCGACGATGCCTGGGCCTGGCGCGCGGCCGAGCTGCTGTTCCGGCGTCAGCGCATCACCGTGCAGGACGGCCGTGTGCTGGCGGGCGACAGCGACACGCTGGATGCGCTGCAGGCCACGGGGGGCCTGGGTGAAATGGGCCGCCTTCTGCGCGAAGGGGGCGCGTCACTCCAGCCGGTGGACGTGAAGGTGCTGCATCCGGACAACGCAGAGCGCTACCTGGCGCAGCGCCAAGGCCTGGGCCGTTATGCCTTCCTGCTCGACCTGACGCACGAAATCCAGAACAAACTGCCGCACGGCCTGGTGCTGAACATGGTCAATGCCCGCTCGGGGCTCAAAGCGCTGTCCGGGGTGCTGGCGCTTTGGGTGCAGCATTTTCTCGGGGTGGCGGTGCAGATCGAGCCGTTGCAACGGGTCGATGATCCGGGCTGGCGTTGGCATGTGGGGCTGGACGCCACCGCCAGCGCCCTGCTCAATACCCTGTACCAGGGCCGTGCGCTGGAGGAGGCGCAGCAGCGGCAACTCATCAGCTTGTTTGTGCTGCGCTTTGTGGACCCGCTGGACATGCGCGCCGATGTGCGTGGCAAGCCGGTCTATCTGGGGCTGGCCATGGACGCCCAGGGTCTGCTCAAGCTCAAGCCCCAGAACCTGCTGCTCAATTTGCCGCTGGCTACCGCCTGATCACCGCTTGATCAGCGGCTGCTGTGCCCTGGGTTGGTCTTCGGGCTGCTTGCGCATGGCTTGCTCAAAGAGCGGGTGCGCCAGCCAGCCCGCCAGCCAGGCCTGCACCGCCGGCAGCGGCTGCGCCGCCCACCAGGCCGCATCGGTGGCGGCGAACTGCCGCACAAAGGGAAAGATGCCGATATCGGCCGCGCACGGCGCATCGCCACCGAGCTGCGGGGCCGCACGCAGCCGCGCATCGAGGGCCTGCAACAACACCGCCACCGCCTGCGCACGGTGGTGTTCGCGGCCCTGTGCATCGGCAAAGCGCTCGGGGTATTTGGTGCGGTCCAGATGGTGTTTGAAGGGGCCGTCGCAGGCGGCCTGCAAAGCCAGGTTGTCGGGCGTTTGGGCACGCGCCCACCAGGCTTGCGCGTCACCCGTGGTTTCAAAGGCCCAGCGCACGATGTCCAGGCTTTGCTCGAGCACGCGCCCGCCGGGCAGCACCAGCACGGGCACCGTGCCCTTGGGCGAGACGGCCAGCATCTGCGCGGGTTTGTCGCGCAGCACGATCTCCAAGGGCTCGAACGCCACACCGGCCTGCAGCAAGGCCATGCGCGCACGCATGGCGTAGGGGCAGCGGCGGTAGGTGTAGAGCAGCGGCATCATGTTCAGCTTTGCCGCAGGCCCCGCCGGTACTGGATCGCCTCTGCCACGTGCGAAGCCTCAATGACTTGCGCCCCTGCAAGGTCGGCAATGGTGCGGGCGACTTTGAGCACCCGGTGGTAACTGCGTCCAGACCACCCCAGTTTGTCCATGGCACTGCGCAGCAGTTTGTGGGCCGCATCGCTGGGTGCCGCCAAGGCGTCGAGCTCACCGACCGTCAGAGCCTGATTGGGTTTGCCCTGCCGTGCCATTTGCACAGCGCGGGCAGCGACCACACGGGCGCGGATGGTGTCGCTGTTTTCTCCGGTGGGGCCACCGGAGAGCTCGGTGCTGGTGAGTGCCGGCACGGTGATCTGCATGTCAATCCGGTCGAGCAGCGGTCCGGAAATCTTGCCCTGATAGCGGGCGATCTGGTCCGGGGTGCAGCGACACACTTTGGTCGGATGCCCCAGGTGTCCACACAGGCACGGATTCATGGCCGCGACCAACTGGAAGCCGCTTTCGTAGCGTACCTGACGCGCTGCGCGTGAGAGGGTGATGTGCCCGGATTCCAGCGGTTCGCGCAAAGCCTCCAGCACCTTGCGGTCAAACTCGGGCAGCTCATCCAAAAACAGGACCCCTTCATGGGCGAGGCTGATTTCACCGGGGCGCGGGTTGCTGCCACCCCCCACCAAGGCCGCCGCACTGGCACTGTGGTGCGGGGCCCGAAAAGGGCGGCGCTTCCAGTCCGCCAGGGCAAAGCCGTGGCCGGAAAGCGACAGCAAGGCCGCACTCGCCAAAGCCTCGGGCGTGCTCATGGGCGGCAGCAGCTCCGGCAGCCTTTGGGCCAGCATGGATTTGCCCGCACCCGGGGGGCCGACCATCAGCAACGAATGTCTGCCCGCCGCACAAATTTCGAGGGCTCGCCGTGCCTCGCCTTGCCCCCGCACATCGCGCATGTCCGGCAAGCGGGCCTCTGCCGTGGGCACGCTGGACGGCGCGGGAGCCGCCTGAATGCGGGAGAGCTTTTCTTCGGCGCCGTCGGGCAAGAGATGGGCGCAAACCCGAAGCAAATGCGTGGCTTCGTACACCGCAAGACCCTCGACCAGGGCCGCTTCGGCGGCACTGCCTGCCGGGAGAATCAAAGGGCGCTGGACCGGTGTGCCCTCTTTGCTGATGGCGTAAGCCATGGCGAGCGCACCCCGGATGGGGCGCAAGTCACCCGACAAAGACAGCTCACCGGCGTACTCGTATTTCTCGGCCTCGGCCAGAGGCACTTGCCCGCTGGCGGCCAGGATGCCGATGGCAATCGGCAGATCAAAACGGCCCGATTCCTTGGGCAGGTCAGCCGGAGCCAGGTTCACCGTGATGCGTTTGTTGTGCGGAAACTCCAACTGGCTGCTCTGCAGTGCAGCACGCACCCGGTCTTTGCTCTCGCGCACCTCGGTGTCGGGCAGGCCCACGATGGTGAAGCTCGGCAGACCATTGGCCAGATGCACTTCGACCAAAACGGCAGGGGCAGACATGCCCGAGAGGGCCCGACTGCGGATGGTGGCGAGTGTCATGTCTTCCTCCCTGATTTTTTTGGACTCAGTGTAGAGGAAGACCTGCGCGTCATGGGGTGCCTCGTGCCCCTTGTCCGCCTCCAAGCTCAGCACCTTGCACAGCGCCCGCCCTGTTTCGGCCAGGTCATCTGCGCCATGCACCAAACTTGGTCTCATAGGGTTTGCGCGCCCTATTTTGGTGCGTCGATGCGCCGTGTCGGGCGTTTTGGGTGTCGGTGCGGCGCTCCGGCACGAAAAGACCTCCAAAGCGCGGGGAATTGCACCGCTCGGCGGCATGGAAGGCCTGGCACGCTCCCTGCTAAGTGAAAGGGTCATTCAACCTGAACTGGAGTCATCCATGAGAAAAATCCTCGTCCCCACCCTCATCGCCGTTGCCGCCGGAACCCTGGGCACCTTGCCCACACTGGCGCAAGCCCAGGATGGCACCCTGTCCTACAACGTGGGCGTGGTCTCCGACTACCGTTACCGCGGCATTTCGCAGTCGCGCCTGGAGCCCGCTGTGCAGGGCGGCATTGACTACGCCGACAAGAGCGGCTTCTATGTGGGCGCTTGGGCATCGACCATCAAGTGGATCAAGGACGCAGGCGGTAACGCCAATGTCGAGGTGGACCTGTATGGAGGCTACAAGGGCACGGCCTCTGGAGTGGCTTACGACGTGGGCTTTCTGCGCTATGAATATCCTCGCAACAATCTGGCCACTTCAGCCAACACCAACGAGGTCTATGGCGCTGTGACCTACGGCCCTGCAACCCTCAAGTACTCGCACGCCATCTCCAACCTGTTTGGTTTTGCCAACAGCAAGAACAGCTATTACGTCGACCTGAGCGCCAATTTTGATCTGGGCAGCGGCTACACGCTCACCCCGCATGTCGGCTACCAGTCGATCAACAACAACGCGTCTTATTCGTACACCGACTACGCGCTCACGCTGGGCAAAGACCTGGGCAATGGTCTGTCTGCCACTGCTGCCGTGATCGGCACCGATACCAGCAAGGACTGGTACTACACCCCTGCTGGCAAGTTCACCGGCCGCACGGGTGTTGTGGTCGGCCTGAAGTACGCCTTCTGAGCGAACTCTTTCAAACCCAAGGAGCCATCATGAAACTGGTGACCGCCATCATCAAACCCTTCAAGCTGGACGAGGTGCGTGAAGCACTTTCGGGCATCGGCGTGCAGGGCATCACCGTGACCGAAGTCAAGGGCTTCGGTCGTCAGAAGGGCCACACCGAGCTGTACCGCGGCGCGGAATATGTGGTGGACTTTCTGCCCAAAGTGAAGATTGAAGCCGCCGTGGACGACGCCATCGTTGACCGCGTGATCGAAGCCATCGAGTCCGGTGCCCGCACCGGCAAGATCGGCGACGGCAAGATCTTTGTATACGACCTGCAGCAAGTGGTCCGCATCCGTACCGGCGAGACCGGCAGCGCTGCCCTCTGACCCGCACGAAAGAGAGTTGAACATGAAAAAACTGTTTGCAAGTCTGGCCCTGGGGCTCAGCCTGCTGACCCTGGGTTCCTTTGCCGTGGCGCAGACCGCCGCACCTGCGGCTGCCGAGGCCAAGGCCGACACTGCTGCGCCGGCCGCTGCCCCTGCGGCGGCTCCTGCGGCAGCCGAAGCCGCACCCGCCCCCGTGCCCGACAAGGCCGATACCGGCTGGATGATGTTGTCGACCCTCCTGGTCATCCTGATGGTCGTGCCTGGTCTGGCCCTGTTTTATGGCGGCCTGGTGCGCAGCAAGAACATGCTCTCGGTGCTCATGCAGGTCATGGTGACCTTCTCCATGATCACCGTGCTGTGGTTCATCTACGGCTACAGCCTGGCGTTCACCGAAGGCAATGCCTTCATTGGTGGCTTTGACCGGCTGTTCATGGCGGGCATCTGGGACAACGTGGCGGGCACCTTTGCCAACGCGGCCACCTTCAGCAAGGGCGTGGTCATTCCCGAAATCACCTTTGCCGCCTTCCAGGCCACTTTTGCGGGCATCACCTGCGCCCTGATCGTCGGTGCCTTTGCCGAGCGCATCAAGTTCTCGGCCGTGCTGCTGTTCATGGTGCTGTGGTTCACCTTCAGCTACCTGCC
>CAYSIY010000120.1:0-6614 GCA_964431215.1 uncultured Limnohabitans sp.
GCCCAGAGGGGCAACGCCGCACCTCTGGCAAGGGCGGTATTTCAGCAGCCTGCTAAAGCTGAAAAGCACAGAACATTGATTCCGAGCTATCGCGACATACGTTTCCCGGTGATTCAGCTTGCCGATGGAGACCGGCCGAGAAAGATCCTCTACCATGCCTTGGCCATGGTCATTGCATGGCTGCACGAAGCCACCAAGACAGGGGGTCTTCGTTCACGCATCATTGCGCTCAAAAATCGGTATCGTGAGATCAGGCCGAAGAGGGCATGAGGTTTTAGTGATGGCTCATTCGGCTTTTCTCCTGGAATATGTAATGGCCTAGTGCAGCACCCCAGATCGAAAGCGGAGGCTTGACATTCCAGTAATCAGGATTGCTCAGATATGTATTTACCAAGAAATTGCCTGTCTGCAGCACTTCTATTGCTGAGACAATATGGCGTGCTTCATCCCATCGTGCTACAGGTTCCTTGCCGACGTTCCAGAAGAAATTCAAGAAAATAAGTATTATTGCTAATGCGGCCAGTAGCCAAAATATTATTTTTTTATGTTTATTTGAAATCTGACTTGATTTTGTGCTCATTGTAATTTGATTGCCGATGGGTATTTTTTATGAATGCTTGAACTCAATAACCCCAACGCCATTACGCTGAAAAATGATTGCGCCTGAATTTTCAGGCTGCTGTCCATCAAGGCGGTCAAGGTGAATATGGCCATGAAGGCCGGCAGCAGACGGCTTGTTGCCCAGAGCTCGCCTGGTCGCTGAAGAAGGCCTGCCAAAATGATCGAAAACAGGCTCAGAAGCCCCAGGATGCCCATCTCAACGGTGGTGACGATGAACTGGTTGTGTGGCTGCTCACAGACGCCGAGATCACAGATTCGGGAGGCCCGGAAATGCTGGTAGGCCAGATCCCGGTAGCTGCCCACACCATGACCGAGCCAGGGGGCCTGCTCGATCAGTTCGAACGAAAATTCCCAAGCCTTCAGGCGCGCGCCAACGGATGTTCGTTCCCCGTCGATCTGAAAAGTCGCTGTTTCCCGCAAGCCCTCCGCAAAACGCTCTTGCACTCTGGGGGATGCCGCTATTAACAAAAATGCCGCCAGCAGGCTGAGCCCCAGCGCCCTGAGCCGGTAGGGTTTGGGCAGGTGGGTGGCCAGAACCAGCGTGTAAGCTACCAGCACACTGAATTGCCCTGTCCGGCTTTGACCCACACTGAAAATGCCCGCCAGGACGCCGATGCAGATCAGCAGCCAGAAGGCTCTGTGCGTTCGGCTTTCATGGGCTTGCAGCGCTTTGTGCAGTGCGCAGGCGCCCAGAAAAGCCAGCACCATGCCTTCGGCAATGTGGTGGTGGAAGACGCCTTGTCCTGCGGTACCGCTGCCGTAAGTGCGGGTTCCTGGAATTTCAAACCAGATGTCCAGCAAAAAAATGGACAAGGTAAAAAGCATGCCCAGCAACATGGCCGTCCATGCCCGGCGTTGCCATTCGGCGGTGGTGATCAGGCTCACGATGAGCGGTACATAAAGAAGGCGGCTGTAGCCCTTGAGGGCATCCCACTCGTCTTGGCCCAACACATCGGAGTTTGCAAGACTGAGCAGACTGATTGCAAAAAAACCAATGCACGCCACTGCCGGCCCACTGTGACCGATGTCAGAAAACTTTTGACGCCACTGTCCTGAGAACAGCCAGCCGATGATCATCAGCAAGGCACACAGATTGAAAGCGGCTCGCGCAAAGGGCATGCTCAGGGCCATGCCCACGACACCCACACGCGCCAGATTCAGGGCGGCGTGTTCCAGCCCTGAGCGGTTCAAGAGTGTGCCCATCGAGTCTGTGTTGCTGGCCGGCTCAGGCGCGGCCATATCGGTCTTCAAAGCGGACGATGTCGTCTTCGCCCAGATAAGAGCCGGTTTGTACCTCGATCAGTTCCAGCGGCAGCTTGCCCGGGTTTTCCAGGCTGTGTACCCCGCCCACCGGGATGAAGATGGACTGGTTTTCGGTGACCAGTTTTTCCTGGCCGTCCAGCCACACCCTGGCGGTGCCTGAAACCACCACCCAGTGTTCGGCACGGTGGTGGTGCATCTGGACCGAGAGCTTTTCTCCGGGTTTGACGGTAATGCGCTTGACCTTGAATCTCGAGCCTTCATCCACCGAGTCGTAATGGCCCCAGGGCCGGTAGACCTGTCGGTGCAGGCTGGCCTCGGGGCGCTGTGCGGCCTTGAGCCGGTCCACCAGCTTTTTGACGTCCTGGGCGCGGTCATTGTGGGCCACCAGCACCACGTCAGAGGTTTCGATCACGCTGAGGTTCTCGACGCCCAGCAGACAGACCAGACGCCCCTGGGCATAGGCGTAACTGTTGCGCACTTCATGCAGCATCACGTCGCCGTGCGAGGCATTGCCGTGGGCATCGAGCGTACTGGCCTGCCTGACCGCCGGCCAGGCGCCGACATCGCTCCAGCCGGCATCGAGCGGCACCACCGCTGCACGGGTGGTTTTCTCCATCAGGGCGTAGTCCACCGAGTCGGAGGGGCAGGCGGCAAAGGCTTCGGCATCCACACGGCAAAAGTCGAGGTCGGTTTTGGCCGCGGCGAGCGCCTTGCTGCAGGCGTTCACGATCTCCGGGTGGTGGCGGTTCATTTCGGACAGGAAATCCGACGCCCTGAAGAGGAACATGCCGCTGTTCCACAAATACTCACCCGAGCGCAAATAGCTTTCGGCGGTGGCCTGATCGGGTTTTTCGACAAAGCGGCGCACTGTGCTGGCCTTGGCGGACAGCGCGGCACCGGTCTGGATGTAGCCGTAGCCTGTCTCCGGGTGGCTCGGCACGATGCCAAAGGTGACCAGATGGCCGTCGCTGGCCAGGGCGGCGGCCTGTTTGACGGCGGCTGCAAAAGCGTCGGTGTCAAGAATGACGTGGTCGGAGGGGAGCACCAGCAGCAGCGGGTCTTGGCCGGATTCGACCGCCTGCAGGGCGGCCAGCGTGATGGCCGGGGCCGTGTTTCTGGCGGCGGGCTCCAGCAGGATGGCCGACAGCTCGTACCCGATGGCCTGCGCCTGTTCGGCGATCAGGAAGCGGTGTTTCTCGTTGCAGACCACCATGGCCGGCAGCACCTCATCAAGACTGGCGAGCCGCTGCAGGGTGTCCTGAAACAGCGACAGGTCGGACGTCAGGGCCAGAAACTGCTTGGGGTAGCCGTCTCGGGACAGGGGCCACAGACGGGTGCCCGCGCCTCCGGACAACACGACAGGTAAAACGGACATGGTGCTTTTCTCCATTACGGGGCGGCTCCGACCTGCACGCCGCAGGTTCAATAGTCGTATCCGATCGTCCAGCGCAGGGCTTCCAGTCCGGAGTTGGGCTCCTTGTAGCCGCCGTTGCTGATGTGCATCAGGCCCAGGCCCACTTTGACCTTGGGGTTGATGCGGTACATCACGTCAAAGGTGGTGCGGTAATTGAAGTCTCCGCTGAGCGAGCGGATGCGGTCATTGCCACGAATCTGGGAGTAGGAGGGGTAGATGAACAGGGTCATCTCCAGGCCCTTGACGTCGATGGTTTTACCCACACCGGGGCCAAACATGGAGGTGCCCTGGGCGTTGAGCATGCCCGAAGCCCCCCAGCGCAGACCGTAAAAGCTGGACGCCTTGGACTGCCAGGTGACATCGATCATGCTTTTTTCGCGGTTCAGCGACAGATCCCATTGCTTGTTGTAAACATCGGTCATGTAAGACACCGAAACCGTCTGCTTGTCCTTTTGGGCCGGTTCAGGCACGGCGGTCATCCAGGCAGCACCGGCAAGAATGGCTATGGCGGCATCACTGGCGAACAACATGGGGCGTCCTAAGTCGAGATGAGAGAGGGGATTTTAGGCCTCTGGCAAGCCGCGCCCTGCAGCGAGGGCGTGCGGCCTGGCAGGTCGCGCTACAGAGGTCGATACAGGTCGTCTCAGGGCGCCAGCAGGCGGTTGATGCTCTGCAGGTCTTCGGCCTTGAGCACCCCGGCCGCCTGGCGCAGCCTGAGCTGCCCGACCAGCACGTCGTAGCGGGCCTTGGCCAGGTCGCGCTTGGTCTGGAAGAGCTGGCTCTGGCTGTTGAGCACGTCAATGTTGATGCGCACCCCCACCTGGTAGCCCAGTTTGTTGGCGTCAAGTGCAGACTGGCTCGACGCTTCTGCAGCCTCGTAGGCCTTCACTTGGCTCAGACCCGACTGCAGGCCGAGGTAGGCGGTGCGGGTGGCCTGAGCGACTTGACGCTGCGCACCTTCGAGGTCCAGACGGGCTTTTTCTTCCAGGGCCACGGTTTCGCGGATGCGGTTCTGGGTGGCAAAGCCCGAAAACAAGGGCAGCGAGGCATTGACGCCGACCGTGCCGATATTGATCTGCGAGCTGGCGAGAGTCACTGCCGTGCCGTTGATGTTGCGCTGGGTGTTGTAGCCCATGGTGAGGTCGACGGTGGGTTTGTGTCCGGCCTGCGCTTTTTCGGTTTCGAGCTTGGCCACCTCCAGGTTGGTGCGGGCCAGCCGGATGGCCGGGTGGGCCCGCTCGCTCTGGTTGACCCAGGTGTCGATGCCTTGCCCGTCAACGGCCGGCAATGTGGCCGTGGACTGGATGCGATGGGGCCTGAGGCCAGGCTTGCCGACGAGCAATTCGAGGGCCATGGTCTTGACCCGCAGGTCGTTGTCGGCAGCGATTTCCTGTGCCGTTACCAGATCAAAGCGTGCCTGGGCTTCACGCGTGTCGGTGATGGTGGCGGTGCCCACCTCGAAATTGCGTTTGGCGCTGGCCAGTTGTTCGGCCACGGCAGCTTTCTGCGCCTTCACGAAGGTCAGGCTGTCCTGCGCAGCAAGCACATCAAAGTAGGCCTGGCTGACCCGTACGATCAGATCTTGCTCGGCCTGGTTCAGGGCCGCTTGGGCCAGCTCCAGCGTTTTCTGGCTCTGGCGGTAGGTGGCCAGGTTGGCGGGGCGATAAAGGGGCTGAGAGGCGTTGATTCCTGCCGTTTGGGTCGAGAAGGATCGGTCTTGCGAAGTGCCGATGCTGCCCCGGATCGGTTGGGATTCAAATTGAGTGCTGGAGGCGCCTGCGCTCAAACCCACAGTGGGCCTCAAAGCCGCCTTGCCCTGTTCGGCCTTGGCGAGATTGGCCTCGTATTGCGAGCGGGCCGACTGGTAGGCCGCGTCATGGGTCCTGGCCATCTCATAGACCTCCTGCAGGCTCTGGGCCTGGCTGGCGCCGGCCAGAGCAAGGGACAGTGCGAGCGTCAAGGGCAGGCGCTTGAACAAAGAGGGGCGGAAGGAAGAGGCTTTCATGGACTTCTCTCTTGTAAAGCAGGGGGTCAATACACCGGGATGGTGGGATCGACCTGGGCCGACCAGGCGTGAATGCCGCCGGACACATTGACCACCGTGTAGCCATGGCTGGCCAGAAAATGTGCGACCTGCATGCTGCGGCCACCGTGGTGGCAGAGGCAGGCGATCGGGCGGTCCCTGTCGAGCTCGCTCAGGCGTGCCGGGATGGTCTGCATGGGCATGTGCACGAAGTCGAGTTCGGCCGGGCGTGCGCAGGCGGTCTGGACTTCCCAGCCCTCGCGCACGTCCAGCAGCACCGGGCGCTGGGTCTGTTGGCCGGCCCATTGGGCCACTTGGGCGGGAGAGATCTGCTGCATATGCGGGCTCAGAAATGGAAGGCCGAGGGTTGGGCAAAGCCCAGCAGGCGGGGCGCGTTGGCGTCCCAAGGCTGGGCCGTCACGAAGCTGTTGGGTCCGCTGCGGGTGATCAGGGTGGCACGCATCATCGGCTCTTCGCCCACGATGGCGGCCAGGCGACCCCCTACGGCCAATTGCTCGAGCAAGCCTTGGGGCACTTCGGCCACCGAGCCCGACAGCAGGATCACGTCGAAGGGGCCTTCGGCGGCGGCACCCTGGCTGCCGTCGGCGTGGCGGACGGTGACATTGTGGATACCGGCCTTTTGCAGGTTGGCCGTGGCCTGCGCAGCGAGGGTGGCATCGATTTCGTAGCTCAGCACCTGGGCGGCCTGGTGGGCCAGCAGCGCGGCGGTGAAGCCGGTGCCGGTGCCGATTTCAAGCACCTTGTCGGTCTTTTGCACGCCCAGGTCCTGCACCAGACGGGCCTGCACGCGCGGGGCCAGCATGACCTGGCCGGGCTGTTTGCCGGTGGGGATTTCCATGTCGACAAAGGCCAGGGCTTGATGGGCCAGAGGCACAAAGTCCTCGCGTCGCACCACCATGAGCAATTCCAGCACTTGCGGGTCCAGCACCTCCCAGGGGCGGATTTGCTGTTCGATCATGTTGAAGCGTGCCTGGTTCAGATCCATTTTTTACTCCAAGGGGTATGTTGAGGGTGTTGCGGCCATTTTACCGGCCCAGGGTGTCGGTGCCCTGACCGGAAGCCGGTAGTCCGGCCTTGCGCCGCAGCCACTGCGCCAAATCATCCATGTAGCAATAGACCACCGGCACCACCACCAGGGTCAGCAGGGACGAGGTGATGACGCCACCGATCACGGCCTGACCCATGGGTGCACGCTGCTCGGAGCCTTCGGAGAGGGCGAAGGCCAAAGGCACCATGCCGAAAATCATGGCCAGGGTGGTCATCAAAATCGGG
>CAYSIY010000121.1:0-6545 GCA_964431215.1 uncultured Limnohabitans sp.
GCGGCGTTGATCTCGCCATAGGGTACGGCCACGCGCAGCATGGGCGCGTAGCGCTGCACATACCAGCCGTTTTGCAAGCGCAGCGGGCGGAACTGCTCGTCGCTCAGTTGGCCGGCCTGCCAGCGGTCGAGCTGGTCGCGGTGCTCGGCGGCGCGGGCGCGCACAAAGGCTTTATCGAATTCGGTGTATTGGTACATGGTCAGATCGGAGAAAGCGCACCACTGTGCGGTGAGAGAAAATCAGGTTTAGAGCGCCACCAGCTTCAGGCCCGCCCAGGCCAGCAGGGCCGACAGCAGGGAGCGGATCACGCGGTCAGGGGTGTGGTGCGTCAGGCGCGAGCCCAGCCAGATGCCCGGCAACGAGCCAGCCAGCAGTTTGGCCAGCAAAGGCCAGTCCACCGACCCCAGCGAGGCATGGCCCAGACCGGCCACCAAAGTCAGCGGCACGGCGTAGGCAATGTCGGCCGCCACGATGCGCGGCAAGGGCAGCAGGGGGTAGAGGATCAGCAGGACGCTCACGCCAATGGCGCCAGCACCCACCGAAGTCAAGGTCACCAGTGTGCCGATCAGGCCACCAAAGAGCAGTGGCAGGCTCCAGTGGCGGGGTGTTGTGGCGCGTGCTTCGTCGGCGCCCGAGAGGTGGCGGGGCAGTTGTTTGCCGCGCACGGCTTTGTAAAACATGGCAGCGGCTGTGAGCAGCAGTGCGCCACCCAGGGTGCTGGTCATGACCGATTGCACATGCGGGTCGGCCGGACCGACCCAGCGCAGGATGCCGATGGTGACCAGTGAGGCCGGGATGCTGCCTGCGCTGAGCAAACCCACCACGCGCCAGGGCACGATGCGCTGGCGGGCAAACGACAGGGTGCCCCCCATTTTGGTGAACGCTGCAAACAGCAAGTCGGTGCCAATGGCCATGTAAGGCTTGACGCCGAAAAAGAAAATCAGAAGGGGGGTCATCAGCGAACCACCGCCCACCCCTGTGAGGCCAACGATGGTGCCGACAAAGAAACCTGCAATGACGTAGCCCAAATCAATCATGGGCGCGACTTTACAGGCCCTTTATGCCTGAACAAACGATTTTTTAGTTGTTCATATATTCCGAATGGATATAAGGCCGGGGTCAGGTCCGGAAGCGGCCGACTTCCTGGCGTGTCTGGTCGGCCAGCTGGGACAAGGACATCACTGTGGCGGTGATTTCTTCGGTGGCCGCGGCATTGCTTTGGGCAATGCGGTTGAGGCTGCCCAGGTTGGCATTGATCTCTTCGACGGCTGTGGTCTGCTGCTCCAGTGCCGACGAAATGCGCTGGAGCATGGAGTCGGTTTCTTGCGAACCCAGCTCGATCTGGTCCAGGTCCCGGCTCACGACTTTGACGGTTTCCACGGCTTGGGCTGCCTCGGTGACGGCTTGCTGCACCAGGCGGGCAATTTCCTGCGAACTTTCCGCGCTGCTGGACGCGAGTTTGCCCACTTCTTCGGCCACCACCGAAAAGCCTTTGCCGTGTTCACCTGCCCGGGCAGCTTCGATGGCCGCGTTCAGCGAGAGCAGGTTGGTCTTGTTGGCAATGTTTTCGATCACTTCGGTGATGCGGTTGATTTTTTCGGAGTTGACGGCAATCGAGTTCACGACCTCGACCATCTGGCCCATTTTGGCCTTGCCCTCGCGCATGAGCGCCATCGAGCTCTGGGATTTCTGGCTGGCTTCGCTGGTGTTGCGCGACACATCCGAGACCGAATCGGCCGTTTGGCGGACCGCCATGGCCACTTGAGAAATCGCGTGGGTCTGGTTCTGCACACCATCTGAGATCTGGCCAATGGCTTCACTGGCCTGGCCAGCTGCCGTGGCCACCTGGCGAGCGTGGCCGTGGACGGCCTGCATGGCATGGGCCAGCGCATCGAGTGAGACGTTGATGTTGGCTTTGAGCCGCTCCAGATCGCCGTTGCCTTGCGCGGTGACCCGTGGCGAAAGATCGCCATGGGCCACGGCCGACATGACGGTGCCCACATCGCCGATCAGACTCTGGGTGGACTGCAGGGCATGCATGGCCTGGCTCAGGCTTTGCTGAAATTCGCCGCGCATGGTGGCGTAGTCAAAGCGGTAGCTGAAATCGCCTGCGGCCAGGGCTTGGCTCAGGCCATTGAAGCCCGACATGGTGGTCTGAACACTGTCCATCGACTGGTTGATGGCGTTTTTCATGGTGGCCAGGTCACCCTGCAAACTGGCCGTGACGCGCTCACCCAGTTGGCCATTGGCCAGCGAAGCCACCACCGCATTGACCTGCGCAATGGCGCCTTGCTGGGCTTGCAAGAGCTGGTTGAATGCTTCTGCGGTTTTCCCCACCTCGTCCTGGCGGGTCACTTGGATGCGTTTGGAGTAGTCAAAATGCTGGGCCACGTCCGACACGGCCTGCTGCACCTCGTGCAGCGGACCCACCACCGAACGAACGATCCAGGTGGCCGCCAGCAAACCCAGCAAGGTGCCCATGACCATCAGGCCGATGCTCAGTTGTTGCGACAAGTCGTAGTCTGAACGCGAGCTCAGGTACTCTTCTTTGGCCACATCGAGCTGGACTTCGATGAGCTCGGAGAATTTGGTGCTGATCGGGTCAATGGCCGGGTACAGCGGGCCTTTGGTGAAGTTGGCGATGGCCTGGCGGTCTTCGCTTTCCAGAATTTCGCGCAGCGCGTCCAGTTGCACTTGGGTTGAGACCAGCATGGGCTCGATTTCGGCGACCATTTTTTTCTCTTTTTCGACCAAAAAGGTGGCCTTGTAGCTTTTCCATTTGGAGGCAATGGTGGTTTCAGCTTCTGCCAGCGCCTTGCGGCCTTCTTCCCAGGTCAGGTTGCCGTTGCGCACCTTGTGCGAGGTGTCCACGATGTTGACCGCATACATGTCGGCAATCACCTTCAGGTCGCGCAAAGGCACCACCCGGTCTTCATAAACAGTTTGAAGGCCCTGCACAGTCCCTGACATGCCCCGCAGCCCCACCATGCCAACGACGATGGAAATCAGGGACAGAAAGATGACCAGTCCCATCAAACGGGTATTGACGCCGAGTTTGTTCATGCTGTGCCTTTTTTTGAAGGTATTAAGTTTAATCACAAAATCATCAAAAATAATGGGGTTGCCGATTTTCTAGGTGTTTTCGAGGGGGTGCCCTGGGGGCGCTGTTAAGATTTCGACCCCCTAACCTATACCCTAGACCTTATGAAAAAAGTTGTGTGCGGCAGCCTGTTGCTTGCCGCTTTGAGCGCCTTTGGCCAAACCCCGATCAAGATCGGTGAAATCAACAGCTACTCCGCCATTCCCCAGTTCACCCAGCCCTACAAGCAGGGCTGGCAATTGGCGGTTGAACAAATCAACGCCTCGGGCGGTTTGCTTGGCCGAAAGGTCGAAGTGGTTGCCCGCGACGACGCCGGCAAGCCTGAAGAGGCTTTGCGCCACGCAGTGGAACTCACCTCCAAAGAAAAAGTGGATGTGCTGGCCGGCGGCTTTTTGTCCAACGTGGGCCTGGCCCTGGCCGACCACGCACACAAGAACAAGCGCCTCTTTGTGGCCAGCGAGCCCTTGACCGACGCCATCGTATGGGACAAGGGCAACCGCTACACCTTCCGCCTGCGCCCCAGCACCTGGATGCAGGCGTCCATGCTGGTGGAAGAGGCGGCCAAGCTCCCCGCCAAGCGCTGGGCCACGATTGCCCCCAACTACGAATACGGCCAGAGCGCCGTGGCCAGCTTCAAGGAGTTGCTCAAGGCCAGGCGTCCGGACGTGGAGTTCGTGAGCGAACAATGGCCCGCGCTGGGCAAGATCGATGCGGGCAGCACCCTCACGGCGATCATGGCCAGCAAGCCCGATGCGATCTTCAATGTGACCTTCGGCGCCGACCTGGCCAAACTGGTGCGTGAAGGCAATCAGCGCAGCGTCTTCCCCAGGATACCGGTGGTCTCGCTGCTCTCGGGCGAGCCCGAGTACCTGGAAGTGCTCAAGGACGAAACGCCCAAGGGCTGGATCGTGACCGGCTATCCCTGGGACCAGCTCGACAACCGTGACCATGCCTCGTTTGCCGCCAGCTATTACAAGCGCTTCAACGAAAACCCCAAGCTGGGTTCGGTGGTCGGTTTTGCCACCATGCAGGCCATTTTTGCGGCGATCCAGAAGGCCAAGTCCACCGACAATGAAAAACTGATCACGGCCTTGCGCGGCCTGAAGTTCAGCACGCCCTTCGGTCCGGCCGAATTCCGCGCGGTGGACCATCAGTCGACCATGGGGGCGTATGTGGGCAAGCTCGATCTGCGTGGCGGCAAAGGCACCATGACCGAGTGGCGCTACGCCGATGGCAAGAACTACCAGCCCAGCGATGCCTACGTGAAGGCCCGCCGCCCGGCCGAGGCGATGAAGTAAGCCGCCCGGCAGCGGGGTTCGCCCCCACGGGGCTCAGCGGTAGCGCCCTGCTGCCAGGTTCGCGGCCAGTGAAGCGGCCAGGGGCAGCGGCTCGGCTTCGAGCCAGGCGGCGATCAGCTCACCACTGAGCACACTCAGACTGATGCCCCGTGCGCCCATGCCGGTGCACACCAGCAGACCCGGCCACCGGTCGGGATGGATCGGGCCGACCGCCGGCAGCCGATCGGGCAGGGTGCAGCGCACGCCCGCCCAGGCCATCACCCGCCCAGGTTCAAAGGCCGTGCGCATCGGTTCGTGCTGGCGTGGCAGCAAGCTGGCCAGGCGGGTGTGGTTGGCGGCATGGTCTTCGTCGCGCAGCACCGCTTGCGGGCAGGCGCGCTCGAAGGTGGAGCCCAGGAACCAGCCCGGCTCATGGCCCCATGGCGGCGGCAGCGGGATACCGCTGATGAAGCTGCCATGCCCATTGACCGGCACCTCGGGCAATGACTGGCGGCAGATCTCGGGCAAGTCGCCCAGTCTTCCCATGCTGATCTGTCCGCGCAGCGGGTTCAGGGGCAGGGGCTGCCCGGGCAGCAGCGCCCGCGTGTCGTAGCCGCCGGCCACAACGAGCTGATCGGCCTGGGCCAGCACATGGCCTTGGGCATCCAGGGCCTGCCAGCCTTGCGCTGTGCGGCGCAGGCTCTGCACCGGGCTGTTCCAGCGCACCTGCACGCCCGGCGTAGCCAGTTGAGCGGCCACCAGCGATCCGGGGCGCAGCCAGGCGGCCAGGGGGTGCCACAGGGCCTGGGCTGTGGGCGGCAGGCCGGCTGCGGCGATTTGTTCCGGGCTGGCCGGGGTGCTCCACTCGTGGCCTTGCACGGGCCAGCCTTCGCCCTCGGGCAGGGCACGCTTGCCTTCGACCCGATGCTCGAGCACCCCCGTCATGGACCAGTCCGTGCCGGGTTCCAGCAGCTCGGCACAACGCTGCAAGGTGGCGCGCGCGCCTGCGCGGGTGATGCGCGAGAGCACGCTGTCGTCGGGTGAGACATGCGGCGCGGTCAGTCCTGCGGGCAGACCCGATGCGCCCGCGCCCACGCCGCTGCCCGCATCCAGCACGGTCACGGCCCAGCCCCGCCGTGCCAGGCTGCAGGCCACGGCGGCGCCCGACAGGCCCGCGCCGAGCACCAGGGCGGTTCTGCCAGCGCCGACGCGGTCGGGGTGGGCTTCATCGTGGTCGGAGACCGTTGCTGGGGGGCAAGGGCGCAGCCGGCTGCGCGGTGTCCATGCGGGGCTGAAGACGGCTTGCAGGCGGTGGGTTTTGGGTGGCAGTCCGTCGGCCCGGGTCACGTCAAAACCGCATTGCGCCAGGTCCTCGCGCACGCTGCGTTTGACGCACCAGCTCGCCAGCCGTGTGCCCTGGCGGCACAAGCGCGCCACCGCCTTGAGGGTGTGCAGCGACCACATCTCGGGATTGACCTCGGGGCTAAAACCGTCGAGGAACACGCTGTCGACCGCCACATCGATCTCGCGCAGCATCTTGTCCACCGGGCCGATGCACAGCGTCAGTTGCACGCGGCCGCCTTCAAACACCAGCCGGTGCACCCCGGGCAGAAGCCCACGCCAGGCTTGGGCCAGTGGCTCAGCCAGGGGCTGCAGATCGGGCCATGCGGCCACGCTGCGCACGATATCCGGGGCCTCTACCGGCCAGGCTTCAATGGAAGTGAAAAACAGGCGTTCCGGGCGCTGCGGGTCTTGCCGCCAGGCCTGCCAGGTGGACAGAAAGCTCAGGCCGAGGCCAAAGCCAGTCTCCAGCACATGCCACTGGCGCTGACGATGCCAGGCCAGGGCCTGGCCATCGGGCGACCACAGGCCACAACCCTGCAGAAACACGTGCCGCGCCTGCAGCAGACCCCGGTCGGTGCCATGAAATCCGCGGCTGCGGTAGACGTCATCGAACAGGGTGCTGCGGGGGGTGCCATCCGGCCCCCAGGACACGGGGGAGCTCACAGGGCGGCATCAAGCCTGGCTGGGCGGCACGTAGCCCTGGGCCTGGTCGGCCCCTTCGCCAAAGAAATGCTTTTCCATCTGCCGGGCCAGGTACTGGCGGGCGCGCTGGTCGGCCAGGTTCAGGCGGTTTTCATTGACCAGCATGGTCTGGTGCTTGAGCC
>CAYSIY010000122.1:0-6492 GCA_964431215.1 uncultured Limnohabitans sp.
CCATGAAGAGTGGGGCCAAGCCCGACTACATCAGCTCGGACTGCCCGCTGGGCGGCCACCACATCGCCCAGGGTTTTGAAGTCAACGGCCTGGGTGCCCCCGAGCTCAACCACCCCCTGACCCTGGTGCGCAAGGCCTACGGATTGAAATGAGGAGTTCGACCATGCAACTGACCGGAAAAATCACCGCCGACAGCCTCATGACGCTGGAGGCCTACAGCAAATGGCGCAAGACCCACAAGGCCGATGTGATGGCCCACCGCAAACTGCGCACCGTGCTGTTGGGCGAGCACCTGAATGTGCAGTTCGAGAGCGAGACCACCATCCGCTACCAGATTCAGGAGATGCTGCGCATCGAAAAAATCTTTGAAGAAGAAGCGATCCAGGACGAGATCGATGCCTACGGTCCGCTGGTGCCCGACGGCAGCAACTGGAAAGCCACCCTGCTGCTGGAATACACCGACATCCATGAACGCAAGCGCGAGCTGGCCAGGCTGCTCCATGTGGAAGACCGCATGTTCATCGAGGTCGAAGGCCACGCAAGGGTGTACGCCATCGCCGACGAGGACCTCGACCGCGAGACCGAAGACAAGACCTCCTCGGTCCACTTCTTGCGCTGGGAGCTGACGGCGCCAATGCGTGCCGCCGTGCTGGCCGGAGCGAGCGTCAAAATTGGCTGCGACCACACCCACTACCCGGCCCACCAGCAGATCGCGCCTGAAACACTCGCCAGCCTGGCCGGTGACCTTCGGCCCTGAAGGGGCAGCCGATCAGCGCATGCCGATGCGGGCGTCCGGGCCAAACACGCCCGACGCCTCCTTGGGCAGGCTGCGCCAGTACTGGGGCGAGGCCTGCACCTGACCCTGCAGGGTCGCCGCCGCATGCCAGCCCCAGCGCGGGTTGTACAAAAAGGCGCGGGCCAGCGCCACCAGATCGGCATCGCCACGCTGCAGCACGCCTTCGGCCTGGGCGGGCTCGGTGATCAGCCCGACCGCGAGGGTGGGCAGGTGGCTGCGCTCCTTCACGGCCCTGGCCAAGTGCACCTGGTATTCGGGGCCGAGGGGAATCTTCTGCAGTGGCGACACCCCGCCCGAGGACACATGCACGAACTGCGCACCCGCAGCCTGCAGGCGTGCACTGAGTTCGGCGCTTTCCTCGATCGTCCAGCCGCCCTCGACCCAGTCGGTGCCCGACAGGCGAATGCCCAGCGTGCCGTCGAACACCTCGCGCACCTCCTTGAAGATTTCCATGACCAGTCGGATGCGATGGTCAAAGCTGCCGCCATAGGCGTCCTGGCGATGGTTCGAAATCGGCGAAAGGAATTCATGCAGCAGATAGCCGTGGGCAGCGTGCAGCTCGATCGCATCGATGCCGATGGCCTGCGCACGCCGGGCGGTGGCCACAAAATCGGCGCGGATTTTGGCAATGCCCTCGGGCGTCAGCTCGGTCGGGACGGCCTCCTGAGGCAACTGCGGCAGGGCGCTGGGGCCCAGGGGCTGCCAGCCACCGTCCTGCGGGGCGATCAGCATGCCGCCGCGCCAGGGCACTTCGCTCGACGCCTTGCGCCCCGCATGGGCAATCTGGATGCACACCGGCATGGCCGGGGCTTGCCTGCGGGCACGGTCGAGCTTGTCGTGCAGGGCCGCCTGTGTGGCATCGTCCCACAGGCCCAGACAGGCCGGGGTGATCCGGCCTTCGGGCGAGACGGCGGTGGCTTCGAGCATCAGCAGGCCCGCGCCGCTGTTGAGCAGGTTCGTCCAGTGGGCCAGATGCCAGTCGGTGGCTTGCCCCTCTGTGGCCGAGTACTGGCACATCGGCGCAATCACGATGCGGTTGGGCAGCGTCAGCGGGCCGCGCGGGGCGTTGAATGTGAAGGGGGTGAAAAGCAGACTCATGGCCGGCATCTTATGCAGATGCGGGTCAAGGCCTATCTACTATGCGACAAAACCCTGGAGTGCAAGGCGCAGGCCGAAAAATGAGCCAGATTCAAATGAACGCGCTCAGTGTCCAATGCGCTCAACCCAGTAGCTGGGCAGCTGCGCGAACGTCTTGTGCGGAAAGCGTGGTGGTTTCGCCTGTTCGGATCTGTTGAGCCCGTCGTTGGGCTTCGGTTTCCCATGCCAGGCGAATGTCGCTTTCACTTTGGTCTTCAAGCGACAGCAAAAGTTTGTGCGCCAATGCGGCCCGTTCCTGAGCAGGAAGGTGCAAGGCGGTGGATTCCAACGTTTTGGCGTTCATGGTTTGGCGATTATTTCATGCCTCCAACGACAGCACCAGTCCAGGCTGTTTGCCATTCGAGGGGAAGTGGGGCCTCAATCCACAAGGTTTGTTCGGGGCGAGCCGGATGCCGAAGTTCCAGACTCAGCGCATGCAGCCACAGCCGTCCCACGCCCAGGTGCGCGGCCACCGCCCGGTTGAGTGGCCCTTTGCCGTGGGTGGCGTCGCCCACGATCGGGTGGGCAATGTGTTTGGCGTGCCTGCGCAGTTGGTGGCGGCGGCCAGTCAGCGGCTGCAGCTCGACTTCGGCCCAGCGCAGGCTGGGAAAGTCACCCTGCGCAATCGGCAGCTCCCCCCGCTGCAGTGTGCGCAGCCGGGTCTGCGCGGTCTGCACTTCTTCGCGCTGGCTGCGCATGTCGTCGGGCATGCGCCGCAAGGGGTGGTCAATCAACTGCTCGTCGGCCGGCCAGCCGCGCACGATGGCGCGGTAGCTTTTGTGCAAGCCCTCACCGCTTTCAAAAGCCCGGCCCAGCGTGCTGGCCACCTCGCTGCTCAGCGCAAACACCAGCACGCCACTGGTGCCCTTGTCGAGCCGGTGCACCGGCCACACCATGCGCCCGAGCTGGTCGCGCAGGGCCTGCAGCACAAAGTGCGATTCCCCCTTGTCCAGCGGGGTGCGGTGCACCAGCCAGCCGGCGGGTTTGTTGACGATGGCGAGATAATCGTCCTGATAAAGGATTTCGAGCATGCTGTTCCTATTGTCCCCCGCCAAATCCCTCGATTACGACACCCCCGCCGGCGATGTGCCGCACACCCTGCCGCATTTCGTGCCGCAGGCGGCCGAGCTGATCGAGGTGCTGCGTCCGTACTCACCCCAGCAGATTGCCGAGCTGATGGACCTGTCTGACGCGCTCTCGGCCCTGAACGTGGCCCGCTACGAAGCCTGGCGCCCCAAGTTCACCGCCAAAAATTCCAAGCAGGCCGTGCTGGCCTTCAATGGCGATGTGTACGAAGGGCTGGACGCCAAAACGCTCAAGCCCAAACAACTGGAGTGGGCGCAGGAGCATGTCTGCATCCTGAGCGGCCTGTACGGTGTGCTGCGCCCGCTGGACTGGATGCAGCCCTACCGCCTCGAAATGGGGACCTCCCTGAAGAACCCCAAAGGGGCCAACCTCTACAAGTTCTGGGGTTCGCAAATTGCGCAGTACCTCAACGAGCGCCTGGCGCAAGACAAGAGCCCGGTCATCATCAACCTCGCCTCGCAGGAATACTTCAAGTCGGTGGACCGCAAGGTGCTGCAGGCCCGCGTGGTGGAGTGCGTGTTTGAGGACTACAAGGGCGGCAAGTACAAGGTCATCAGCTTCAATGCCAAGCGTGCCCGTGGCCTGATGGCCCGCTGGGCGATCGAACACCAGGCCAAAAAACCCGAAGACCTGCTCCGGTTCGACAGCGAGGGCTACGCCTTTGACAAGGCAGCGTCCGAGCCCGACCGCCTGGTGTTCCGCCGCAAAGCAGAGGCTTGAGATGAACAACACCCCTGAACAATCGCAGCTGGGCAAGGCCAGCAGCTATGCTGACCAGTACGACGCGAGTCTGCTGTTTCCGATCCCGCGCCAGACCAAACGCGACGAAATCGGCGTGACGGGCCGCCCGGTGTTTTTTGGGGCCGACCTCTGGACCGCGTTTGAAGTCTCCTGGCTCAACCCCAAGGGCAAGCCGCAGGTGGCGATTGCGCACTTCACCATCCCGCCCGAGAGCACGCACATCGTCGAGAGCAAGTCCTTCAAGCTCTACCTCAACAGCTTCAACAACAGCCGCTTTGAATCGCCTGACGAGGTCAAGGCCCGGCTGCGCACCGACATCAGCGCCGCCATCTGGAGCGGTGGCCCCGTCATGGCCAGCGCGGGCGTGAAGCTGCTCATGCCCGAGCAGTTTGACGCGGAGCCTGTCCATGAACTCGACGGCCTGAACCTGGACCGGCTGGACATCGAATGCACCCGCTACCAGCCCGCGCCCGATCTGCTGAGCACCAACACCGCCGAAGCCCCGGTGACGGAAACGCTGGTGAGCCACCTGCTCAAGAGCAACTGCCTGGTGACCGGCCAGCCCGACTGGGGCAGCGTGCAGATCAGCTACAGCGGCCACCCCATCGACCAGGCCGGGCTGCTGCAATACATCGTGAGCTTTCGCAACCACAACGAGTTTCATGAGCAGTGCGTTGAGCGCATCTTCATGGACCTCTGGACGCGCTGCCAGCCCACGCAGCTCACGGTGTATGCCCGCTACACCCGGCGCGGCGGGCTGGACATCAACCCCTGGCGCACCAGCGCACCGGGGGCGCTGCCGCCCAATGTGCGCACGGCGCGGCAGTGAGCCCGCCTGCCATGCCCTCGTCCTTGATGCTCGACCCCATCCGCTCGATCGCGGGCAGCCTCAATGAAGACTGCGCCTGCTTTTCGCTGGACATGGACGCGCTGCAGCAGGCGCTGCATGCCGATTCGGTGCTGTCGGCCTGGTGGCCGCACTGGCAGGACACACATGCCCACCTGTTTGCAACTTCTGGCCTGTTTGTTAGCCAGAACCAACTGACGGCCATGCAGGAGGCGGTGAGGGTGCTGCACGAGGTCATGACCTCGCCCGTCTGGCGTCAGCACGCACTGGCCGCAGACCCCGCCCTTGAGCGTGCAGGGCCTTGCGGCGTGTTCATGGGCTACGACTTTCACCTCACCGAGTCCGGCCCCAAACTGATCGAGATCAACACCAACGCGGGTGGAGCCATGCTCAACCTCGCACTCACGCGGGCGCAGCGCGCCTGCTGCGATGCGGCCAGAGACTGGATGCACACGGCCACCGATGTGACCCACCTGGAGCGGCGCTGGCTCGACATGTTTGCGCTGGAGTGGGCCTTGCAGCGCCCGCAGGAGCCCTTCATTGCGCCGCAGGGCCGTGCCCGCACGCTCGCCATCGTGGACGAAGACCCTGCCAGCCAGTACCTGTACCCGGAGTTTTTGTTGTTCCAGGACATGTTCCGGCGAGCCGGGGTGGATGCACGGGTGCTGGCCCCGCAGGCCTTGAACTGGGTGGACGGCCAGTTGCAGCATGCGGGCGAGCGCATCGACATGGTCTACCTGCGCCTGACCGACTTTGACCTGAGCGAGCCTGCGCATGTGGCCTTGCAGCAGGCCTGGGCATCCGGCGCTTGCGTGTTCACGCCCAACCCGCAAACCCATGCGCTGCACGCCAACAAGCGCCACCTGGCGGCACTGAGCGACGCATCATTTGTGGCCCAACTGGGCCTGTCGCCGCAAGCACAAGCGGTGCTGGCCAGCGTGGTGCCATCCACGCAACTGCTCACGCCGGCCAACGCCGACCTGCTGTGGGCCGAGCGCAAGCGCTACTTCTTCAAGCCGCTGTCGGGCTTTGGCTCCAAAGCCGCGTACCGTGGCGACAAGCTGACCACCAAGACCTGGGCACACATCCGCCAGTTGCCCTATGTGGCGCAGGCCCTGATCCCTCCGAGCCAGCGCGTGGTCATGGTGCACGACCAGCGCAAGACGCTCAAGGTCGATGTGCGGGCCTACGCCTACGGCGGCCAGGTGCAACTGTTTGCCGCCCGCCTGTACGACGGACAGACCACCAACTTTCGCAGTGATGGGGGTGGGTTTGCGCCGGTGTTTGTGACGCCGACCTGATGACTGGCGCAGCTTGCCTTCAGGGGCTTGCAGCACAAGGGGGTGCGAGATCGGCTTCCTGTCTGACATCCGCCGCATGAACGTGGGCATAACCCGCGCACGGCGGATGAGGTGGCCAAGATAAGCTCGCCGTGATACATTGAATACATGTATTCAATGGAGGATTTGTATATGGCCACTTCAATTCGTCTTGCTCCAGAGACCGAGCAAAGGCTTGACTACCTCGCATCCCAAACCGGGCGCACCAAGGCTTTTTACCTGCGCGAAATCATCGAGCGGGGCATCCAAGACATGGAAGACTACTACCTCGCTGCCGATGTGCTTGCGCGTGTCCGTCAAGGGAAAGAACAGGTCCATTCCGCTGCCGATGTGAGACGAGATCTTGGCCTGGACAATTGAATACGCCGACACGGCCAAAGGTCAACTGCGCAAGCTCGACAAACAGATGGCACGGCGCATTGTTGATTTCATGGACGAGCGCATTGCCGGGCTGGAAAACCCACGCAACACGGGTAAGGCATTGGTCGGGCTGTTGATTCATCACCCAAACTGAGCCAGTGATCATGTCGAATTTTGAGCCACTG
>CAYSIY010000123.1:0-6442 GCA_964431215.1 uncultured Limnohabitans sp.
ACTTCCCCAGCAAGTCCATGGCCGGCGTGGGCGTGATGTTTTATGTCTTGCTGGCCTTGCGGGCCGAGCTGCGCACACGGGGCGTATTCGATGCAGGCACTCAACCCCGGCTCGATGCCCTCTTGCCCCTGGTCGCGCTCGGCACCGTGGCCGACGTCGTGAAGCTCGACGCCAACAACCGGCGGCTGGTGGCGCAAGGCCTGCGGCGTGTGCGTGCCGGAGCCCTGCCGCCCGGCATGGCCGCCCTCTTCAGGGTTGCAGGCCGTGAGGCGGCTCGCGCCACCACCTTTGATTTTGGCTTTGCACTGGGTCCGCGCATCAACGCCGCCGGTCGGCTGGCCGACATGACGCTGGGCATCGAATGCCTGCTCACCGACGATGCGGGCCGTGCCCAAACGCTGGCCCAGCAGCTCGACGCCATCAACCGGGAACGCCGCGTGATCGAAGGCGATATGCGGGAGATGGCGATGGACATGGCCGAATCCCTGTTCGAGGAGGGCGAGACACCGCCCCCGGCAATCTGCGTGTTCGACCCGGATTTCCACGAGGGTGTGGTCGGCATTGTGGCCTCACGCCTGAAGGACAAGCTGCACCGGCCGACCTTTGTGTTTGCGGCCAGCACGGCGCCAGGCAAAGAACACGAGCTCAAGGGCTCGGGCCGATCGATTGCAGGCTTTCACCTGCGCGATGCGCTCGACCTGGTGGCCAAACGCGCCCCCGGTGTGCTGCTGCGCTTTGGCGGTCATGCCATGGCGGCCGGCTGCACCCTGGCCGAAGAACACCTGGAGGTGTTTGAAGCCACCCTGCAACAGGTCGCTCTGGAATGGCTCGATGAGGCCACGCTGCAGCGCCGCCTGGAAACCGACGGTCCACTGCCCCCCGAATACCTGCGCACGGAACTGGTCGACCTGCTGCACGCCGCGGTCTGGGGTCAGGGCTTTGCGCCGCCCGTCTTCAGCGAGGAGGTCGAGGTGCTGTCACAACGCCTGGTCGGCGAGAAACACCTGTCGGTCAAGCTCAGGCACCAGGGTCAAGCGGTGGACGGCATCTGGTTCAACCGGACGGCGCCCTTGCCCGCGCGCGCCAGGATCGCGTATCGGCTTGACGCCGACGAGTGGCAGGGACAAAAGCGGGTGCGCTTGCTGATCGAAGCGGCCGAAATCTGATCAGGCGGCAGCGGCCTTGAGGGGCAGCACGCCCGAGAGTTCGAGCTGCATCACGATCTTGTTGACCAGTGAGGCCACCGTGGGCCGCCCGGTCTCGAGCACGAAATGGGCGGTGGCGCGGTAGAGCGGATCGCGCGCTTCATGAAGGGAGCGAAGACGCGCCAGCGGATCGTCCACCTGCAGCAAGGGGCGCACCGTGTCGTGCCGCAACCTGCGAAACACGTCTTCGGGCAGGGTGCGCAGGTAAATCACATGGCCGCGTGCGTGAAGGTGCTCGCGGTTGGCCTCGCGCAACACCGCTCCGCCGCCCGTCGAGAGCACCCCCTGGTGGTGCTGGCTCAGGTCATCGAGCACCGCCTGCTCCACGTCACGAAAAGCGTCCTCGCCTTCACGGTCGAAGTATTCCCGGATCGTGCAGCCCAGGCGCTCCTCGATGACCTGGTCAGAGTCCACAAATGGCAAGCCCAGACGCCGCGCCAGCTGGCGTCCGATGGTGGTTTTGCCCGAGCCCGGCAAGCCGACAAAGGTGATGTTCAAGGCCATCTCGCACACGAAAGCGAAGGTGGGCAGGGCGCGTTTCGCACCAAAACGCCGGCCCAAACCCCCTCCTAAACGCCCAAGTGTATGCCAGTGGCCGGCAGCCGCCGGTCAGGGGCGGGGGTCGGCCTGGGCCGCCACCGGCCCCACCTGCTCGGCAACAGGCGCCGTTTCGGTCAGCACGCGCGGTGTGAGAAAGACCAGCAGCTCGCTGCGCTTGCGCAACTGCTGGCGATTACGAAACAACCAGCCCAGCACGGGCACATCGCCCAGCGTGGGCACCTTGGCCTGGTCGTTCCTGTCGCTGTCTTCAAAGATGCCACCGAGCACCACCGTGCCCCCGTCCTGGACCCGGACCTGGGTTTTCACATGCTTGGTGTTGATGGCGTAACCGGCGGTGGTGAGCTGGCCGACGCTGTCGCGGTTGACGTCCACATCCAGCACCACAGCGCCTTCGGGCGTGATCTGCGGCGTGACCTCCAGCTTGAGGTTGGCCTTGCGGAAGGTGATGGAGGTGAGGGTGCTGCCCCCCGTGGCGGCAGCGGTCTGGTAGGGCAGCTCGGTCCCCTGTTCGATCAGGGCCTTGGTCTGGTCGGAGGTGATGACCCGCGGTCTGGAGACCACCTTGCCCCGGCCCTGGGCCTCCAGCGCCGAGAGCTCCAGGTTGATGAAGCGATCGGCCGCGGCATTGAACAGCGAGACCGCCACACTGGCGGGTGCCACCAGCGTCTGCCCCGCCGCCCCTGCCGGCAAGGCGATCTGGTTGCCACTGACCGCACCGGGTCCTGTGGCGGCGTTGGTGGCTCCCAGTTGTCCCAGGGCAGCGGGCTGACCGTTGACCGTTGCCGTGCGGCTGGCCCCCACCCCCAGGCGCACGCCCAGCGACTCGCCAAACTGGTCATCGGCTTCGACAATCCGCGCCTCGATCAGCACTTGCCGCACCGGGACATCGAGCCGGGCCACCATCTTCTGCAACTCGGCCAGCCGCCCGGGCACGTCGCTGAGAAAGAGCTGATTGGTGCGCGGCTCGGCCATCACGCTGCCACGTGGGCTCAGCCAGCGCCCGACCGTCAACCCACCACCGGACGCTGCCGCGGCACCGCCCTGCAGGCGCTGCGCCACCTCGCTGGCGCGTGCGTACTGCAGGCGCATGGACGCCACCTGCAAGGGGCTGACGCCTTCCAGCGCAGCCTGCGCTTCCAGCCATTTTTTCTCGCGCTGCAGCCACTCGTCCTGCGGTGCCACCCAGACCACCTTGCCCTCCTGCCGCGCTGCCAGTCCCTTGGCCTGCAGAACGACCTGCAGCGCCTGCGGCCAGGGCAGATTCTGCAGACGCACCGAGATCTGTCCGCTGACCCCTTCGGTGGTGACGAAGTTCAGGCCGGTGAAGTCGGCAAACACCTGCATCAAGGCCCGTACCTCGGTGTTCTGGAAGTTCAGGCTGATCGGCGGGCTGTCTGGCCCCGCCTGCAGGCCGGCCACACCGGGCACCTGCGCCAGGGCAGCCCCCCATGAACCGGCCATGCCGATGGTCAGCACCCTCAAGCTTTGGCGTAATCCCATCATTGCTCTCCCGACCATGTCAACTCCAGCACCGGGCCGCGCTCGCTGGCGCCCGGGGCCAGCAGTTCGACGCCCGCTGCGCTGATGCGCCGCACCCGGTAGGCCTCACGGCCAATGCGCTGTCCAACACTCACCGTCACCTGGTCCAGACCCCGGCCCAGCACCGCATGAGCCTCGCCCGACTGCCACCAGAGGCCCAGCAGCTGCAACTCACGGACCGGCCAAAGCCGGGGGTCAGCAGGCAGCGGACGGCTGTCTTGCCGCACATCGGACGCGCCGGACCGCACGGCAGCGGCATGGCCTGCGACCTCTGGCGTGGCAAAAATGCCGGCCTGCGCAGCAGCGGATGAACGCACGCGCTGCCACGCCGGCCAGTCAAACGGCTTGTCCTGCATGGCCGCTGCAAGCTGCGGCTGAAAACCCACCCGGCCTTGAAGTTCGATGCGCACCTGGCCCGGCACCTGACCGTCTGGCACCACCTGCCAGTGCTCGGGCACCCACCACGGTGCCTGGGCATCGAGCGCAGCGGTCAGGGCCAGCCAGTCGGCCCACAAGCCCAGCAAGCGCAGACGCACCGGCTGCTCGGGCAGCTCGCTCCCCCCCGTCATCGGCAAGGCGGCCAAGGCCTGGACCTGCAGCCCATGCGCCTGTGCCCCTTGCTGCAGCCAGGTCCAGACTGCGGTTTGCTCCTGAGCGCGCGGTGCTGGGGCTGGAGCTGCCACGGCGGCGGGCAAGGGCCGCACCTGCCCCGGCTGTGGGGACTGCACACGACTGCGCAACTGACTCACCTCGGCTTCGAGCCGATCCAGCTCTGCCTGGTCTGGCCACCACCACAGCAGCGGCAGCAGACCACCGACCAGAAAAGCCAGGCTCGCCACCGCCAGCCGCTCACGCCTGTGCGGATCCATGGCTGCGCCGATTCCCCTGAACTTCATGGCTTGCGTGCTCCCGCCGCCGGGCCGGGCCAGGGCGTTTCCAGCACCGCTTCCACGCCTGCCCCCTCCGAGGGGCTGTTCATGCTGTGCAGGGTCCAGGGCTGTGGCGAGGCTTTCGACAGGCTGGCCACCAGCACGGGCACCCGATCAGGGTGCGGCAGCCACAACTGCAAGGTCAACTTCTGGCCATCGGCCTGCCAGCGCCGCAGCCGCAGCCCGGCATCCCCGGCTTCCTGGCTCAAGCGGGCTTGCAGGCCCATCATTTGCTGGCGCTGCACCTGCCAGCCTGCCGCCCTTTCCTGAAGTCGGGTCTGCACCAGCGCGAGGGCCTGAGCTTGCCGCGCCTCGGTCTGCTGCCTGTGCTGCAACTGCAGGCTGGCCTGCAATGGCTCCCGCTGTGCCAGCAACTGGGCATGCCGCCGGGCTTGCCAGAACACCAGGGCAGAGCCCGCCATCACGCCCGCCAGCAGCGCCCACAGTGCGGTACGCCAGACATCGGGCGACAGCAGGCTGGCCCGCGCGGGGTAACGCAGCAGGTTGAGCGGCCGGGCGTTCAACACAGCAAGCCCAGTGCGGCACCACAGGCCACCAGGGGTTTCCACATCGGACTGCCGGACAGTTGTGACCAGTCCACATCGGACCCCAGGCGCTGTGGCGTCCGGCTGAAACGCCAGTCCTGCGGGGAGACGGCCCAGTGGTCCAGAACCTCACCGTCGAGGCTGCTGGCCGCCCGCATCGCCGCCTGACGTTCGGGTTCGACCACCGGCAACCGCCAGCCGGCGCTGCGGGCATGGTGCCGCCACCGCTGCACTTCTTCCAGCAGACAGGCGGCCCAATGAACCCGGGAACTGACCGGGTCAGCGCCGTCCTCGATCCGGAAATCGAACCCCACCGCCTCGGGGCTGACCCCCCAGGCAGACGCCGCCTCGAGTTGCACCTCGGCCAGCACGCCTCGCGCGCCCTGGGCATTCGAGCACTCCAGAACGCCCTGACGGCAGCGCTCCTCACCAAGCGCCAGGGCCATCGTTCGCTGGCGTGCAGGCCCATGTCCGGCCAGGCCACGCAGGTTCTGCACCAGCCAGTCGTCCCGCTCGGAAGGGTGCACCAGCCCTTGAGGTGCGTGAAGGTGCTCGAACACCACCACGCGGACGACCCCTGTTTGCTGCAAGGACAATGCGGCCAGCAGGATTTCCTGGTGGTCGAGCATGGCGCCCCAGGCCCTGTTGTGCTGTCTGCGCCAGGCCACCCAACCCTTGGCCCATGGTCTCGATTGCATGTCGGGTCTCCTCCCTGTCCAACCCTTGAAGGGCTGGTGCGCCTCTTTTTTAGTTTTGGAGAACGTTCGTTTCAATCAAAAAAAGAGTAATTTCGACTCCATCTTCGGGGTCACTGTTCGTCGGGCGGGCGATTGGATTTTTATAATGGCCCATGGCACGGCGCTCTTCCGGCGCGGCCAATGAAGGTTCTATGTCCGACCAGCCTACTCCACCGAACGACCCCCTTGCGTCCCCCCCTGACCGTCCCCGCACCGTGAGCCACTGGCTTGCAAGGATCGTGCTGTGGCTGCTGGGTCTGCTGCTGGCCGGGCTGTTGTCCATCGTGCTCGTGGCCGGCGTGGCCATGGCGGTGGCCTATCCGAACCTGCCCGACATCTCGGACCTGGCCGATTACCGGCCCAAGCTGCCCTTGCGGGTGTTCACCGCCGATGGCGTGCAGATCGGTGAATTTGGCGAGGAGCGACGCAACCTGACCCCGATCGCCGAGATCCCCAAGGTCATGAAGGACGCGGTGCTGTCGATCGAAGACGCGCGCTTCTATCAGCATGGTGGCGTTGATTACCTGGGCATCCTGCGCGCCGGTCTGGCCAACATCGGTCGCATGAAGAGCCAGGGCGCATCGACCATCACCATGCAGGTGGCCCGCAATGTGTACCTCTCGTCCGAGAAGACCTACACCCGCAAGATCTACGAGATCCTGCTGACCTACAAACTCGAACACATGCTCTCCAAGGACCAGATTCTGGAGATCTACATGAACCAGATCTTCCTGGGCAACCGGGCCTATGGCTTTGCCTCGGCGGCCCAAACCTATTTCGGCAAATCGCTCAAGGAGCTGAGCATCGCCGAAGCGGCCATGCTGGCCGGTCTGCCCAAGGCGCCCTCCTCTTACAACCCGATTGCAAACCCCAAGCGCGCCCGCGCCCGGCAGCTCTACATCAATGAGCGCATGCAGGAAAACGGC
>CAYSIY010000124.1:0-6433 GCA_964431215.1 uncultured Limnohabitans sp.
GACCCCGAACAGGCCGACCTGATCCTGTTCAACACCTGCTCGGTGCGCGAAAAAGCTCAGGAAAAAGTCTTCTCCGACCTCGGCAGGGTGCAGCACCTCAAGGCCAAGGGGGTCCTGATTGGCGTGGGCGGTTGCGTGGCCAGCCAGGAAGGCGAAGAGATCATCAAGCGTGCGCCCTATGTGGACGTGGTGTTCGGCCCGCAGACCCTGCACCGCCTGCCCGAGTTGCTGGCCGAGCGCCAGAAAAAAGCGCGTCCGCAGGTCGACATCCGCTTTCCCGAAATCGAGAAGTTCGATCACCTGCCGCCCGCCAAGGTCGAGGGTGCCAGCGCCTTCGTCTCCATCATGGAAGGCTGCAGCAAATACTGCAGCTATTGTGTGGTGCCCTACACCCGGGGCGAAGAATTCTCGCGCCCGTTTGAGGATGTGCTGGTGGAAATCGCCGGTCTGGCCGAGCAGGGCGTCAAGGAGGTCACGCTGCTGGGCCAGAACGTGAACGCCTACCGTGGGCCCATGGGCGGCACGTCTGAAATTGCCGACTTCGCCACCCTCATCGAATATGTGGCCGAGATCCCTGGCATCGAGCGCATCCGCTACACCACCAGCCACCCCAATGAATTCACACAGCGCCTGATCGATGTGTACGCCAGGGTGCCCAAGCTGGTGAGCCACCTGCACCTGCCGGTGCAGCACGGCAGTGACCGCATCCTCATGGCCATGAAGCGCGGCTACACCGCCATGGAATACAAGAGCACGATCCGCAAGTTGCGCGCCATCCGGCCCGACATCGCCCTGAGCAGCGACTTCATCGTTGGCTTCCCTGGCGAGACCGAAGAAGACTTCGGCAAGATGATGAAGCTCATCGAAGATGTGGGCTACGACACCAGCTTTTCCTTTATCTTCAGCCCCCGCCCGGGCACCCCGGCGGCCAACCTGCAGGACGACACGCCCCACGAAGTCAAGCTCAAGCGGCTGCAGCACCTGCAGGCGACCATCGAGGCCAATGTGCAGCGCATCAGCGCCAGCCGCGTGGGCACCGTGCAGCGCATCCTGGTCGAGCGTCCGGCGCGCAAGGACCCGAGTGACCTGGCCGGCCGCACCGAATGCAACCGCGTGGTCAATTTCCCTGGTGGGCCGAATCTGAGTCGACTGATCGGCCAGATGGTGGATGTGCGCATCACCCAGGCCTTCCCGCATTCGCTGCGCGGCGAGCTGCTGATCCGGGAATGACGGGATTCAGGACGCTCGCCCGAACTCGCGGATGTAGCGGCGGTAGTCCCCATGAGCGATCGACCTGAGCCCATCGATGGGCAGGTTGTAGACATAGGTCCAGACCGGCTGGCCTGCCAGGGCACCATCCTGCACGGTCACCCTCTCCCGCCAGTACTGAGAAGCCTCGCGGTCACAGGCGACCATGTCCTCCACCTCGTCCAGACGGGCCAGCAGGGCATCGCTCACGCGAAAAATCTCACCGATCACCACACCTTCGCCGTGCACCAGCCCGGGATAGCGCCCCACATCCACCAGGCGGCCCGGCACCCACGCGGGCCCCAGGGCTTGCGCACCCTGCATCTCCGCCGCCAGCCGAAGGCCGGGCATCAACGTGCCATAAATGAACAAATCGTGCAACGTCGATTCCTCCACGACAATGCGAGGCCACGATTGTGCCTGTGTGCCTCACCATGACCGTTCCCTACCGTCTCACCTTTGTCTGCATGGGCAACATCTGCCGCAGCCCCACGGCCGATGGTGTCATGCGCCACAAAGTGGCCGCGCGACACTGGCAATCATGGATCGAGGTCGATTCGGCCGGCACCCACGCCTGGCATGTGGGCGAAGCACCGGACCCGCGCAGCCAGCAGCATGCCCGCCAGCGGGGCTATGACCTGTCGATGCTGCGGGCACGGCAACTGCAGCCCGAAGATTTTGAACGCTCGGACCTGGTGCTGGTGATGGACTGGGACAACCTGGTTCTGGCCGAAGACATCTGCCCGGTCTCGCAACGGCACAAGCTCAAGCGGCTGACCGAGTTCTGCCTGCAACACGACAGCGCGGTGGTGCCCGATCCCTACTACGGCGGTGCACAGGGCTTTGAACAGGTGCTCGATCTGGTGGAAGACGCCTGCGAGGGCCTGCTGACCCACATCGCCGGACTGCCTATTCAACGGGCACCGCGCTGAAAGCCTTGTCGATCAAGGCTTTGGGGACTTGTTCCGTCAGTTATCCACAAAGTGAACCACAGGCATTGGGGATGAAGCCCGTGCACCCAAGGTGAGTGACCACGGTCAGCGCGGCATGCCCGGAAAGCCGCCGCCACCCATCATGCCCTTCATGGCCCCCAGGCGCTTCATCATCTTCATCATGCCGCCGCCCTGCATCTTCTTCATCATGTCCTGCATCTGCTCGAATTCCTTGAGCAGACGGTTGACATCCTGCACCTGAACGCCGGCACCTGCGGCAATGCGGCGCTTGCGGGTGGCCTTGATGATCTCGGGCCGGGCACGCTCCTTGAGCGTCATGCTGTGGATGATGCCCTGCTTGCGGGCAATGTCCTTTTCAATCTTGCCCATGTCCATGTCGGCGGCCTTGGCCGTGAGCTGACTGGGCAACTTGTCCATCAGGCTGGAGAGTCCGCCCATTTGCTTCATTTGCTGGATCTGCGCCAGAAAGTCATTGAGATCGAAGCCGCCGCCGCCTTTGACCTTGGCGGCCAGCTTCTGCGCGGCCTCCATGTCCACGCCCGCAGTGACTTGCTCGACCAGGGCCACGATGTCGCCCATACCCAGGATGCGACCGGCATGGCGCTCGGCGTCAAACACTTCCAGGCCATCCATCTTCTCGCTGGTGCCGGCAAACTTGATCGGCGCCCCGGTGATCTGGCGCACTGACAGCGCTGCGCCCCCGCGCGAATCGCCATCGAGCTTGGTCAGCACGATGCCGGTCAGAGGCAAGGCCTCGCCAAAGGCCTTGGCGGTGTTGGCAGCATCCTGACCCTGCATGGCATCGACCACAAACAGGGTCTCCACCGGCTTGAGCTCGGCGTGAAGCGCCTTGATCTCGGCCATCAGGGCTTCGTCGATCGCCAGGCGGCCAGCGGTGTCAACCAGCAGCACATCAAAGTAGTGCTTGCGGGCGTAGTCGATGGCAGCGCGGGCGATGTCGATCGGCCTCTGGTCCGGCGTGCTGGGAAACCACTCGGCCCCGGCCTGAGCCGTGACGGTCTTGAGCTGCTCGATGGCGGCGGGGCGGTACACGTCGCCCGAGACCGTCAGTACTTTCTTTTTTCGCTTTTCAATCAGGTGCTTGGCCAGCTTGGCAGTGGTGGTGGTTTTGCCAGCGCCCTGCAAACCGGCCATGAGGATCACGGCCGGCGGCTGCGCAGCCAGGTTGATGTCGGCCACGCCCTCGCCCATGGTCGCGGCAAGCTCTCTGTTGACAATGCCCACCAGAGCCTGACCCGGCTTGAGCGAACCCATGACCTCCTGACCGAGCGCCTTGTCCTTGACGCGGGCAATGAAGTCGCGCACCACCGGCAGGGCCACATCGGCTTCAAGAAAGGCCATGCGCACCTCGCGCAGCATGTCGGCGACGTTGGATTCGGTGATGCGGGCCTGGCCGCTGATCGTCTTGACCAGACGCGAGAGTTTGTCGGTGAGGGCGGAAGCCATGGATGCCATCCAGAAAGACAGGCCAGCCGTGGCCCGGTCCCGTCGACCCGGCCTGAAAGGCTAAACTTGGAGGCATGATTTTAGCGAGCCCCCCCGTTTGGACCCTGCTTGCCTCGGCATTGGCCGTGCTTTGCTACGTGCTGCCGGCTCTCGCTCCCGATCGGCTGGGCGATGGACAGACCCGCCGCCTGCTCTGGGTGGCCTGCGCCGCCCATGCCTTTTCGCTGCTGGACAGTTTTACCCCGCCTGTGCGCTTTGGCTTTGCGCCCGCGCTCTCGGTTACGGCCTGGATGGTGCTGGTCGCCTACCTGGTAGAGAGCCAGTTCTATCCGCAATTGCGGGCCCGTTGGGCGCTGGGCAGCCTGGGGGCGCTGACCGTGGTGCTGGCCTGGCTGTTTCCGGGCAACGCACTGCATGTTCAGGCCTCGACCTGGTTGCCGCTGCACTGGGCGTTGGGCCTCTCGGCTTATGGCATGTTCGCCGCCGCAGTGGTGCATGCGTGGCTCATGACCCGCGCCGAACGTGAGATCCGTCAGGCCCATGCCAGCCCCGGTCTGCCGCTGCTCACCCTTGAGCGCCTGACCTTCCGTTTTGTGAGCGCCGGCTTCGTACTGCTGTCGGCAACGCTGCTGGCCGGACTGTGGTTTGGCGAACATCTGTACGGATCGGACAACAGTGCCTGGCGCTGGGATCACAAGCGGGTGTTCGCCCTGCTGTCCTGGCTGACCTTTGCCCTGCTGCTCTGGGGGCGCCAGCGCTGGGGCTGGCGCGGCAAGCGTGCGGTTCGCGTGCTCTACACCGGCACCCTTCTGCTGCTGCTGTCCTACGTTGGCTCCCGCTTTGTGCTCGAACTGATGCTGGGACGCAGCGCATGAAGTACCTGTTCTGGGCCATCGTGATCCTGTTCGTCGCCTGGGCCTGGCGGCGCGCCCGCCGGGGCCGACCCGAGCAGCCCCCTCCCACATCGCCGCCCACCCAGGAGATGGTCACCTGTGCCCACTGTGGTGTGCATCTGCCACACGACGACGCCGTAACCGGGGCGCGCGGCCAATACTGCAGTCCGGCGCACCGCAGCGCTGCGGGCGATCGCAACCCCAACTGAGCATGTCCAGCACGCTCGGCAACGCTGACGAGCCCTGGGACGGTGGCTGGCTGCGCCAGGCGATCCGGTTGCCCTCACCCAACTTTGGTCCACGACCTGCTCAGGCCTGCATCGATTTGGTGGTGGTGCATTCAATCAGCCTGCCGCCCGGGCAATACGGGGGTTCAGGCGTGCAGGCGCTTTTCACCAACCGGCTGGACTGGGACGCCCATCCTTACTACCAGCAGATCCGGGGCCTGGAGGTGTCGTCGCATTTCTACATTCGCCGTGATGGTGCAGTCTGGCAATTTGTCAGCTGTGACGACCGCGCCTGGCACGCCGGACGCTCGCACTACCGGGGGCGAGACCACTGTAACGACGACTCGATCGGCATTGAACTGGAAGGCCTGGAAGGCGACCACTTCGAGCCGGCCCAATACCAGTCGCTCGCAGGTGTGTGCCGTGCTTTGTGCGCACGCTACCCAATCGCACACTTTGCCGGTCATGAACATGTGGCACCGGGTCGCAAGCACGACCCCGGCCCCGGGTTTGACTGGCCCTTGCTTCAAAAACTGCTGGCTCTTCCGCCTCAGTGTTTTCCCTGATTTTCCAGGCCCCTGCGGGCTGCTCAACTGCAGCTCCTTTGCGCCACAACGAGGGCGGGACTGGCATTTGCCCAGGATAGGCACTACACTACAGGTAGTGTTTCAGTCACAACAGAAACACTACCTGTAGTGTTCTTGAAGTTGAACAGCCAAAAACAGCATATCCCCTTGCTCAACGCATCGCACCGACCACATCATCTCCGTACAGAACCCAGCATGCACACCGACCTGAACACCCCCTCCTCCACCTCCAGCCCCCTCAATATGCCAAGCGGCGAAGTGCGGCCGCTGGCCTCCAGTCAGACCCTCTCCAACTACCAGATCATTCGCCGCAATGGTGCGGTGGTGCCGTTTGAACCCAGCAAGATCGCCGTGGCCCTCATGAAAGCCTTTTTGGCGGTGCATGGCACCCAGGGGGCTGCATCGGCCAGCGTTCGCGAGGTCGTGGACGAACTGACCCAGAACGTAGTACGTGCGCTGGTGCGATCACGCCCTGGCGGCGGCACTTTCCACATCGAAGATGTGCAGGACCAGGTCGAGCTGGGCCTGATGCGCAGTGGCCAGCACGATGTGGCCCGCGCCTACGTGCTCTACCGTGAGCGCCGCGCCCAGGAGCGCGCACAGCAACAACAGCCAGCTGGAGCCGCGCAACAGCAACCCCCGCTGTTTGCGACCGATGGCGGCCAGCGCGTGGCACTGGACATGAACTACCTCCAGGGCATCATCGCCCGCGCCTGCGAAGGCCTGGGCCAGGACGTCAGCCCCGAGCCAATCCTGGCCGAGACCGTGCGTAACCTGTACGACGGCGTGCCACTGCAGGAGGTCTACAAGGCCTCGATCCTGGCCGCCCGCACCCTCATCGAAAAAGAGCCCGACTACACCTATGCCACAGCCCGGCTGCTGATGCACACCATCGCCAAGGAAGTGCTGGGCCAGGAATTGACCGACGCCGATCTGACCCGGGCCTATGTGGACTTCTTCCCGCAGGCCATCCGCAAGGGCGTGGACAACGATCTGCTCAACCCGGATTTGCTGCAATTTGACCTGCCGCGCCTGGCGGCAGCGCTCAAACCCGAGCG
>CAYSIY010000125.1:0-6307 GCA_964431215.1 uncultured Limnohabitans sp.
GCTTGTCCATGAGCTGCAGGAACTGCCGGGCATAGGCCGACAGGCTTTCCACATAGCGGCGCTGGCCCTCGGCGTACAGCGTGTCAAAGGCCAGGCTGGACTTGCCCGAACCCGACAGGCCGGTGATGACCACCAATTGGTCACGCGGAATGTCCAGGTCGATGTTCTTGAGGTTGTGCGTGCGCGCACCGCGAACACTGATGCGTCCCTGGCGCAGGGCCGAACCGAGGTAGCGTTCGGTGTCCGGGTTTCGGCGGTCCGGATCTCGGGTCTCTGGGGCGGTGTCTGGCATCACGGGGGCAGTCGGCGGCAAAACCTTTGATTATCGGGGCATGGCCTTGCCGGGGCATGGCTTGCGCCATCGGGGACAATCTCCCCCTTTGCTGGCCTGTCCGTACTGTGTTGTCCCGTGTCTGACCCCGCTTCGCCCACCGTTTCCGTTGCCGCTTCGGCCATGACGCCGCTGGAGCGACGCGCCAGTGCCTCGCTGGCCTCCATCTTTGCCCTGCGCATGCTGGGGCTGTTTCTGGTGCTGCCGGTGTTTGCGCTGGAAGCCCGCAAATACCCCGGCGGTGACGATCCGGTCATGCTGGGGCTGGCCATGGGTATTTATGGCCTCACCCAAGGCCTGCTGCAGTTGCCCTTTGGCATGGCGTCCGACCGCTTTGGCCGCAAGCGGGTCATTGTGCTGGGATTGCTGGTGTTTGCGGCGGGCAGCTTTTGGGCCGCCGCTGCCAGTGATCTCTACCAGCTCCTGATCGGCCGCAGCCTGCAGGGGGCGGGCGCGGTGTCGGCGGCGGTGACCGCCTGGCTGGCTGACCTCACACGTGACGAAGTGCGGACCAAGGCCATGGCCCTGGTGGGTGCCAGCATTGGCCTGATGTTTGCCTTGTCCCTGGTGCTCGCGCCCGCATTGTCTGCGGTGGTGGGCTTGCCGGGCCTGTTTGCCTTGACCGGCGTGCTGGCCCTGCTGGGCGTGGCGGTGGTGTTGTGGGGCGTGCCTGCGGCACCGCCTGCCCAGCGCGGCGTCCGGCGTGGCAAGCTGCGGCAGGTGTTGGGCCACGTGCTGAGCCATCCTGATCTGATGCGCATGAATCTGGGCGTCTTTGTCCTGCATGCCGTGCAACTGGCGATGTGGGTGGCTGTGCCCGCCCTGCTGGTGCAGGCCGGTTTGCCCAAGGCGCAGCATTGGCAGGTGTATTTGCCATCGGTGCTGGGCTCTTTCGTGCTGATGGGCGGCATGTTCGCCCTGGAACGGCGTGGGCACCTCAAGCGGGTTTTTCTCGCCGCCATCCTGCTGATTGCGCTGGTGCAGCTCGGTTTGCTGGCACTGTCCTCGGGCACCCCCCGATTGATGGCCCTTGCGGCCCTGCTTTTTGCATTTTTTTGCGGTTTCAACATTCTTGAGGCCACTCAGCCCAGCATGGTCTCGCGCATGGCCCCGCAGGCGGTGCGTGGGACAGCCATGGGGGTCTTCAATACCCTGCAGTCGCTGGGCTTCTTTGTGGGGGGCTGGGCGGGCGGCAGCCTGATCAAGTCCTGGGGCAGCCAGATGCTCTTCCTCTGCTGCGCGGCGGCCATGCTGCTGTGGTGGCTGCTGGCGCTGCCCATGCAGGCCCCGGCTCGGCATGCAGGCCCAAAGGTCGCATAATCGGACACGCATGAAATCGGCGGGTCAGGTGCTCAGCGCTGTCCCCCACGGATCAAAGGAACAACACATGGCCTCCGTCAACAAAGTCATCATCGTCGGCAACCTGGGTGCCGACCCCGAAACCCGTTATTTGCCGTCTGGCGACGCCGTGACCAGCATTCGTGTGGCCACCACCGACCGCTACAAGGACAAGCAGTCCGGCGAGATGCGCGAAGCCACCGAGTGGCACAGCATCAGCTTCTTTGGCAAGCTGGCCGAGATCGCCGGTCAGTACCTCAAGAAGGGCAGCCAGGTGTATGTGGAAGGCAGCTTGCGTACCCGCAAATACACCGACAAGAACGGCGTTGAAAAATACGCCACCGACATCCGTGCCGACACCATGCAGATGCTGGGCTCGCGCCAGGGCATGGGCGGCGAGGGCGGTGGCGCTGCGGGCGGCTACAGCCGTCCGGCCGCGCCGGCACAACGCCCTGCAGCCGCGCCGGCCGCAGCGGGCAAGCCGGCAGCGCCCAGCAGCTTTGACGACATGGACGACGATATTCCGTTCTGAGCGTCAGCGCACCGCCAAAACCCGCCCCCCGATCCACGCTGGGCGGGTTTTTTTGCGACAGGATTTATACCCTGTAGGGTATAATTTCTTGTCACGATCAAGGAGAAATTCCATGTCTGCATGTCTTCGATGGCTCGCCCTGGGGGGGTTGACGCTTCTGAGCGCAGGGGCCATTGCCGGGCCAAGGGTGCCGGTCATCCATGTGCAAGCCCAGGCCGTGGGTACAGGCATGGAGATGGAGGGTATTGTCGAGGCGGTACGCCAGGCCACGGTGTCGGCCCAGGCCACGGGGCGGGTGTCGGCCCTGCGGGTCAAAGCGGGCGACAAGGTGCGTGCCGGGCAGGTGCTGGCCACCATTGACGACCGCGATACCCAGTCCGGTGTGGTCCGCAGCCAGGCTCAGGTGGCCCAGTCCGAGGCAGAACTGGCCAACGCTCTGGCCCATGTGCAGCGCACCCGGGAGCTGCGCCGGCAGGGTTTTGTGAGTCAAGCCGCTTTGGACGTGGCCGAGTCGCAATACAGGGCGGCGCTGGCGGGCCGGGACGGTGCGGGCGCAGGGGTCCAGCAGGCGCGCCTGTCCCAGTCCTTCACGCAGGTGACGGCGCCGTTTGATGGCCATGTGCTGGAGACGCTGGCGCAGGCCGGCGATCTGGCGCTGCCCGGCAAGCCGGTGGCCACGGTGTACGCGCCCCAGCCCTTGCGCGTGGTGGTGCAGGTGCCGACGTCCATGGGCGCGCAGGCGCGCAGTGCCCAACGCATTGAACTGCAGGCGGGTGATGCCTGGGTGCAGCCGGCCGGGCAACAGCTCGTGGCCGCCGCCGACCCGGTGAGTCAGACCCTGACCTGGAAGATGGACGTGCCGGCGGCGGCAGCAGCGCAATTGATTCCGGGCCAGTCCACCCGCGTGCGTTTTGCCGGGGGCAGCGCCCGGCGCATGGTGGTGCCTCAGACCGGGGTGTTGCGCCGTGGCGAGCTGACGGGCGTGTATGTGGCCAGCGACAAGGGCTTTGTGCTCAAGGCGGTGCGCCTGGGCGCAGAGCATGGCGACAGTGTGGAGGTGCTGGCGGGCCTCAAGGCCGGTGATGCGGTGGCCGTCCATGCGATCCAGGCCGGTCTGGCCGGCGCACAGCCTGCCCAATGAGGCCGCCCATGTCCTCCACTCCAGAAAACATGGGTGTTTCCGGTCGTCTGGCGGCGGCCTTCCAGAGCAACGCCATCACGCCCTTGTTGGCACTTGTGGCGCTGCTGCTCGGCCTGTTTGCCGTTCTGGTGACGCCGCGCGAAGAAGAGCCGCAGATCAATGTGACCATGGCCAATGTGCTGATCCCTTTTCCCGGAGCCAGCAGCCAGACGGTGCAGAACATGGTGGCGCGTCCGGCCGAGCAGGTGCTCAGCCAGATTCAGGGCATCGAACACACCTATTCGGTGGCCCGGCCCGGCGTGGCGGTGCTGACGGTGCAGTTCAAGGTGGGCGTGCCGCGCACCGAGGCGCTGGTGCGGCTGTACGACGTGCTCAATGCCAACCAGGACTGGCTGCCGCGCGACCTGGGCACGCTGACGCCCATCGTCAAGCCCAAGGGCATTGACGATGTGCCGGTGCTGGGGGTGACGCTCTGGAGCCCCGAAGCGAGTTCGGCGCTGGAGCTTGAGCATGTGGCCCGCACGCTGGAGATGGAGCTCAAGCAGGTCAAGGGTGCGCGAGAGGTGCAGACCCTGGGCGGGCCAGGTCGTGTGGTGCAGGTACAGATTGACCCGACGCGCCTGCGCGAGCGTGGCATTGACCTGCTGGGCCTCAAGGCCACACTTGCAGCGGCCAACTTCGGCATGCCTTCGGGGGCCGTCATGCAAGCGGACAAGGGGCAGATGCTCACGGTCGAGACGGGTGAGTTCCTGACCTCCGCCGAAGACGTGGCCGCACTGGTGGTGGGGGTGCACCAAGGCAAGCCGGTGTACCTGCGTGAAGTGGCCCGGGTCGAAGCCGGTGCTGCGCAGCCGCAGCGCTATGTCTGGTTCACGCCGGGGGCGGCCGATGCCCAGGCCGCTGGCGTGCAGGCCGGGCAGGTGTATCCGGCGGTCACGCTGACGGTGACCAAGAAGCCCGGCGAGAACGCGGTCGATGTGGCGTCGGCCGCACGTGCGCGGCTGGACGTGCTGCGCAACACCGTGATCCCGGACGGCATCCGTACCACCGTGACACGCGACTACGGTGAAACCGCCGCCGAAAAAGCCAACAAGCTGATCCAGAAGCTCGCCTTTGCCACCGGCTCGGTGATTTTGCTGGTGGGCCTGGCGCTGGGCCGGCGCGAGGCGGTGATCGTGGGCGGCGCGGTGATCCTCACGCTCACGGCCACCCTGTTTGCCAGTTGGGCCTGGGGCTTCACGCTCAACCGGGTCAGCCTGTTCGCGCTGATCTTTTCCATCGGCATTCTGGTGGACGATGCCATCGTGGTGGTCGAGAACATCCATCGGCACCAGCAGTTGTTCCCGGGCAAGCCGCTGGCCGAGATCATTCCGGCGGCGGTGGACGAAGTGGGCGGGCCCACCATCCTGGCCACGCTCACGGTGATCGCCGCCCTGCTGCCCATGGCCTTCGTGTCCGGCCTGATGGGCCCCTACATGAGCCCGATCCCGATCAACTCCAGCTTGGGCATGGCGATCTCGCTGGCGATTGCCTTCACCGTCACGCCCTGGCTGGCGCTCAAGCTGATGAAATCGCAGGGCGAGGGCCACGGCCACGCCCCAGCGGGCGGCCTGGCCGCGAAGCTGCAAACGGTGTTTGCCCGCATCCTCACGCCCTTCCTCGACAGTGCCCGCAAGCGCTGGCTGTTGCTGGGGGGCATCGTTGCGGCACTGCTGCTGTCGGTGGGTCTGACGGTGGTCCAGTGGGTGGTGCTCAAGATGCTGCCCTTTGACAACAAGAGCGAGTTCCAGGTGGTGCTGGAAATGCCCGCCGGCACGCCGTTGGAGACTACAGCCTCGGCGCTCCATGAGATGGGTGCCTTCCTGGCGCAGCAAAAGGAAGTGCGCGACCTGCAAGGCTACGCCGGCACCGCCAGCCCGATCACCTTCAACGGGCTGGTGCGGCAGTACTACCTGCGGGCCGAGGCCGAGCAGGGCGATCTGCAGGTGAACCTGGTGGACAAGCACCACCGCAGCGAAAAAAGCCACGCCATTGCGCAGCGCCTGCGCCCCGAGCTGGAACACATCGGGGCCCGCTACAAGGCCCGTGTGAAAGTGGTGGAAGTGCCGCCCGGCCCGCCGGTCATGAGTCCGCTGGTGGCCGAGGTCTATGGCCCCGATGAAGCCGGGCGACAGCAACTGGCCGCACGCATCCTGCAGGCCTTTGCCGACACGCCCGACATCGTGGCGCTCGACAGCACGCTCAAGACCGACGCCCCGCGTGCCCACCTGACGGTGCGCCGCCAGCGTGCCCAATCGCTGGGCATCCAGGTGGCGGCCATCGCGCAGACGGTGCAGGGTGCTTTGTCGGGCCTGGACGCCACCTACCTGCACGACGCGCAGTCCAAGCTGCCCGTCCCGGTGCGCCTGCAACTGCAGCAGGTCTCGCAGGTCGGCCTGGAACAGATTCTGGCCTTGCCCATGCGCGCCGCCAACGGAGGGCTGGTGCCGCTGTCTGAGCTGGTGCAGGTGGAGACGGGCATCATCGACAAGCCCTTGTTCACCAAAAACCTGATGCCGGTGAGTTATGTGTTGGGCGACATGGCCGGCAAGCTGGACTCGCCGCTGTACGGTCTGTTTGCCATTCGCTCCAATCTCAAAGGCGCAATGTTGCCCAATGCAGGCGAGCTGGGCGAATACTGGATCCGCCAGCCGCACGACCCCTACCGCCAGTACGCCATCAAGTGGGACGGCGAGTGGCAGATCACCTACGAGACCTTTCGCGACATGGGCGCGGCCTACGGTGTGGGCCTGATCCTGATCTACCTGCTGGTGGTGGCCCAGTTCCGCAGCTACCTCACGCCGCTGGTCATCATGGCCCCCATTCCCTTGACCCTGATCGGTGTCATGCCGGGCCACGCGCTGCTGCAGTCGCAGTTCACCGCCACCAGCATGATCGGCATGATCGCGCTGGCCGGCATCATCGT
>CAYSIY010000126.1:0-6302 GCA_964431215.1 uncultured Limnohabitans sp.
GAAGAGGCCAAGAACCGCCGCGAAGTCGAAAACCGCCTGCGCGACGCCCTGCGTCAGGACCGTGCCCGTGTGCAGTTCGGCTCCATCAGCAAATTCGGCCTGCTCGAAATGAGTCGCCAGCGCCTCAAGCCCGCGCTGTCGGAAGGCTCGTCCATCCCCTGCCCGCGTTGCGGCGGTGCGGGCCACATCCGCGACACCGAAAGCTCGGCGCTGCAGATCCTGCGCATCATCCAGGAAGAGTCCATGAAGGACAACACCGCCGCCGTGCACGCCCAGGTGCCGGTCGAGGTGGCCTCTTTCCTGCTCAATGAAAAGCGTTCCGAAATCGCCAAGATCGAACTCAAGCAGCGCCTGAATGTGCTGCTGGTGCCCAATCGCTCGCTGGAAACGCCGCACTACAAGATCGAGCGCCTCAAGCACGACGACCCGCGTCTGGACCGCATCGAAGCGAGCTACAAGATGGCCGAAGAGATCGAGGACCCGACCACAGTGACCCGCCGCTCGCAGGAGCCGACCAACAAGCAGACCCCGGTCATCAAGGGCGTGCTGCCCGACGCACCGGCACCGGTGGCCCCGGCCAAGTCCGAGCCGGTGGCCACAGTGGCACCCGTCCGCGTGACTCCGACTGCACCTGCCACCACCACGGGCGGCTTCTTCGGCTGGCTCAAGCGCCTGCTGGGCGGCAGCGAATCCGCCCAGGCAGCGGCCGAGCCCGAAAGGAAACAGGAAAAACCTCGCGAAGCCCGTGGCGGTGACCGCAACCGACGGGGTGGCCGCCGCACAGAGCGTGGTGAACGCACCGAAGGTCAAGGCGAGAGCCAGCGCCCTGAGCGCCGCCACCCGGGCGAAGGCCGTGGCGAGCGCGCCGAGCGTGCGCCGCGCGAGCGCCGCCAGGACAGCCGCAATGACCAACCGATGGAGGCCCATGCCACCACCGAAACTGCGGAAGGCCGCAACGAACGCACACCGCGTGGCGAACGCCCGGAAGGCGGACGTCGCGAGCGCGGCGAAGGCCGCCGTGAACGTGGTGAACGCGGTGAACGTCGCGAGCGCGCTCCGGCCGAAGCCCCCCATGCTGAGACCCGCACCGTGCAGGAAACCCAGACCACGGAGACTGCCGGCAGCGAAACCGGCGCAGCATCCGGGCAGAACGGCGAGCGTCGTGAGCGCCGCTCGCGTGACCGCTATGGCCGCGACCGTCGCGAGCGTGGCGAAGCACGCAACGAACAGCCGAACGCCGATGTCCAGGCCGATGTGCAGGCCGAACCCGAGCTGACAGCGACACCGCAATTGCCGGCCCAGCGCTCCTACTTTGAGCGCGCCCGAGCGACTGCGGCCCCGGTGGATGCTCCGCTTGAGCCGAGCGCTGTGGCCGAAGCCCCTGCTGCTGCAGTCCCTGCTGCAGCTTCAGTGGCGGCTGCCACCCCTACGCCAGCCGCGCCATCGGGCATGCCGCGTGTGCAAACCTACAGCCTGCCCCTGGCCGATCTGCAACAAATCGCCTCCAGTGCCGGCCTGCAATGGGTCAACTCCGACGCCGACAAGGTGGCGATGGCTCAGGCAGCGATCGCTGCAGAGCCCAAGCCGGTCCATGTGCCCCGCGAGCGCCCGCCCGCAGTGCGCATTGACGAAGGTCCTCTGGTGCTGGTCGAGACCCGCAAGGATCTGACCGAGATGAAACTGCCGTTCTAAAAGCACGTCACGCTGGACTGAAAAAACCGGGCCAAGGCCCGGTTTTTTCATGAGCCTGCGCGCGCGGCCTGCTTCCAGGCGTGCATCGCTGCCGCCATGTCCTGTTGCTGCTCGGCCAGTTCGGCCAATGCGGCCCAGGCCTTGCGCTGCAAGGCAGCATCGGGCAAGCCACGGACTGCCTGAGTCAGCAGACTCTGCCCCTTGCCCCAAAGCTGGTGACGCAGATAGACCATGCCCGCCAGATACTGAAGGTGGGCTTCGTTGGGCAGGGCCTGCTGGGCTGCTTCGATACGGGCCAGCCAGGCTCGTGCATCGGCCGAAGGCACGTCCTTCATGGACAGCTCAAGGGCCTGCACCAGCTTCTGGCGATCATTGATCGTCTGACGGCTGTCGGGGCTCAGCATGGCCTGCCAGACCGGCAGCAGCCAGGCACGCGCACGCACAGGATCGCCGCCGAGTTGCAGCCATCGGGTAGCCGCCAAAGCCGCCACCTCGGGCAACGCTCGCTGTGCGGGAGAGAGACCCAGCCAGAGCTTTTCCAGTGCAAGCTCGTCGTGCGTACGAGCCAGAAGATCGAGCAACAGGCTTCGCAGCAGGCTCTGGGCTGCTGAAGGACTGAAAGCACGGTGTTTGGCCAGCAGCAAGGCGGTGTCCAGAGCACGCGCCGTCTGTCCGGCCAGGCGTGATGCCTTGAGCTGGATGCGCATGGCCACCGTGCGCCGGGAGACGGCGGCAGGCAATTGCGCCAGCCTGGCCAGACTGCCTTGTGCATCGCGGTCGTCCAGTGACCAGCGAGCAGCGCGCAGGATCAGCCCTTCGACAAGCGCCTGCCTGTCCGCAGTCTGAACCTCCTGCGCCAGTTGCTCGGCCTGCTCAAGGTGCTGCTCGCGCAGGGTCTTGTCCTGCAGGGCATGGGCGGATTCGGCGGCCAGCACATGCGCCACGGTCCGCAGCGCCACGGCATGCGCCAGCGGATGCTCGGCGGCACTGCGCAGCGCTTGTTCCCTCGAAAGCACCAGCTCTGCCGATTTGCGGGCACGCAGATAGCGCCCTGCCATGAATTCGGCAAAGGCGTTCAGCAATGCGGCGTGGGCAGAGCGCTCTTTTTGCTGCGCCCGCCAGCGCCTTGCTTCTCGCGGAAGTGACCACAAGGTCCACAGCGCTTTTTGCGCCAGCAGCAACAGCGCGACCACCGCCACCAGCGCCAGCACAAACAGGTTCAGCGAAAAATCGATCCGGTAAGGGTGCACAAAGATGGCCACGACACCCTGGTTATGGTCGGCCAGCCAGGCCCCGGCCACAGCCAGCGCAAAAAGACCGATCAACCACAGGGCGGCGCGCATGGCTTACCTTCCACTTGTGCCGGTGGCCGCAGCCAAAGCCGCCAGCGAGGCGTCCAGGCGCGGCGACTCACCTTTGTGCAGCTGCTGCTGGGCCTGCTCCAGCAACTGCAAGAGCTGCTGGGTCTTGCGCGACTGCACATCGGCATAGCGCCTGACCGCGGCTGCGGTCTGTGCCAGATCGGCACGCACCGCCTCATATTGGCGAGAGAGAAGACCCAGGCGCGCATTGAGCAATTTGAGCTTGAGGTTCTCGCGCAGGAAAAACGATTGCTCAGGGCTGAGCAGCAAAGCCTCCGGCGCATCGACCCGACTGATGCGCACCAGTTCACGCCATGGCTCCAGCATTTGCTGCAGGCTCTGCGACCACCAGGCAGGCCACACCGAGCGGACGGCCTCAGACGCGCTGGCCGCCGGCGCAGCAGGCACGGGGAGCTGGTTGGCGAGCACCAGGGCATCGATCTGGGCCACGGCCTCATCGAGCCGCATCAGCAAGCCGGGAATGTCCAGGGTTTGCGCGGCACGCAGGCGTTCGAGGTCTTTCGCGATCGCCCGCTGCACCGGACCCAGCCGAGGCTGGGCCGCGCGCTGCAGCCGCTGCTGGGCGGTCTGCAGGGCAGCCAGCAGCGGCTCGGTGCTGCCCGTGAGCTGGGCCTGCTGTTGTGCAATCCGCAAGCTGGCCTCGATGTCCACCAGAAGGTTCTCGTCGCGCGAGCGCGAGAGGCTCTGGATCAGCTCTTCGAGCTGCCCACGCTGCAGTGCGACCTCGCCCAGACGGCCTTCAATCAAGCTCAGACGCGCCGCGTTGTCCTTGACGGTGTCCTGTGCCTGTTTGGCCCAGGCCTTGGCTTCAAGGGATTGCTGACCCGCGTCCTGGCTCTGTCGGGCCAGCGGCTCCTGCATGCGAATAAGCTTTTGCCACAACAGGGCCGACAGGGCCAGGGCCAGCACCGCCATCGCCCCTGCGGCCCAGACAAGCCACGAACGCGCTGGCTGCGCCTGCGGGTCAGAGGCTGGGCCATGCACTGGCGCAGCAGGGGTCTCGGGGCGGTCGTTCATGACAGGCATTCTATCGAGGCGATCTGGCCTGCCAGCGTGGCCGGCACCACCTCCACCCGCCCCCAGCCTTGCTCACGCAAACGCTCGGCAATGCGGGGGTGCGTGGCCAATGCACGGGCATCAGGGCCAATGGCGCCAGGCGGCAACAACCGTCGCAAATGCTGGGCAGCCTCGGAACTGCTGAACAACCACCAGCTGCCGTCCCGCAGCGCCTGTTGGGCGCGCAGCAGCATCGCATCGTCCAGCACCGGCGGGCGGCGCGCATAAGCCACACACTGTTGCACCTGGACGCCCAAGGCCTGGAGTTGCTGCGCCAGCCAGTCGCGTCCGGCCAGCTGTCCCTGGGCATCTGCACCGCGCACGATCAGGACACTTGCGCCGCGCCAGGTCTGCACCTCGGCACGCACCAGTGCCCACAGGGCTTCCGAATCAAACCTGTCGGCGTCAACCGCCGGACAACGCACCCGCTCAGCGGGCCAACCCGCCGCCAGCAAGGCCGCCTGCGTGCCCGGTCCGGTTCCCCAGGCCGGGGCCGGCAAGGCGCATCCGGCGGGGCGGGCAGCCATGAAATGCTGCACCGCATTGGCGCTGACGAACATCAGGGCCGCATGCCCGGACACGCCCTGCCAGACCTTTTGCAAGACAGAAGGGTCGGACAACGGCGCAATCTCGATCAGGGGCAAGCTCTCGGCCTGGATGCCGTGGGCACACAAGGCTTGCGTCCAGCGCCTCGCCTCGGCCGCAGGACGGGTCACCAGGACACGGATGACGGCCTGGCTCATCTCTGAAAGGTCAGACCATCCATGCGCTGGCATCCACGCACTTCAGTGTGCGCCACCTGCACGCAGCTGGGCAGCCACCTCCAGCCCCAGACGCTCGGCTGCGGGCAGCGCCAGCGCAGCCGACTGCGCCTGCGCACGCACCAAAGTCGCACCGCCTTGCGGATCGCCCCAGGCAGCCTGAAGCGCCAGCAGGCCGTCATGGACCGTGGCATGCGCCGCCAGCGGCATGGAGCAACTGCCACCCATGGCGCGGCTGACGGCTCGCTCCGCCGCCACACGCAACCAGGTGGTGGTGTCCGCCAAGGGCATCAGCAAGGCCCGGAGATCGTCACGGCCCGCGCGGATTTCAATGCCCAGCGCGCCCTGACCGGCGGCAGGCAGCATCTGCTCCGTCTCGAAGATGTGACGGATGCGGTCGGCCATCTCCAGACGCTTGAGACCGGCGGCAGCCAGCACAATGCCGGCGTACTGACCTTCGTCGAGCTTGCGCAAACGGGTGTCGAGGTTGCCGCGCAAGGGCTCGATCCGAAGGTCCGGACGCAAGGCACGCAACAGCACGGTGCGACGCAGGCTGGAGGTGCCCACCACAGCCCCATGCGGCAGGTCCTCCAGGCGGGCGTATTGCGATGAAACCCAGGCATCGCGCGGATCTTCACGCTCCATCACGCAAGCCAGCTCGAAACCGTCGGGCAGGTCCATCGGCACATCCTTGAGCGAATGCACCGCGATGTCGGCACGCCCCTCTTCAAGGGCCACCTCAAGCTCCTTGACGAACAAGCCCTTGCCACCGACCTTGGAGAGACTGCGGTCGAGAATCTGATCGCCCTGGGTGGTCATGCCCAAAAGCGTGACTTTCGCACCACGAGACTCCAGCAGCGCCTTGACGTGTTCTGCCTGCCAGAGCGCCAGGCGGCTTTCGCGGGTGGCAATGACGACGGAGGGTTGAGCGTTGTCGGACACGGCAGCGGCTTTCAAAAAATATCAAACCCCATTGGGAACCCGTTTGTAATTTCGGGGGCTTGGTCGATGCTAGCATGGGCTGGCCCCGCAACCCCTGACAGCACAAGGCCTGCAAGCGCACGCGCCTTGGCCAAAGCCCCTGCCATGAAGCCCGTCTCCGAATCTCCTGCTCGCGCCAAGCGCCAAAGCCGTGACAACGAAAAACCACTCACCGAAGACATCCGCCTGCTCGGTCGCATTCTGGGCGATGTGATCCGTGCACAAGAGGGGCCAGAAGCCTACGAACTGGTCGAGCAGATTCGCAAACTCTCGGTGGCCTTCCGGCGCGACGCCGACCACGAAGCCGACAAGGCCCTGAAAAAACTGCTCAAAGGGCTCAGTGGCGAGCGGGCGGTGAGCGTGATCCGCGCCTTCACCTATTTCAGTCACCTGGCCAACCTGGCCGAAGACCGCCACCACATCCGCCGCC
>CAYSIY010000127.1:0-6203 GCA_964431215.1 uncultured Limnohabitans sp.
TTGGTGGTATTTGACGTCGCCAGCGGGTAGCTCTTCGGGTGCGGTGTGGTCGAACTCGGCAAACAAATCGGCGGGCAGCTTGCGCATGGTGTTGACCAGCACGTTCAATCGGCCCCGGTGGGCCATGCCGATCACCACCTCTTGCACGCCCTGCGCGCCGGCGGACTGGATCAGCTCTTCAATGGCGGCAATAAAACTCTCGCCGCCTTCGAGCGAGAAGCGCTTCTGGCCCACGTATTTGGTGTGCAGGTAGCGCTCCAGGCCTTCGGCCGCCGTCAGGCGGTCGAGGATATGGCGCTTCTTCTCGGCGCTGAAATTGGGCTTGCTGCGAATGCTCTCGAGCTTTTGCTGCCACCAACGCTTTTGCGCCATGTCGGTGGTGTACATGTATTCCACACCCAGCGTGCCGCAGTAGGTCTCACGCAGCGCATTGAGCAGCTCGCGCAGACTCATTCGGTCCTTGCCGAAGAAGGTGTTGGAGGTATCGAACACGGTTTCCTGGTCGGCATCGGTGAAGCCGTAGAAGGCCGGATCGAGTTCGGGGATATTCGGGCGCTCAGCCCGCTTGAGCGGGTCCAGATCGGCCCAGCGAACGCCCACATTGCGGTAAGCAGCAATCAATTGCTGCACTGCGGTGCGCTTGCGGCCCATCTCGGCATCGGCGCTGGCCATCACCACCCGGGTGCCGCCCTGCTTGGCGCGCTCGGCAAAAGCGTTGATCACCGGCAGGTGCGGAATGTCCTTGGCATTGGAGCCGTCAACCGCAGGAACGTGCTGGAGGGCGTCGAAGTATTCGCGCCAGTTGTCGGGAACGCTGCCTGGGTTGGCCAGGTAGTTCTCGTACATTTCCTCGACGTAAGGGCCGTTGCCCCCGAAGAGATGGGTGTTGGCCGAATAGGCCGCGTAGACGGACTTGGTCTCGCTCATTTTCTCGCTACCTCCGTTCCCCTTGAGGGAACATTAGCTGGTTGAACTACCTTCCGCGACACGGCTGAACCGGTTGGCGGATGCGACAGTGTGGCACTGGAAGGGCCTTGTGTAACTGCTGCATTGTGCCATGGGCTGACCGACATCGAGCTGACAGTGCGGACGAAGGATGAAAAAAGACCCCGACAAAGCGGGGTCAGAGAATTCAGGCTTTCACCAGATCGACGATCTGCTGCAAGGCAGACGGGTCATCCATGGTGGTCAGGTCGCCCGGGTCTCGCCCTTCACAGACGGCCTGAATGGCACGGCGCAGCAACTTGCCCGAGCGGGTCTTGGGCAGCAGCGAGACAAAACGCACCCGGGCTGGACGGGCCACAGCGCCGAGCTGGCTGTCCACCACCTTCATGATCTCGGCTTCGAGCTTGAGGGCCGCTTCGGGCGTGGCAGCCAGGCTCGGGTCCTTGAGCACGGCAAAGCCCACGGCCACCTGCCCCTTGAGCGAGTCGGCCACGCCGACCACGGCCACCTCGGCCACGCTCGGGTGGCTGGAGATGCTTTCCTCGATCTCACGGGTCCCGAGACGGTGCCCAGCGACATTGATCACGTCGTCGGTGCGACCCAGAATGTAGAAGTAACCGTCCTTGTCCTTCACACCCCAGTCAAAAGTGGAATACATGGTCTTGCCGGGGATGCTGGTCCAGTAGGTGTTGACATAGCGCTTGTCGTCACCCCAGACCGTCTGCAAACAGCCCGGAGGCAAGGGGCCTTCAACAGCGATCACCCCCTTCTGGTCAGGCTCGGTGATTTCCTCGCCCGTGTTTTCGTTGATCAGTTTGACGTCATAGCCGTACACCGCCTTGCCAGGCGAGCCGTACTTGGTCGGAGCCTTTTCAACACCGTTGCAGATCGCCATGATCGGCCAGCCGGTTTCAGTCTGCCAGTAATTGTCGATGATGGGTTTGCGGATCGCCTCGGCCATCCAGGTGGCCGTCGGCTCGTCGAGCGGCTCACCGGCCAGGAACAGGGCCTTGAGGCTGGAGAGGTCGTATTTCGTGAGGTAGGCCGGGTCCTGCTTCTTGAGCACGCGGGCGGCGGTGGGGGCCGAGAACATGACCGAAACCTTGTACTTCTCCACCAGACTCCACCAGATACCGGCATCCGGGCGGGTGGGCAGGCCTTCGTACATGATGGTAGCCATGCCATTGATAAGGGGGCCATAAATGATGTAACTGTGGCCCACCACCCAGCCGATGTCCGAGGTAGAAAAGTAAGTCTCACCCGGCTCACCCATGTAAATATGCTTCATGGAGGCGGCCAGCGCCACGGCATAGCCTGCGGTATCGCGCTGAACCCCCTTGGGCTTGCCGGTGGTCCCCGAGGTGTACAGGATGTAGCTGGGGTGCTCGCTGGCCACCCAGACGCAAGGCACCTGGGCGTCCATCACCTTGGCGCGCTCTGCCGCATAGTCCACATCACGACCAGCCACAGGGGCCAAGTCGGCCAGGCCCCGGTTGACCATCACCACCCTGGCGGGCTTGTGGGCAGCCAGGTTGATCGCCTCGTCGAGCAGGTGCTTGTAGGGCACGGCCTTGCCGCCGCGCATGCCGGCGTCGGCGCTCACAATCACTTTGGGCTGGGCGTCGTCGATGCGGCTGGCCAAGGAGTGGCTGGCAAAACCACCGAACACCACCGAATGAATCGCCCCAATGCGCACGCAGGCCAGCATGGCAAAGCAGGCCTCGGCGATCATAGGCATGTAAATCAGCACGCGATCGCCCTTGCTGACCCCTTGCGCCTGCAGGATCGCTGCCATGCGATTGACTTCAGCATGCAGCTCGCGGAAGGAATACGTTTTTTCGGTGTTGGTCTCGGTCGAGACGAAGATCAGCGCGTTCTGGTCAGCTCGGCTCTTGAGGTGGCGATCGAGCGCGTTGTGGCAAAGATTGGTTTCGCCCCCCTTGAACCATTGGGCAAAAGGCGGCTTGCTGTAGTCGCACACCTTCTCAAAAGGCTTGTGCCAGTCGATCAGCGCGGACTGTTCGGTCCAGAATGCATCGCGGTCCTGTATGGAGCGCTGGTGAAAGTCGGCGTAATTGCCCATGGGTTCCCCTCGAAAACCAGACTGAAAAAACGCTCAGACCCGTCGCAGACATCGAAGGCAGCAGGCCGAGAATTCATAATTATGAGCAAGGGTCTTGCGACAGCCTGACTCGCCCGAGTCGCCTATGCCGCCAATACGCCGTGCGAGACAACGGCAAACCGCCCAAACCGGCCCTACTTGATCAAGGCCTGAACCGCCTTGAAATCCGGGTGCTCGGCGCTGCGAAGCCACTCGAAAATCACCATTTCGGTCGTCACCAATTCGGCACCCGCTGCCGCCAGACGGTCGTAAGCAGCGTCCCGATTGCGTTCGGTGCGGGAGGTGCAGGCATCGGTGACCACCCAGACCTCGAACTCTTCATCGAGCAAATCCAGTGCAGTCTGCAAAAGACAGACGTGGGCTTCCACCCCCGCCAGCACAATGGCTTTGCGAGCGCCCTGTTCGGGCTGCGGTTTCTGCAGGTGACGAGGCAGGCTGCGCGCATTGCCGCGTGGCGAAGCCGGAGCCGGCGCAAGCCACTCGGCCAGGCCCTCCTCCACAGCGCTGAACTGCATTTTGGCCAGCACGCGTTGACAGACCTCGCGCAGCTGCGGGTCCAAAGCCCCCAGTCTGGACGGGTTTTGTTCGGTCCCCCAGACCGGCACCCGCAGCATCTGCGCCGCGCGGGCCAATCGAGCCGCATTGGCCCAGACGACCGCTGCATCGTGCATGGCCGTTTGCAATCCGGACTGAAAATCCACCAGCACCAGCTGGCTTTCATCGACATCGATCAGCATGAACACTCCTTGATGGCCGGATTGTGCAGCAGTCGCCAGGCCTCCTGCTTGGGGTGTGCAGGGCATTAGAATGAGTTCACTCCCATATAAAAGTCTGCGGACAGCCCTTTTGACCATGCCCTTGCGCCACCTCGTCCTGTCACTTGGCCTGCTGGCCTCACTGCAGAGCCTTGCAGCGCCTGCAGACGACGACATGCCGCCGCCTGTACCCGTGCCCCCTGGTATTCTGGCGCAATGGTCGGGTTCCTTGACCCACCAGCTCACCTCAGCGCGACTGAGCGTTGGCGAAAAGGCCTCCGACCTCCTGACTCAAGCCATGGGGCTGCTGGGTGTGCCCTACCGTCGTGGTGGCAGCAGTGAAGAAACCGGCTTTGACTGCAGCGGATTTGTCCGTCACCTTTACGAAAAATCTTTTGGTCGCCTGCTGCCGCGCCGCGCCGCCGAGCAAGCCAAAGCCACCGAGACGATTGACCGCGAGGAGCTCAAACCCGGTGATCTGGTGTTCTTCAACACCATGAAGCGGGCCTTCAGCCACGTCGGCATCTATGTAGGCGATGGCAAATTCATCCATGCGCCCCGAGCTGGTAAATCGATCCGGGTCGATGACATGCGTTCGGCCTACTGGGAAAAACGATTCAATGGTGCACGCCGCGTTCAGACCGAGGAACCGCAGCGCTGATCATTTTTCGCGGGCCAGGCTGGCAAGCAAGACGAGTCCAGCGGTCATGACGGCCGCAGTGAGCCACAATCCGCCCCTGAAATGGCCGGCGGCCTGCGCCATGGCCCCGGTCAAGGCCGGCGCGATGATCTGTGCCGCGCCGTAGCTCAAGGTCAAACGCGCCATGGCCTTGCCCGGATTGGCAGGAGCGCGACGCCCGACCAGGGCCAATGTCAGACTCACAATGCCGATGAAAGTGGCCCCATAGCCCACAGCACCCGCCAGCGCGGCCCACAGCGCGCTGTATGCCGCAGGCAGCATGACTGCCAGAATCTGCAATGCAAAGGCCAGCATCAAGGCCCGGATATCGCCCAGCACGCGTGCGATACGGTCCCAGAGGAATACGGCCGGTGTGGCCGCCATGCCGACCAGCGCCCAAATCCATGCTCCCTGTCCGGCCAATGACGGCTCTCGCTCCACCATCGCCACCGTGAAGGTGGCGCTGATGACAAAGCCCCAGCCGGCCGTGAAGTAACTGGCCATCAGTATCCACAGCCAGCGACGCGGCACCTGGGCCTCGTGGCTGTCAGCCGGCCGCATCGGCAGGCTGGAGGGAACGGGGGGACGCCAGCGCCAGGCGGGTACGAAGAACACCAGACCCAAGACCGCAAAAGCCCACCATTGCATGGCCCAGTCGGACCACAAGCGGCCCAGCACCCATGCGCCCGCCGCAGAAAACACAATACCCAGGCCAATGCCCATGAAGTGCAGACCCAGTTCGGGGCGGCGACCCTGCTGCATCAGCCAGCCCAGCACCAGGCCCGAGCCCAGCAACATGCCACTGGCGCCGCACAGGCCTCCGATGTAGCGCCACAGCGCCCAGGCAGGCCACCAGGCGCTCAGGCCCATGGCCGCCGTGGTGAGCAAGGCCAGCCACAAACCGACGCTGTAGAAGCGGTGACGCCAACGCACATCGTCCAACCAGGCCACCGCCAGCGCGCCGCTCATATAGCCTGCGTAATTGACCGCCGCCAGCACACCGGCGGCCGCATCGCTCAGCCCGGTTTGGGCTTGCATGGCGGGCAACAAAGGTGTATAGGCAAAACGGGCCAGGCCCAGGGTCAGCATCAGGCCGCAGACACCGCCCACGATCACCTGCCAGGGCTGCAGCACTTGTCGGGAAGCTTCAGACATGCCCAAGAGTATCGGTCAGAAGCGGACGGCCGCCTGTCACGCCAGACGAGGCGCGCAAAGAGGCACAATGGCGGCCTGTTTCTGGCTTTCTCCATGACCACTTTCGCCAACCAGCTCCGCCAACTGCCCAGCATCGCGCACCTGTCCGGACTGCATCTGATCGACGCAGCAGGCCAGGTGGTGGCCACCATCGAAAACAAACCCGGCAAGGCCGGATCGCTGGCCGTCTACAACGCTCTGGCCACCAGGCACGGCAGCATCAACGTGGCCGCCGCCCAGGAAGGCCTGCAGCTGTTTGCCGAGCACACCGAATCGGCACGCCAGCACCCCGGCAGCCACCCCAACATCGACCGCCTGTTCGAGGTCATCGCCTCGGGTCAGGGCTACACCGTCCGCCTGGTTCAGGCCTGATGGCGCGTCATGGCGATTCAATGGTTCCCCGGACACATGCACCTGACGCGCCAGGCGATCGCCGAGCGCATCAAGAACATTGACGTCGTCATCGAAATGCTGGACGCCCGCCTGCCCGGCTCCAGCGCCAACCCCA
>CAYSIY010000128.1:0-6190 GCA_964431215.1 uncultured Limnohabitans sp.
GATGTGGCCGCCCGCGGACTGGACATCAAGGACGTGCCGGCGGTGTTCAACTTTGATGTGCCTTTCAATGCCGAAGACTATGTGCACCGCATTGGCCGCACTGGCCGCGCAGGGGCTTCCGGGCTGGCCGTGACCCTGGTGGCCCCGAGCGACAACCGGCTGGTGACCGACATCGAGAAGCTGATCAAGAAGAAGATCGAGGTCGAGGTCATCGAGCTCGACAGCGATCGGCCCCGTGGCCGCTACGGCGACAGCCCGCGTCCTCGCCGCGAAGACGATCCGCGCGATGTGCTGGATGCGCCGCGTGAACCTCGCGAGGCCCGCGAGCCCCGTGATCGGCGGGGTTTCCGCCCCGCTGCGGCCCCGCGTGACCCCTTCTTTGACAAGCCCTACGAAGCGCCCAGCACCGAGGCCCCCCCGCTCTGGGAGTCGCAGCGTCCGGTCAGCCGCCCGGGGCTCTCGGCCAACATCAAGAGCAAGCGCAAGGTGGCTGCCCTGTTCAAGTCCGCCGAATAATCGGGCCGCCCACGGCCCGTCCTGCCCTGTCAGAATCGGGGCATGCCTGAACTCCTGACCCCCACGCCCCTGGTCCTCAACCGTGCCTCTGGCTGTGCCTTGGCGGGCCTGTTGGCCGTCGGCCTGCCCGCCATGGCCCAAACCCCGCCCCCGGTCACCGATCTGGGCAGCGTGGAGATCCGAAGCAACCGCAACACCAGCACCGAATCGCGTCGTGAGGCGACGGCCAGCAAGATCATCATTGGCCGCGAAGACATCGACCGCCATGGCGATGCCACCCTGGGCGAGGTGCTCAAGCGTCTGCCCGGCGTCACGATGGGCGGAGCGCCCGGCCGGGGGGCCGGCATCCGCATGCGCGGGCTGGGCGGGGGCTACACCCAGATCCTGATCGACGGCGAGCGCATGCCGCCGGGGTTTTCGGTTGAACAGCTCACGCCCGAACAGGTCGAGCGCATCGAGATCCTGCGGGCACCCACCGCCGAAACCGGGACACGCGCTATCGCAGGCACCGTCAACATCGTGCTGCGCGAGGGCCAGAAGGCCAACCCCGATGACCTCAAGCTGACCGCCGGCGTCGAGCGTGGCGAGCCGACCGGCCAACTCAACTGGGTGCGCAACCTCCGGTCCGAGTCGATCAATGGCAGCTTCACCGTCTCGGCGGTCGACAGCCGCCGCCCGGACGAGAGTGAAACCGTCACACAGTCCAGTGCTCTGGGCGAGCGCTTGCGCCAGTCCGAGAGCCTGGGGCACCGTCGCGCGCTGAACGCGAACGCCAGGCTCCAATGGCGTGGTGAGCAGGGGCGCAGCCTGGTGCTCACGCCCTTCATGGTGTATTCGGACTACGACACATCCGGTCGGGTGGCGGTGCGTTCTGCGTCTGGCGCAGACCAGGCCTTGACGCTCAGCAACAGCCATTTCGCGCTGGCCCGCCTCAATGGCCAATGGTCACAGCGGCTCTCGGCCGATGACCGGCTGGAGCTGCGCTTCGGGCTGGGCCAGTCGCGTTTCGATTACCGCCTCGATCAGACCGGGGCCGCGCAAAACTGCAGCGTCGCCCGAGGGCTGCTGTGCAATGGCTTCGAGACGCAGGATTTTGTGGACAACAGCGGCAACCTGACCGGCAAGTGGACCCGTGCGCTGGACAACGGCCACCAGATCGTCAGCGGTCTGGAGTTCGAGCAGGTGCGCCGCGAAGAGCAGGGCAATGCCGCCCTGGCCGAAGAAACCGGCAACCTGCAGGCCCGTACCCGGCGATGGGCCCTCTACAGCCAGGACGAGTTCAGGATCAATCCGAAGTGGTCGGCCTATGCAGGCTTGCGCTACGAGAGCATCCTCACCGAGGGCAGCTCCGACGGCAGCCTCAAGCTCAATGACAGCGGTGTCTGGACGCCTTTGCTGCATGCGGTCTTCAAGCCCGACCCGGCAAAGCGCGACCAATGGCGCATGAGCCTCACGCGCAGCTACAAGACCCCGACGCTGCACCAGTTGGTGGCCCGCTACGTGCCCTCGCTGGGCACCAACAGCCCGACCAACCCCGACCGCACCGGCAACCCCGATTTGCGGCCCGAGCTGGCCACCGGCCTGGAGCTGGGCTTCGAGCGTTATCTGGAGCAGGGCGGGGTGCTCAGCGCCAACCTGTTTCACCGCAACATCACCGACCTGATCCGCAACACCACCAGCCTGGCCTGCCTGAGCCCCGGCGCAGGGGTTTGCGTGTCCAGGCCGATCAATGCGGGCGATGCCGTGACGCAGGGCCTGGAGCTGGAGGCCAAATTCCGGCTCAACCAGTGGATGGAGGCGGCCTGGCCAATCGACCTGCGAAGCAATGTGAGCTTCTTCCATTCCCGGGTGAAGGACGTGCCCGGACCCGACAACCGGCTGGATCAGCAACCTTCGTCTACCGGTAACCTCGGGGCGGATTACCGCCTGCGCGGACGGCCACTCACGCTGGGTGGCAATTTCAACTGGAACCCGGCCTACGACACCCGCCGTACCGAAAACCAGTGGGTCTACCAGGGCGCCCGGCGGGTGGTTGATGTCTATGGCCTCTGGCGCCTTTCGCCCTCGGCCGGCCTGCGGCTGACCGTGAGCAACCTGGTGCCGCTGGACTTCCAGACCGGCTCGCGCTTTGTCAGTGGCAGCCAGACTGAGTCGGCAACCACCACCGCCCGCAACTGGCAAAACGTGCAGCTGCGGCTGGAGCTCAAGATCTAAGCCATGCCGTTGCGCCGGGCCAGTTCGACGAACAGGCCCGAGTGGTCCAGATCGGCCAGGCCGTGGTCGATGGCCTCGCTGTAGAGGCGTTCGAACAGTTCGGTGATGGGCGCCTGAAACCCCAGCGCACTGGCGGTGTCCAGCGCATTGCGCATGTCCTTTCTTTGCACCGTCATGGTGGCGCGGGGCGCGAAGTCGCGCTCGACCATGCGCTGGCCGTGCAGCTCCAGGATGCGGCTGCGTGCAAAGCCGCCGCCAATCGCTTCGCGCACCTTGGCCATGTCGGCACCGCCCTTGGCGCACAAGAGCAGGGCTTCGGAGACCGCGCCGATGGTGATGCCGACAATCATCTGGTTGGCCAGCTTGGCCAGTTGCCCGGCTCCATGCGGACCCACATGCACGGTGTGGCCCAGGTGCTGCAGCACAGGCAGGGCGCGGGCCAGGTCGGCCGCCTCGCCGCCGGCCATGATGGCCAGCGTGCCGGCTTCGGCAGCCACGGTGCCACCCGATACCGGCGCGTCGATGTGGCGCAGGCCCATCGCCTGCAGGCGTTCGGCATGGTCACGCGCTTCCCCGGGTTTGATCGAGGCCATGTCCACCACCAGGGCGCCCGGGCGCATGGCCTGCGCTGTGCCCAGCTCAAAGAGCACTTGCCCGACCACCGGTCCGTTTTCCAGCATGCTGATGACGATATCGGCCTGGCGCACCGCTTCAGGGGCCTGGTCGTGTACCGTGGCCCCGAGCGTGGTCAACGGCTCGGCCTTGCTGCGGTTGCGGTTCCAGACATGCACCGGCAGACCGGCCTGGCACAGGCGAGTGGCCATGGGCAAGCCCATGCGGCCAATGCCCAGCAGGGCGACGGTGGGAGAGGGGGTGTGAACGTTCATGGGCAGTCATCCTGGAAGTCGCCGCATTGTCGCGGGTTTGGCATGGCCCGACGGATCGCTGTGACAAGATGGTGACGCCCCAAGGAGACACGATGACCATCCGCAACGCCGCCTGGCACGACCGCATGTACAACAACCGGGCGCTGGTGCCCGACTTTGCCGACCACTTCGAGCGCTGGAGGGCCGGCTCCTTGCGGGCCCGTCAGCAGCGGCCCTGCGTGCTGGACCTGGCCTATGGCGATGGCCCGAACGAGACCCTGGACATCTTCCCGTCGCGTCAGCCAGGTGCGCCGGTGGTGGTCTTCATCCACGGCGGCTACTGGCGCAGCCTCGATAAGGCTGACCATTCTTTTGTCGCGCCGCCCCTGCTGGACATGGGGGCCTGCGTGGTGGTGCTCAACTATGCGCTGTGCCCCGGCACCGGGGGCGTGCCGGTGACGATCCCGGACATCGCCCTGCAATGCGCCCGCGCCCTGGCCTGGGTCTGGCGGCACATCGGCCAGCATGGCGGCAACCGAGACGACATCACGGTGATCGGCCACTCGGCGGGTGGGCACCTGGCGGCGATGATGCTGGCCTGCCGCTGGAAAGACCTCGGCACCGACCTGCCCGCCGACCTCACACGCAAGGCCTTGTCCCTCTCCGGCCTGTTCGATCTGGAGCCCTTGCGCAAAACCCCCTTTTTGCAAGGCGATCTGCGGCTCACACCGGGGCAGGTCCGCCTGGCCAGCCCGGCGCTCTGGAAAGCGCCCTCAAACCGTGTGCTCTACGCGGTGGTCGGGGGTGATGAAAGTCCGGAATTCCTGCGCCACAACCGCCTGATCCAGCAGGCCTGGGGCCAGCGCACCGTGCCCGTGTGCGAGGCCTTGCCAGGCCTCAACCATTTCAGCGTGGTCTCGGCCTTGACTGAACCGGGGCACCGGCTTCACCAATGGGCCCGTCAGATGGTCCTGATGGCCTGAACCCGCAAAGTGCTCAAAGCGCTTGCAGGGCGGCCACTGCCCGGTGGCCGATTTTCTGTCCTTCGGGACAGCATGAGGCTACCGGGCAGTGGCCGCCCTGCAAGCGCAGGCCGTCAGAGCGGAGGCTCAGTCCTTCAAATACCGCTCCACCAACAGTGACCAATAGGCCGAGCCCACCGCCACGTTGTCGTCGTTGAAGTCGTAAGCCGGGTTGTGCACCATGCAGGCCCCGTGGCCGCCGCTGGCCTCGTCGCCATTGCCGATCAGCAGGTAGCAGCCCGGCACCTCTTCCAGAAAAAAGGCGAAATCCTCGCTGCCCGTCAGCGCCTTGCCCTGACGGGTTACGCGCTCGGTGCCCAGCAGTTCCTCGGCCACAGTGCGGGCAACATCGGTCTCGCGCGGGGCGTTCACCAGCACCGGGTAGCCGCGCTGGTAGTCCACCCGCGCCCGCACGCTCAGGCTCAGCGTGGCGGTCTGCGGAATCACGTTGTTGGCCACGCCGGCCTGGAAGGCCCCCACGGTAATGACCGCTGTTTCCTGGGGGTCGACATTGCGGGCCACGATGCTCTGCAGCCCCAGCACGATGGCCGCACCGGCCACCACCGGATCGGCCGCCTGGTGGGGCATGGCCCCGTGACCGCCCTGGCCGTCTTCCGCGAGTTTGTGCTCGGCCAGTTCGGCCAGGGATGACGGAGAAGGCGGGCCTTTGTCCGTCATTCTCGCGAAAGCGGGAATCCATGGATCCCCGGGTCAAGCCCGAGGATGACGGAGAAGAAGGGCCCGAAGATGGCGGAGAAAGCAGCCCGGGGATGACGCTGCCCTCGTCATTCCCGCGAAAGCGGGAATCCATGGATCCCCGGGTCAAGCCCGGGGATGACGGAGAAGACGGGCCCGAAGACGACGGAGAAGACGGGCCCGAAGACGACGGAGAAGACGGGCCCGAAGACGACGGAGAAGACGGGCCCGGGGATGACGGGGGGCGGGTGCCGGAAACGGCTTACATCAGCAGGTGCTCGCCGGCGTTATCGCCGCCCAGGATCACGTAGTTCACCTTGCGGATGTCCATCAGCTTCTTGCCTCCGGCGTAGCTGATCGAGCTTTGCACGTCCTGCTCCATCTCGATCAGCGTGTTGGCCAGCTTGCCCTTGATCGGCTCCAGAATGCGCTTGCCCTCGACGTGCTTGTACTCGCCCTTGTTGAAGTCGGAGGCCGAGCCGTAGTACTCCTTGAACAGCTCGCCATCGACCTCGACGGTCTTGCCGGGCGACTCTTCGTGGCCGGCAAACAGCGAACCGATCATGACCATGCTCGCGCCAAAGCGGATGCTCTTGGCGATGTCGCCGTGGCTGCGGATGCCGCCGTCGGCAATGATGGGCTTGGTCGCCACGCGGGCGCACCACTTGAGCGCTGACAACTGCCAGCCGCCTGTGCCAAAACCTGTTTTGAGTTTGGTGATGCACACCTTGCCCGGGCCCACGCCCACTTTGGTGGCGTCAGCGCCCCAGTTTTCGAGGTCGATCACGGCTTCAGGTGTGGCCACGTTGCCCGCAATGATGAAGCTCTTAGGCAACTTGGCCTTGATGTAGCCAATCATGTCGCGCACGCTGTCGG
>CAYSIY010000129.1:0-6171 GCA_964431215.1 uncultured Limnohabitans sp.
GACGGCGAACCCGGCCAGGTCGTACTCGCCATCGGGGTACATGCCGGGCATCTCGGCGGTTTCGCCGCCGATCAGCGCGCAGCCAGCCTGCTCGCAGCCCTGGGCGATGCCGGCGTTGACGCTCGCCGCAGTGTCCACATCTAGCTTGCCGCTGGATAAATAATCGAGGAAAAACAGCGGCTCGGCACCCTGCACCAGCACATCGTTGACGCTCATGGCCACCAGGTCGATACCCACGGTGTCGTGCATGTTCCATTCGAAAGCGAGCTTGAGCTTGGTGCCCACGCCGTCGGTGCCGCTGACCAGCACCGGCTCTTTGTAGCGCTTGGGGACTTCAAAGAGTGCGCCGAAACCGCCGATGCCCGCCAGCACGCCTTCGCGCATGGTTTTTCTGGCCAGGGGCTTGATGCGTTCGACCAGTTCGTCGCCAGCGATGATGTCGACACCGGCGTCTTTGTAGGAGAGAGGAATTTGGCTCATGTTGGGGCCCGTCGGTCGGGCAGGCAATAGAAGGTCAATCGGGCCTGATAAACGGTAGGCAGACTAAAATCAGGGCCGATTTTAAGGGTTCACCCTGAATCCTCTGCCTCCACCTCACAGGGCCCTTCGTGCACTCACCGTTCACCTTCTCGCTCAACCGTCTGCTGTCCTGGCTGGGGGCCTTGCTGCTGGGGGCATGGGTGCTCTGGCTGCTGGCCCCGGTGCTTGCGCCTTTTGTCGTCGCCGCCGTGCTGGCCTATGTGCTGCATCCTCTGGTGTTGCGTCTGGGGCGCACGGGCATGCCCCACAGCCTGGCGGTGATCCTGGTCGAGATGCTGGCGCTGGTGGCCTTGCTCAGCCTGTTTTTGCTGCTGGTGCCGGTGCTGGTCCGGGAGTGGCCGTTGCTGCGTCAGCAGCTGCCGCTCTTGCTCGATCGATTGGGCAACGCCCTGCAACCCGGGCTGGCGCAGCTGGGCATCGAGCTTTCGCTCGGACTGCCCGACCTCAAGACGCAGCTGGCCGCCTGGCTCAATGACAACCGCGAGGACCTGGTCGCGCCTTTGCTGGCCTCGCTCAAGGTGGGCGGTAACGCGGCGCTGACCGTGGCGGGGTATGCGGTGCTGGTGCCCGCTGCGCTGTTTTTCATGCTTCACGACTGGGCCAAGCTGGTGGCCAGCGTGCTGGCCCTGGTGCCGCCTCGCTGGCGCAGCGCTTTTGATGGGTTCATGGCCGAATGCGACAAGGTGCTGGGTGAATACCTTCGCGGGCAGTCGCTGGTCATGCTGGCACTGTCGGTGTACTACGCGGTGGCTCTGGCGCTGTTTGGTCTGGATCTGGCCTTGCCGATCGGTGTCTTTACCGGGCTGGCCATGTTTGTGCCCTACCTGGGCTTTGGCCTGGGGCTGGTGCTGGCCCTGCTGGCAGGGTTGCTCCAATTTGCAGCGCCGAGCCAGGCGCTGCTGATGGTCGCCGTGGTGTACGGTCTGGGCCAGGTGGTCGAGAGCTTTGTGCTCACCCCTCGACTGGTGGGCGAGCGCATCGGGCTGCACCCCTTGGCGGTGATCCTGGCCCTGATGGCTTTTGGCCAGTTGCTGGGTTTTGTGGGGGTGTTGATCGCGCTGCCTGCCAGTGCAGTGCTCCTGGTCGGCCTGCGCCGCCTGCGCCAGATCTATCTCGCCAGCCCGATTTACCGCCAGGCTCCGGCAGGACAGGACCAGGACCCTACGCCGTGAAACAGCTGGCGCTGGACATCGGTCTGTCGACGCGGCCGACGCTGGACTCTTTTTTCAGTGGACCCAACGAAGATGCGCTCAAGCATCTGCGCCTGTTCGCATCGGGAGGCGCACACGCACTGGTGCCCACTTATCTCTGGGGTGAGCAAGGCTCGGGCAAGACCCACCTTTTGCAGGCCGTACACCAGGCCCTTGATGAGCAGGGGCTTGCCGTGGGCTGGCTCGACTGCCACGCACATCATCCGCCCGAGTTCAGCGACGACTGGGTGGCCGTGCTGATGGACGATGTGCATCTCTACAACACCGAGCAGCAGCACACGGCGTTCAACTGGTTTGTCCATGCCCTGACACCCCGCAGTGGTCCTCCTTGCCGGCTGCTGGCTGCTGGCCGTATGCCCCCGGCCGATCTGCCTCTGCGCGATGACTTGCGCACTCGCCTGGCCTGGGGTCATGTGTACGGCCTGAAGGTGCTGGGCGAGTCCGAGCGCCGGGCGGTGCTGCGCCAGGCGGCCGATGCCCGCGGTCTGTTTTTGAGCGACGAGGTCATGAACTACATGCTGACCCGTTTCTCGCGCGATCTGGGCAGCCTCATGCAGCTGCTCGACCACCTCGACCACTATGCCTTGCAGACGCAGCGCGCCCTGACGATTCCGCTTGTGCGTGCCATGCTGGAAAACGAATGAAACTGGCCCTTTTTGATCTCGATCACACCCTCTTGCCCATTGACTCCGACTACAGTTGGGGCGAATTCACCATCGAGCTGGGCTGGACCGATGCCCGCACCTTCCGCCAGCGCAACGACGAGTTTTATGCCCACTACCAGGCGGGCACGCTGGACATCCATGACTATGTGCGCTTTGCGACGCAGGCGGCCTGCGTGCGTGGACCTCAGGCCGCGGCCCAGGCCCACAACCGTTATATGGAAGAGGTCATTCGCCCACGCATCCTTCCGCCCGCACTCGATCTGGTGCGCAGCCACCAGCGCGCCGGTGACACGGCGATGATCGTCACCGCCACCAACGAGTTCGTCACCCGCCCGATTGCCCAGGCCTTTGGCGTGAGCGAGCTGATTGCGGTCGAACTCGAGCGCAATGCGCAAGGCTGGATCACGGGCGAAATCAAGGGCACGCCTTCTTTCCGGGAGGGCAAAGTCACCCGTGTCGAGCAATGGCTCATGACCAAAGGCCTGTCCTGGGGCGACGTGGAGATGACCTTTTATTCCGATTCGATGAACGATCTGCCGCTGCTGGAGAAGGCCCAGCACCCAGTGGCGACCAACCCCGACGCACGCCTGCGACAATGGGCGACCCAAAGAGGATGGCGCATCCTCGATTTATTTCAAGAATGATCAAGAAACTCATCACCAAGCTGCTGGGCAGGCCGGCCAGTGGCAAAACCGATTTTGGCCAACGCACCGAGCTGCCGGCCAGCGTACACGGCATCAATCCCCAATTGGTCGATGAACGCGCTGTCAGCGTCGTTCGCACCCTTCAAAACGCCGGTTTCGAGGCCTACATCGTGGGCGGCGCCGTGCGCGATCTGCTGCTGGGTCTGCGCCCCAAGGACTTTGATGTGGCCACCAATGCCACGCCCGAGCAGGTCAAGGGCCTGTTTCGCCGGGCCTTCATCATCGGGCGGCGCTTTCGCATCGTCCATGTGGTCTACGGCCGTGGGCGCGAACACGAGGTGATCGAGGTGTCCACCTTCCGGGCCTACCTCGACAACGCTGCTGCCGAGCAGGTCAAGGGCAACGAGCGCACCAGCAAACGCCAGCTTGAGGGCGTGCAGCACGCCGTCGATTCGAGCGGTCGTGTGCTGCGTGACAACGTCTGGGGTCCGCAGGACGAAGACGCCACCCGCCGCGACTTCACCGTCAACGCCATGTACTACGACCCCGAGACGCAGATCGTGGTGGACTACCACGGCGGCATCCAGGATGCGAAAAAACGCACCCTGCGCATGATCGGCGACCCGGCCACGCGTTACCGTGAAGACCCGGTGCGCATCATCCGCGCTGTGCGCTTTTCGGCCAAGCTCAGCGCCCTGGGCTTCAAGCTCGAAGCCAAGACCGCCAAACCCTTGAAGGAGGCCAGGGCCTTGCTGGCCGACGTGCCGCAGAGTCGTCTGTTTGACGAGATGCTCAAGCTCTTGCAGACCGGCCATGCCCTGGCGTCCATCGCGCAGCTCCAGGCGCTGGGCCTGGCCCGAGGAATCTACCCACTGCTCGACATCGTGGTCGAGCGCGCCGACACCCCCTTTGTGAAAACCGCGCTGGCCGACACCGATCGCCGCGTGGGCGAGGGCAAACCGGTGGCACCGAGTTTCCTGCTCGCCTGTGTGCTCTGGTCCGATGTGCGCGATGGCTGGGCACAGCGCCTGGCCAAGCGCGAGCACCCGTTCCCGGCACTGCAATCGGCGATTGACGAGGTTTTTGACAGCCGCATCGGCGATGTTTCGGGCCGAGGCAAGCTCGGTGCGGACATGCGCGAAATCTGGATGATGCAGCCGCGCTTTGAAAAACGCATCGGCAGCACCCCGTTCAGCCTGGCCGAGCAGCCGCGCTTTCGTGCCGGTTTCGACTTTTTGCGACTGCGTGCCGATGTGCAGGAGGTGGACGAGGCCTTGGCGGACTGGTGGCAGGAGTTCAGCCTGGCCGACGATGCCACGCGCGAAGACCTGATGCAGCAGGCCAAGGCCGAGCAGCAGGACAGGCCCCGTGCACCCCGCGTGCGCCGCGTACCCCAAGCCGATGCAGCGGCCATGCCCGAGTCCGCACAGGACGATCTGCTGGCGTCCGGGCCGCAGGCCGATGGGCAAGCAGCGCCCAAAAAACGCCGTCGCCGCCGCCGCAAGCCTGGCGGTGACAGCGCTTGATCAGCAGCTCCATGAGCCCCGGCCCTGGGGCAAGCGCCAGGCTGCGTGAGCCGGTACTGGCCTTTGTCGCGCTGGGCGCCAATCTGGGCGATGCACAGGCCACAGTGCTGCGGGCCCTTGAGCAGCTGGCCCATTTGCCGCAAACCCGGCTGCTGGCCCGCTCACGCCTGTACCGATCGGCACCGCACGAGGCCAGCGGACCGGACTTCATCAACGCCGTCGCGCGCATCGAGACCGCTCTGACCGCTCCCGAACTGCTGCAGGCCTTGCAGTCCCTCGAAGACGCCGCAGGCCGTGAGCGTCCCTATCCGAACGCGCCGCGTACCCTGGACCTGGATCTCCTGCTTTATGGGGACGCTCGCATCGAAAGTCCACGGCTGACCGTACCTCATCCCCGCATGCGGCAACGCGCCTTTGTGCTGCACCCTTTGTCCGAGCTCGCACCTGATCGCGTCTGCGGGGCCGATCTGTTGGCGGTCAAGCATCAAGCCATCGAGCTCCTTCCCCCGCATTGAGGGCTCTGCCCCCAACAGGGTGTGGCGCCCAAAGGGACTGGCGCCCAGGCGCAGGATCACTGGCTGATTTTCAGGCCTTCCTGAATTTGATACTCAAAATAACGCTGGAAGCTGAACACGATGCTGGACATCAGGATGCCCGTGCCCAGCAGCAGCGACAGGGCCACGCCCGCAATGGTGAACCAGGTGGTCCGGCCTGCCAGCGCATCGGCTGCAGCGGTCGGGTTGTAGCGCGCATTCCACTGCTCGCGGGTCATGAGGCCGTAGATGATCGCATTGAGAGCGCAGGCGGCAATGTTGAAGCCCAGCAGGGGGATCAGCCACCAGCTCATCGTGTCGTCCAGCCCGAACGCCATGACCCGCTCGATGCCGTACAGACCCAGGGCTGTGGGAACCGGCAGCAGCCACCCCCAAAGGTCGCCAAAGCCCCGCAGATAAAAGCGGTGCAGGCCCAGAGGTCCTCCAAAAAAGGTCAGCCAGGTGGCCAGTGTCTTGTTTTTCATGGGCAAGATTATGGGCCAGGGTACGGCTCTACCAGGGTCTCGGGCTATAATCACGGGCTTTTCAGTGTGTCACTGGCCGGGTGGCCAGTTGCGTGTCTCAAACGCTGAAGGATCGGCGAGCTGCTCTTTTTTGCAAGCTGCCAACCACCCAAGGATTCAATCATGGTCGTTATTCGTCTGAACCGCGGCGGCTCCAAAGGCCGTCCCTTCTTCAACATCGTCGTCGCCGACAAACGCGTGCGCCGCGATGGCCGCTTCATCGAGCGCATTGGTTTCTACAACCCCACCGCAGTGGAGGGTGAGCAGGGTCTGCGCATCGCCCAGGACCGCCTGACTTACTGGAAGAGCGTCGGTGCCCAGGCTTCCCCCACCGTGGAACGCCTGATCAAGCAAGCCGTCAAGGCCGCTGCCTGATCGAACGGTCACTCGGATGCGCCCCCCGCTCGAAGCGGCCGAACTGCCGGCCGACGCCATCGAAGTCGGGCGCATCCTCGATGCCTGGGGCATCAAGGGCTGGTTCAAGGTCCTGCCCCACAGCGCCTCGCCCGAGGCGCTTTTTTCTTCCAA
>CAYSIY010000130.1:0-6168 GCA_964431215.1 uncultured Limnohabitans sp.
GCATGTAGCGGATCAGCCAGCCCCAGGGCACATCGCGCATGATGTACTCGACCGAAGCAAAGGCCAGATTGGCGTCCGGCTTGTAGTGCATGACCAGGAAAATACCGGTCACGATCTGGATCACCAGCACCAGCAGGGACAGCGAGCCGAAGATGTACCACATGTTGAAGTTCTTCGGCGCGTAATACTCGGCCATGTGGACACGGTAAGCGTCAAAGGCGGTCGGAAACCGGTTCTCGAACCAGTTGCGGACCTTGGCACCGGCAGGCGCGTTCGGGGAAATTTCCTTGAATTCAGCCATGTTGCTCTCCGTCAGGCCTTCTTGTCTTCGCCGACCAGGATCTTGGTGTCGGACAGGTACATGTGGGGTGGGACTTCGAGGTTGTCGGGCGCGGGCTTGTTCTTGAAGACGCGGCCGGCGATATCGAACGTCGAACCGTGGCAAGGACACAGAAAGCCACCTTGCCAATCATCCGGCAGTGAGGGCTGCGCGCCGGTCTGGAACTTGTCGGAAGGCGAGCAGCCCAGGTGCGAGCAGATGCCCACGGCCACCAGCACTTCCGGTTTGATGGAGCGGTGCTGGTTCTTGGCGTAATCGGGGGTCGGGTAAGCCTTGCGGTCGGAGTTGGGGTCGGCCACCTGGGCTTCGGTCTTCTTGAGCGACTCCAGCTGCTCGGGCGTGCGCTTCATGATCCAGACGGGTTTGCCGCGCCATTCCACGGTAACTTTTTCTCCAGGCTTGAGGCTGGAGATGTCCACCTCGACGGCGGCACCAGCGGCCTTGGCCTTTTCGGAAGGCTGGAAGGTGCTGACAAACGGGGTGGCCACTGCCACCGCACCGACGGCTCCAGCAGCGCCGGTGGCCACAAGCCAGGTTCGCTTGCTGCTGTCGACTGGGGTATCACTCATGGAATTCCTCTGCGAGTCTGTATCAGGGTCAACCCGGGATTGTAGCGGACTCCAACACATAGACGGCTTACATGGATTGATCCCGCACTCGGCAGGCCTTTGGCGATAAGATCAAAGCCCAAGTACTCATTCGGGGAATCAGAAATGTCATTTGTGGGTGAATTCAAGACTTTTGCGCTCAAGGGCAATGTGGTTGATCTGGCGGTCGGTGTGATCATCGGTGGCGCCTTCGGCAAGATCGTGGACTCGATCGTCGGCGATCTGGTCATGCCCCTGGTCAGCAAGGCCTTTGGCGGACTCGATTTTTCCAACTACTACATCGCCCTGGCCGGTCAAGCCGCCGGACTGTCCCTGGCTGAAGCCAAAAAGCTCGGTGCCGTTTTTGCCTACGGCAATTTCATCACCGTGGCGCTGAACTTCCTGATCCTGGCCTTCATCATCTTTCTGATGGTCCGGCAGATGAACCGGCTGATGGCCCGCAGGGAAGCCGAACCCCCAGCCCCCGCGGCACCCGCCCCCACGCCCGAAGACATCGTGCTGCTGCGCGAGATTCGCGACAGCCTCCAAAAGCGGGGCTGATCACCCCTGCAGGCCTGCCAGCCGACGCGCCATGCGCAAGGCCTGCAGCAAACTGCTCGCATCCGCCCGGCCCTTGCCCGCCAGATCAAAGGCCGTGCCGTGGTCGGGACTGGTGCGGATCAGGGGCAGGCCCAGCGTGACATTGACCCCCTGCTCCACACCCAGGTACTTCACCGGGATCAGCCCCTGATCGTGGTACATCGCCACCACCACATCGAACTCCCCCGGATGACCCGGCGCATGACGGGCGCGCATGAAAACCGTGTCCGGCGCCAACGGCCCCTGCACCTGCAGGCCCCTGGCGCGGGCCTGGGCCACCACCGGCGCCAACACCTCGATTTCTTCACGGCCAAACAGGCCACCCTCACCCGCGTGTGGGTTGACACCGGCCACCGCAATGCGCGGTGCACGCCCCAGCCAGCGCTGCAGACCGTCGTGGGTGATTTGCAGCGTCTGCATGACCTGGACGGGGGTGATGGCATCAAGCGCCTCGCGCAAAGAAAGGTGGATGCTCACCAGCACCGTGCGCAGCTCGTCGTTGGCCAGCATCATGCGCACCGGCATCTGGGCCAGTGGCACACCGGCATGGCGGGCACTCTCGGCCTGCAACAACTCGGTGTGGCCAGGGTACTGGCACCAGGGCTCGCCTGCGGCGTGCAGGGCCTCCTTGTTGATCGGTGCCGTGACGATGGCCGCCACCTCACCGCGCAAGGCGGCACGGGTGGCCCACAACACGCATTCACCGGCCAGCCGTCCGGCACGGGCATCCACCCTGCCCCAGGGCAATTCGGGCGCGGGGTCTACCACCTGCAAGACCGGCAGACTGCCTGCGGGTGCCTGCAGGGCTTGCGCGGGATGGTCGATGGGCATCACCACCAGAGGCGACGGCTCGCCCAGCAGGGCCAGGGCACGGCGCATCAGGCCCACATCGCCGGCCACAAAGCAGCCCTGCGTGAGGGGTGCCTGCTGCAGCCAGGCGCGGGCAATCGTCTCGGGTCCGATGCCGCAGGGGTCACCGGGTGTGATGGCCAGGGGCCGTGCCATGCCGGACATCATGCGGGGTTGTCGATCTCGATGAATTCATGCTGCAGGCCCAGCAAGCCGGCCACATGGGCCGCCACAGCCGGCGCACCGTAGCGCTCGGTGGCATGGTGTCCGCAGGCCAGGAAAGCCACGCCGGTTTCACGCGCCAGATGCGCTTGTGGCTCGGAAATCTCGCCGGTGATGAAGGCATCGGCACCGGCCGCGATGGCCGACTCGAAGTAGGACTGTGCCCCGCCGGTGCACCAGGTAAGACGCCGCACAGGCCGCGTTCCGCCGACACAGGTGACGGCCCGCCCCAACTGGTGCTGCACATGCAGCGCCAGCGCCTGGGCATCGGCCCAGTCGCATGGGCCGGCAAAACCCAGGTCCTGCTCGCCAAATCGGGCATCCCACTGCACGCCCAGCACGCGGCCCAGCTGGGCATTGTTGCCCAGCTCCGGATGGGCGTCGAGCGGCAAGTGGTAGGCCACCAGATGCAAATCGTGCGCCAGGAGCAGACGCAGGCGCTCACGCATCCAGCCGGTCACGCGACCGTCCTGCCCTCGCCAGAACAGGCCGTGGTGGACGAACAGGGCATCGGCGTCTGCCTCGATCGCCGCCTCGATGAAGGCCCGGCTGGCGGTCACGCCCGAGACGATCTTGCGGATCGGGCGCGCGCCCTCCACCTGCAGACCGTTGGGTCCGTAATCCTTGAAGCGCACGGGTTGCAGCAGGTCGTCACAGGCCTGCAGGAGGGTTGGATGGTCAATCATGGGTTGGTGGGTGTTTGAAAAGGCATTGTGTCTCAAGCGTGGCCAAGTTCGCCGACAATGCCGTCATGCGACGTTACTGGCTTTTATTTTCACAAACCGTCACCGTGCTGCTGGCCGCCTGGTTCATCGTGGCCACTTTGCAGCCCCAATGGTTACGGGCCGGCGCTGCAGGCGGGGGCATGACCCTGATGCAGGCCGCAGGAGGCGATGGCGGGCATCGACCGGCGGGCAGCCTCAGCGCCGCCGCGCAGACCGCATCTCCTTCGGTGGTCAGCATCAACACCAGCCAGAACCGGGGCAAGAACCCGCACGCCCGCGACCCCTGGTTCCGCTTTTTTTATGGCGATCAGGATGACGATGCTCCGGCAGGCCTGGGCAGCGGAGTGATCGTCAGCCCACAAGGGCATATCCTGACCAACAACCATGTCATCGAAGATGCCGACGACATCGAGGTCATTCTCGCCGACGGGCGGCGTGCGGCCGCCACGGTGATTGGCACCGACCCCGACACCGATCTGGCCCTGCTCAAGATCGGTCTGGACAAGCTGCCGGCCATCGTGCTGGGACAGTCGGACCAACTGCAGGTGGGGGATGTGGTGCTGGCCATTGGCAACCCCTTCGGTGTGGGCCAGACCGTCACCTCCGGGATCGTGAGCGCGCTGGGGCGCAGCCAGTTGGGCATCAACACCTTCGAGAACTTCATCCAGACCGATGCCGCCATCAACCCCGGCAATTCGGGCGGTGCGCTGGTGGACGTCAACGGTCACCTGATGGGCATCAACACGGCCATCTACTCGCGCTCGGGCGGCAATATGGGCATCGGGTTCGCCATTCCGGTTTCCACAGCGCAGCAGGTCATGCGTGAACTCATCAGCACCGGGCGGGTCACGCGCGGCTGGATCGGCGTGGAACCGCAGGACCTCAGTGCCGAGCTGGCTGCCAGCTTCAAGCTGCCCAGCGCCCCCGGTCAGGCGCTGCAGGGCGTGGTCATCACCGGGGTGTTGCAAAACGGGCCTGCGGCCAAAGCCGGCATCCGGCCCGGCGATGTCATCACCGGGGTGGAGCAGCACAAGGTCGGCAATGTTTCGGACTTGCTGCGTCAGGTAGCCGCCTTGACGCCTGGCCAACCTGCGCGCTTGCAGGTCTGGCGCGCACAAGGCCTGACGGAAGTGACCGTCACACCGGGTCAGCGCCCGGCACCTGCGCAGCGCCGCTGAGCCGCAAGCGCAGGCCACCCCCGAGCAGAGCCTCAGTTGGCAGGCGAATCCTCAGCGGGCTGCGTGTGCCGTATGAAAATCTGTGCGGCCCAGATGCCCAGCTCGTAAAGCAGGCACATCGGGATGGCCAGGGCCAGTTGCGACACCACATCGGGTGGCGTGACGATGGCGGCAATCACGAAAGCCAGCACGATGAAATAGCCACGGAAGTCCTTGAGTTTTTCAACACTGACCACGCCCATGCGGGCCAGCACCACCACGGCCACCGGCACCTCGAAGGCCAGGCCAAACGCCAGGAACATGCTGAGCACGAAGCTCAGGTAGGCCTCGATGTCGGGTGCGGCCGTGATGCTCTTGGGCGCAAAACTTTGAATGAAGGCAAACACCTGGCCAAACACGAAGAAATAGCAAAACGCCACCCCGGTGAAGAACAGGACGGTGCTGGAGACCACCAAGGGCATGACCAGTTTTTTCTCGTGCGAATACAGACCAGGGGCCACAAAGGCCCAGAGCTGGTAGAGCACCACCGGCAAGGCGATCAGGAAAGCCGTCATCAGCAGGATCTTGAGCGGCACCATGAAGGGCGAGATCACCGAGGTGGCGATCAGCGTGGCCCCTTTGGGCAAGTGGGCCACCAGCGGTGCCGCCAGAATGTCGTAGAGCGGCCCGGGGCCGGGATAGAGGGCCAGCGCCACCGCCGCCACAGCCACGGCCACCACAGCCCGCAGCAGGCGGTCACGCAACTCGATGAGGTGGGTGACAAAGGGCTGCTCGGTGCCGGCGAGTTCGTCTTGCGGGGTCTTGGGGTCGGACATGGGGGCCAATGCAGGGGCCATCGCCAGCGCGATGACCGGAAGTTCAGTTCAGGGGCTTGGGTCGGTAGCGGGCCACACGGGCAGCACCAGAAAGCGCCTTGGTGCGCACGCCCGAGCGGGCCTTGTACCACTGGGGCACGGCACCGCGCTTGAGGCGCCAGTTCTTGCCCGGGTGCTTGTATTCCGGCACTGGCGTTTCCAGGCCCGACCAGGACGAGGAGCTCTCGTTGCCAAGACTGCCCGTGCTGTCAGCCCAGTCTTTTTCAAAATCGGAGGCGGTGGTCTGCACCGACTGCTCGACATCGCGGGCCGCCGTCTCGACCGTGTCCTTCATCTTCTTGAGCTCTTCGAGATCAATCGAGCGATTGACCTCGGCCTTGACGTCGGCCACATAACGCTGGGCCTTGCCCAGCAGCGCCCCCACCGTGCGGGCCACGCGCGGCAATTTTTCGGGGCCGATGACGATCAGCGCCACGGCGCCGATCAGCGCCATCTTGGACAGACCCAGGTCAAGCACGCAACAACCTCAGCCGCTCAGGACTTGGTCTTGGCTTCAACGTCGATGGTGGTCTTCTCGGCAGGCGCCGGCTGGGCAGCGACCTGAGCCGCCGGGGCCGACTTGTCCTCGGGCGTGCCGCCCTCCTTCATGCCGTCCTTGAAGCCCTTGACCGCACCGCCCAGATCGGAGCCCAGGTTCTTGAGCTTCTTGGTACCGAACACCAGAACCACGATGGCCAGAACGATCAGCCAGTGCCAGATGGAAAACGTACCCATGGATATCTCCAGATGATGAATTCAGGGCGCAGTGCGCATCGCCTGCGATTCTACGCCCGGGGTGGTGAGGAACTGATG
>CAYSIY010000131.1:0-6152 GCA_964431215.1 uncultured Limnohabitans sp.
CCCAGACCACGAACACGTCGGCGATCGGGCTGTTGGTGATCCACATCTTGGCGCCTGTGAGGCGGTAGCCACCGTCCACTTTTTTGGCGCGGGTGATCATGCTGCCGGGGTCCGAGCCGTGGTTGGGCTCGGTCAGGCCGAAGCAGCCGATCCATTCGCCACGCGCCAGTTTGGGCAGGTATTTCTGTTTTTGCGCCTCGGTGCCGAATTCGTGGATCGGCACCATCACCAGCGAAGACTGCACGCTCATCATCGAGCGGTAGCCACTGTCCACACGCTCGACTTCGCGCGCCACCAGGCCGTAGCAAACGTAGTTCAGGCCCGCGCCACCGTAGGGCTCGGGGATGGTCGGGCCCAGCAGCCCCAGCTCGCCCATCTCGCGGAAGATGGACACATCGGTCGTTTCGTTCAGGAAGGCGTCTTTCACCCGGGGCAGCAGCTTTTCCTGGCAGTAGGCACGGGCGGCTTCCTGCACCTGACGCTCGTCCTCGCTGAGCTGGGCCGTGAGTTGAAAAGGGTCTTCCCAGCTGAAGGTGTTCTTGCTTGTGGCCATGTGCTGTGTCTCCGAATCAATGGGTGAATTGGTTAATTGGGGTCAGATCCCGATTGTTTTGGGGAGGGGTGAACTCAGCTGGATTGTCCTGCGGCCATACATAGTTGTCTAATATGGATTCAATATTCGGCAATACAAATTTTAGATTCATGGAATTCCGTCACTTGCGCTATTTCCTGGCCGTGGCCGAGGAGCTGCACTTTGGCCGCGCGGCCCAGCGGCTGTCGATCTCGCAGCCGCCGCTCTCGCTCAATATCCAGCAGCTCGAAGCCTCGGTCGGCGCCCGGCTGTTCACCCGCAACAGCCGGGGCGTGCAGCTGACGGCGGCGGGCCAGGCTTTTGTGCCCGCCGCCCGCGCCCTGCTGGCGCAGGCGGGTGCCGCCATGCGCGAGGCCCGCGAGGTGGCTCAAGGCCAGGCGGGCGAATTGCAGATCGGCTTTGCCGGCACCTTGCTGTACTGCGGTCTGCCGCAGATGTTGCAGCGCTTTCAGGACAGCCACCCCAGGCTGCGGCTGGTGCTGCGCGAGCTCAGTTCCAGCGAGCAGCTCTCTGAGCTGGTGCGCGACCGACTGGACGTGGGCTTTGTGCACACGCCGCGTGTACCGCCGGGCTTTGAGCAGGTGCTGGTGGCCAGCCAGCCCCTGGTGGTTTGTCTGCCTCAAGGGCATGCGCTGGCGGAGGCGGCCGTGATCGGCTTGCAAGATTTGCAGGGACAGGCGCTGGTGGTGGTTTCGCGTTCGGTCTCGCCCGATTACCACGAGCGCATCCTGTCCGAATGCGAACTGGTCGGCTGGCTGCCGCCGGTGGTGCACGAGTTGCGCCACTGGCTGAGCGTGGTGGCGCTGGTGGCGCAGGGTCAGGGCGTGGCGCTGGTGCCGCAGGCGCTGGCACAGTCGGCGCTGGCGGGCGCGGTGTTTGTGCCCCTGAAGGACAGCCCCCTGAGGTACGACACCCGCTGCCTCTGGCGCAGCCAGCGGGAGCAAACGGCCTTGCAGGATTTTGTGAGCGCCGTTCGCACTGAAATGACGCCGACCGGATAATGCGGCCATGCACACAGCCCAGCCCCCTTCACAAATGATCGTCCTCGGCGGCGGTTGCTTCTGGTGCACCGAAGCCGTTTACGTCGAGGTCAAAGGCGTGCTGGATGTCGAGTCCGGCTACAGCAACGGCCATACCCCCCAGCCCACCTATGAACAGGTCTGTACCGGCACCACCGGCCACAACGAGGTGGTCAAGCTCATTTACGACCCGGCCCAGGTCAGCACCCGCGAGCTGCTCGAAATCTTTTTCCTGATCCACGACCCGACCACCCTGAACCGGCAAGGCCATGACGTCGGCACGCAATACCGCAGCGGCATCTACTTCACCACGCCCGAGCAGGAAACCCAGGCACGCGCCATCATCGAGGAGCTCACCCGCACCCGTGTCTACCCGCGTGCCATCGTGACCGAGGTCAAGCCGCTCGCCAACTACCACCCGGCCGAGGCCTACCACCAGGACTTTTTCGCGCGCAACCCCGACCAGGGTTATTGCCTGGCGGTGGCGGCGCCCAAGGTCGCCAAGTTCCGCCAGACCTTTGCCAGGCTGTCCCGTTAAACTGCGCCCGCCGTGAGCCTGCATTCCCTGCGTCAACCCCGTCAGCCCTGGGCCATGCCTTTGGCGCTGGTCCTGGCGATGGCTTTGCTGCTGCTGGTCGGCTGGGGGCAGGTGCACCGCGTGCTGCATCCCGCAGGGACGGCGGTGTCGGCACCGCTCAGTGCGCCCGGGGCAGGGCATGCGCATCATCATGACGCAGAGCGCCACCTGGGCCATGCCGCCGGTGGTGCCTTGTGTCTGCTGGCCGACCACCTGGCCGACGGCGTGGCGGCGATGCAGCCTCCCGGCCTGCCGATGGCCAGCCGACCCTCGGCCTGCCTGCCCCAGCCTGGCCAATCGCCCGTGGCGGCCGCCCAGGCCCGGCCATTCGACGCCCGCGGCCCGCCCTCCCTCGCCTGACCTTGTCGAGAACCTGCCCGCATGCCGGGCAGGCGTCTGTCTTTGTTCAGCGAGATGTTCATGCCTTCCTTTTTTTCTTTGCGCAGCCTTTGGGCTGTGGCGGGCGGCCTGTTGGCTGCCCCTGTACTGGCCCAGCCTTCTGCGGCCTCCGAAATGGTCATCACCGGCAACCCCCTGGGGCGAGAGCAAGGGCTCAGCCCGGTCGGCGTCATGGGGCGTCAGGCCCTGCAGGAGCGGGGTGCCAGCAGCCTGGGCGAGACGCTCAGCAGCTTGCCCGGTGTCAGCAGCAGCTACTTCGGCCCCAATGCCAGCCGTCCTGTCATTCGTGGGCTCGATGGCAATCGGGTGCGCATCCTCAACAACGGGGGGGTCACCAGCGACGCCTCTGCCCTGAGCCCGGACCATGCGGTGCCGGTCGATGTGCTGGGCGTGGACCGCGTCGAGGTTCTGCGCGGTCCGGCGGCCTTGCTGTACGGCGGCAGCGCGATTGGTGGCGTGGTCAATGTGATTGACAACCGCATTCCGCGCCAGCGTGTGCAGGGGCTGCAGGGTCAAGCCCGTCTGCAGGCGGCCACCGGAGACGGCGAGCGCAGCGCTGCGGCCTTGCTCGAAACCGGGCAGGGCGACTGGGCGCTGCATCTGGATGCTTTTGACCGCCGCACCGACGATGTGCGTGTGCCTCGGCTGCTGGACTGTGCGCGCCCGGGGGCACCCAACCCGGCGCGTCGCCTCTGCAATTCCTCGGCCACAGCGCAGGGCGGGGCGATCGGCCTGAGCCATTTCGGTGCGCGCCACCGGCTCGGGGCCTCGGTCAACACCGACCGGCGCGATTACGGCACGGTGGCCGAGGACGATGTGCGCATCGGCATGCAGTCTGACCGCTTCAACCTGGAGGGCGAGTGGCGCCAGCCCTTGCCCGGCTGGGTGGCCATCAAGGCGCGGCTCGACAGCACCGATTACCGCCACACCGAATTCGAGGCGGGCGAGGCCCACACCTTGTTCAGCCAGAAGGCCCAGGCCTTGCGCATGGAGGCGCGCCACGAGCGCTGGGGCCCCTGGGAGGGGGTGTGGGGTTTGCAGTTGGAATCGGGCCGATTTGCCGCCGACGCGGTGGATGCGGGCCAGGGCCATGGCAGCGAGCTGTTTGCCCCGCACAGCCGGACCCGCTCGCAGGCGGTGTTCGCGCACGAGGAGTGGCGCACCGGCTGGGGGCTGTGGCACCTGGGGGGGCGATTGGAACAGGTGCAGCTGCGGTCCCTGGGCAGTCCGCAGGACCCCGGGCATTTCACCGAGGGTGAGCGCCGCTTCAACCCCAAAAGCTTTTCATGGGGTGCCCAGTACCGTCTGCCGGCAGGCTGGCAGCTTCAGGGCCACGGCTCGTACAACGAACGGGCACCGCGTGACCACGAACTGTTTGCCCGTGGTCCGCATCTGGCCACCGGCAGCTACAGCATGGGCGATGCCGCATTGGGCCTGGAGCGCTCGCGCGGACTGGACCTCGGGTTGAGCTGGGCTTCGGGGGCCAACCGCCTGAGTGCCACCGCTTTCCAGAACCGGTTTGCCAACTACATTGCCTTGATGGACACCGGGCGGCAGGTGGACGACCACGGCGAGCTCACGCTTGCCAGTGAGGCCCTGACCGAGCAGCAATACCGCGGTGTCCAGGCCCGCTTTCATGGCCTGGAGCTGCAGGGCAACTGGCGTCTGATGGAGCGGGCTTCGACGCTGGATTTGCAGTGGCGTGTGGACCAGGTGCAGGCGCGCAACCTCGACAGTGGCCAGCCCATGCCGCGCACGCCACCGCTGCGCGTGGGGGCCACATTGGTGCATGGCCAGGGGGCCTGGTCGGCGCGGCTGGGTTTCGAGCATGCCGCCGCACAGACCCGTGTGCCTTCGGGCAGTGTGCCGACTTCAGCGTACACACTCTGGCATGCCGGCTGGCATTACCAGCAGCGCCAGCCCGTGGGCACATTGCACTGGTCGCTCAGCCTGATGAACCTCAGCGATGCCCTGGCCTACAACGCGGCTTCGGTGCTCACCACCACCGCCCCGGGCCGGGCCCCCTTGCCGGGTCGCTCGCTGCGCCTGGGCGTGCGCTGGCAATTCTGAGTCTGGCTGCCGGGCACTGTGCGGCTGTGCCACAGGCGACCGGCCGGCCCGGGGGCGGCAGCGAGGCCGCCGGATAATGCCACGCATGACCCTGGATCACCCCGTTGTTTCGGCCCTGTTGCCGGTCGTGTTGCTGATTTTCATCGGCTGGGTGGCCGGACGCGCTGGCCTGGTGCGCGGCGAGTCGGTGCGCGATTTGTCCAATCTGGTGTTCCTGGTGCTGACGCAGGCCTTGCTGTTTCGCACCATGGCCAGCTCGCAGGTCGAAGCCCTCGATTTCCGGCCGGTGATGCAGTATTTCCTGGTCGCAGGCACCCTGTTTTTCATCATGTTGTCTGTCTACGGTGGCAACAGCCGGGCTTCGGTCATGGCGCTGGCCGGCATTTTCAGCAACACCCTGATGATCGGCGTGCCGCTGGTGGGGCTGGTCTATGGCCAGGCCGGGCAGGTGCTGCTGTTTACCCTGATCTCGCTGCACGCCCTGATTTTGCTGAGCCTGGCCACGCTGGTGCTGGAGCTGCAAGTGGCGCGCGAGCGGGCAGTCGAGGCGGGCGGTCGACCTGCGCTCTGGCGCACCGTGGGTTTGGCCATGAAGAGCGCCATCATCCACCCGGTGCCGCTGCCCATTCTGGCGGGCATCGCCTGGTCGTTCACCGGCTGGGGTCTGCATCCTGTGGTGGACAAGCCGCTGGCACTGCTGGGCCAGGCCTTCGGGCCGATTGCCCTGGTGCTGGTGGGCGTGACGCTGTCGCAAACGTCCGTGGGTCGCCCCTACAAGAGTGCGCTCGGGCTCTCGCTGATCAAGACCGTGGTCCACCCGGCCTTGATGGCCGCCGTGGGCTGGCTGTTGGGCTTGCGCGGCTTGTCCCTGGGGGTCATGGTGCTGGCGGCAGCGCTGCCGATTGGTGCCAATGTCTTCCTGTTCTCCCAGCGCTACCGCAAGGAAGAGGAGGTGATCACCGCTGCCGTGGCGGTGTCCACCGCCATGACCCTGCTCACCCTCAGCGCGGTGCTGGCCTTGTTGCCCTTGTTGCCCGCCTGATCAGGGGGCCAAGCGTTCGCGCAGCCACTGGCCAGCGTCCAGCCGGTAGCGCAGCCGGTCATGCAGGCGGCTCTTGCGGCCTTGCCAGAACTCCCAGCGGTCGGGCACCAGGCGGTAGCCGCCCCAGTGCGGCGGGCGCGGGGGCTGCAGCAGGAACTGCGCGCCGTATTTCGCGGCGTTGGTGACCAGCACACTGCGGCCCTCGATCACCTGGCTTTGGGGCGAAGCCCAGGCCCCAATGCGCGAGTCCAGGGGACGGCTGTGGAAATAGGCGTCGCTTTCCTCGGTGCTGACCTTCTCGACCCGTCCTTCAATCCGCACCACACGCTCGAGCTCGACCCAGTGAAACTGCAGCGCGGCAAACGGGTTGCCGGCCAGTTCCTGGCCTTTGCGGCTGTCGTAGTTGGTGTACCAGACGATGCCGCGAGCGTCGTAGCCCTTGATCAGCACCAC
>CAYSIY010000132.1:0-6121 GCA_964431215.1 uncultured Limnohabitans sp.
GCCTCGTCGATGATGACGTACTTGTTCATGAAGGTGCGCCCACGCATGAAGTTCATGCTCTTGATCTTGATGCGGCTCTTGATCAGCTCATTGGTGGCTGCGCGCCCCCACTCTCCGGCACCGCCGCCATCGCCCTTGGCCAGGAATTCGAGGTTGTCGTCCAGAGCGCCCATCCACGGACCCATTTTTTCTTCTTCGGTACCGGGCAAAAAACCAATGTCTTCGCCAACGCTGACGGTGGCACGGGTCATGATGATCTCGGTGTAGCGACGGTCATCGAGCACCTGGCTGAGTCCTGCAGCCAGCGCCATCAAAGTCTTGCCGGTGCCCGCAGTGCCAGCCAGTGTCACAAAGTCGATATCCGGGTCGGTCAGCAGATTCATGGCGAAGTTCTGTTCCCGGTTGCGCGTGGTCACTCCCCAGATGGCGTTTTTCTGGTGGTTGAAGTCCTTGAGAGTACGCAGCACAGCTGTTTTTTCCCGGATTTCGGTCACTCGGGCATACAGTGCAGGCTCGCCTGCGGCTTCGAAATAAACGAATTGATTGATGAGCAGCTGCTGCACGATCGGTCCGTTGATACGGTAAAAGGTGTGGCTGCCTTGCTGCCAACTTTCTACTGTCTTGCCGTTCTTGCTCCAGAAGTCCGCAGGAAGGGCCAGTGCGCCCGAATACAGCAGGTCACCATCTTCGAGTGCCTTGTCGTTCTGGTAGTCCTCTGCTTGCAGGCCAAGGGCGCGTGCCTTGACCCGCATATTGATGTCCTTGGACACCAGGACCACTTCACGCGGAGCGTGGAGTTCGACCAGCGCGCGTACCACGCCCAAGATCTGGTTATCGGCCTTGCCCTGGGGCAGGGCGAGTGGCAAAGACAGATCCAGGGGCTGGGTCTGGAAAAACAGGTGGCCTGCAGCCTCCGTGAAGCCTGTGGCGCTCAGCGGCAGACCTTTGCTCATGTCTGTGCCTTGCACAGCGGCCAGGGCATCCAGAGAGCGGCTGGCCTGGCGGGCGTTGCGGGCCACTTCGGTCATGCCCTTTTTGTGACCATCCAGCTCTTCCAGCACGACCATGGGCAGAAATACATCGTGCTCCTCAAACCTGAAGAGGCTCATGGGGTCGTGCATGAGCACGTTGGTGTCGAGCACGAACAGTTTGCGAGGACCGCTTGATTTGCGATTCTTGCGTTGTGTCGCAAGGGCAGGTACCAAGGACCTGGAGGGCTCGGGCGTAGACACCAGGACAGCTGTTTTGGTGCTCTTGCGCTGGCTTGAGCGCTCTGTCTCGGCAGGATTCAAGCGCTCAGGCGGCAGGACAGGACTTTCTGGCTTTGAGAGGGAGCCCAGTCGCTCGATGGTTTTGGGGTTGAGCCGGCTGGCGCGCTGGGTTGGAGCAGGGGGCAGGGGCATGGGACAAGGCCTCTCGATGAACAGGAAGGGATATAGCCGGGAAAAGAAAAAAGCCGCCAGGAGGCCATGGCGGCTTGGTTCTTTTCTGGCGGGCAGAAACTTGACTGCATAAGCCCATTATGCATGAGGGATGTGTCTTGCCCTGTGTTGGACTTTCGGGCCAAGACTCTCCCTGACGGGCGTCAGCTTGCCTTTTTGAGCGCCTTGACGGCCTTGAGAACTTCTTCCACGTGGCCAGGCACCTTGAGGCCCCGCCATTCCTGCTTGACCGTACCGTCTGCGCCAATCAGGAAGGTGCTGCGCTCGATGCCCTTGACCTTCTTGCCATACATGATCTTGTTCTTCACCACGCCGAACATGTGGCACATTTTTTCCTCGGTGTCGGCGATCAACTCGAAGGGCAGCTCCAGCTTGGACTTGAAGTCATCATGTGACTTCATGTTGTCACGCGAAACACCGAATACATGGGCACCTGCCTTCACGAAATCCTTGTACTTGTCGCGGAACTGCATGGCTTCGGTGGTGCAGCCCGGGGTGTTGTCTTTGGGGTAGAAGTAAAGTACCAGGATCTGGCCCATGTGGGAGGTATTGGAAACCTTGAGGCCACCGGTAGCGTTCGCTTCAAATTCGGGGAGGGGTTTGTTGAGAACGATCGCCATGGAATTGTCTATTCTGTGAGCTTGGAGGCAGTGCCAAAGGCGGAGCAGGCTGCAAATGAGCATGTCCTGCTGATAACCGCCCCAAAAGCGGTATTTTACCGCGAAACGCACTGCGCAGGCTGCGTCAAAAACCGGCAAGACATCGCAGTCAGCGCGGCTCGACCAAAAGGCCCGCCAGCACTTTTCTGCCTTCGCTGGCCAGGATGTTGTATGTGCGGCAGGCGGCCGCAGTGTCCATGCTTTCCAGTCCTACGCGCTGTGCGGCAAAAGGAGCGAGCCAGGCCACTGGTGGAAAGCGCAAACGTGAACCTGTTCCCAGGATGACCAGCTCGGCCCCGCTGTTGGCCAACTCACGCAACAGATCCTGAGTGAGATCTTCAAAATTGCGAGGCGTCCAGGGGCGTGGGGGGTACTCTGCGAGGCTGCTGATGATCACCGAGCTGGAAAAGCGCTGGTCATCGACCTGAAGCCAACCCGGGTGGTGGGCGCGGACCAGCGGAGCACTGGATTTGTCAGGCTGTAGTTTCATCGATCGGACCGTCTGTTGGCCGAAAAATCGGCTGGTTCTGTGTTCAAATTATAGGTTTTCCCTGATTGCTGTTGCCCGGAGGGACTTTGAAACCCGTTCAGAAATCCGCCAAGCTTGCCAACGTGTGTTACGACATCCGTGGACCGATCATGGACCGTGCGCGCCAAATGGAAGAAGATGGTCACAAGATCATCAAGCTCAACATCGGCAATCTGGCGGTTTTCGGTTTCGATGCGCCTGAGGAGATCCAGCAGGACATGATTCGTAACCTGCCCAATTCGGCGGGTTATTCAGACAGTAAAGGCATTTTTGCGGCCCGCAAGGCGGTCATGCACGAAACCCAGAAGCAAGGCATCAAAGGCGTCACACTGGATGACATCTACCTGGGCAATGGTGCCAGCGAACTGATTGTCATGGCCACCAATGCCCTGCTGGACAACGGGGATGAGTTGCTGCTGCCTGCGCCCGATTACCCGTTGTGGACCGCCGCCGCCAGCCTGTCGGGTGGGACGCCCGTGCACTACATGTGCCAGGAGTCGAACGGCTGGATGCCGGACCTGGCTGACATCAAGGCCCGCATCACCCCCCGCACAAAAGGCATTGTGGTCATTAACCCCAACAACCCGACGGGCGCGCTGTACTCGCGAGAACTGCTCCAAGCCATTGTGGCGATAGCGCGCGAGCATGGCCTGGTCATTTTTGCCGACGAGGTGTATGACAAGGTACTGTACGACGGCGTGCAGCACACGCCGATGGCCAGCCTCTCGGAGGATGTGCTGACCCTGACCTTCAATTCCCTCTCCAAGAGCTACCGTTCGTGTGGCTACCGTGCGGGCTGGATGGTTGTATCTGGCGACAAGAAGCCCGCACAGGACTATATCGAAGGCCTGAACATGCTTTCGAACATGCGTCTGTGTGCCAACGTACCGGGTCAATGGGCTGTTCAGACAGCGCTTGGCGGCTACCAGAGCATCAACGAGCTGGTGGGCGAAGGAGGCCGCTTGCGTAAGCAGCGTGACCTGGCCTACCAGTTGATCACCGCCATTCCCGGAGTGACTTGTGTCAAGCCTCAGGCTGCTCTCTACATGTTCCCGCGACTCGATCCCATGATTTACCCCATCGAAGACGACCAGAAATTTTTTCTGGAGCTGCTCGAGGAAACCAAGGTCATGCTGGTGCAGGGCACGGGCTTCAACTGGCCGGCACCTGACCACTTCCGTATTGTTTTTCTGCCTCACGAGGACGATCTGCGCGAGGCGATCAATCGCGTGGCACGTTTTCTTGAAAGTGCCCGCAAGCGCTTTGGCACCGACAAACCGTTCGCCTGATTCCCCTTTCAAAGGTACTGGTGGTCGCCCCGTTTCCATCTCAGCAACAAACATGAAACCCATTCAAGTTGGCCTTCTCGGCATCGGTACCGTTGGCAGCGGTACGTTCAATGTGCTCAAGCGCAACCAGCAGGAAATCAAGCGGCGTGCCGGTCGGGGGATCGCCGTTGCCATGGTGGCCGCGCGCAACCTGGACAAGGCCAGGAAGGTTGTGGGTGCGGATACCGTTGTTGTCGATGATCCATTTGCCGTCGTCAATCATCCGGACATCGATATCGTGGTCGAGGTCATGGGAGGCACATCGCTGGCCAAAGACCTGGTGATGCAGGCGATAGATCAAGGCAAGCATGTGGTCACGGCCAACAAGGCCTTGCTGGCCGAGCACGGAAACGAAGTCTTTGCTGCTGCACAGGCCAAGGGTGTGATGGTGGCATTCGAGGGGGCTGTGGCGGTCAGCATCCCCATCATCAAGGCCTTGCGAGAGGGCCTTTCAGGAAACCATATCGAGTGGGTTGCCGGAATCATCAACGGCACAACAAATTTCATTCTGACCCAGATGCGGGACAAGGGGCAGAGCTTTGAACAAGCCCTGATGCAGGCCCAAGAGCTGGGTTATGCAGAAGCTGACCCGACTTTTGATATCGAGGGCTTTGATGCGGCGCACAAGGCAACGATCTTGTCCGCCATTGCGTTTGGCATACCCGTTCAGTTCAAAAAGGCCTACGTCGAAGGCATCACGAAACTTCAGGCGGCAGATATTGCCTATGCCTTTCAATTGGGCTATCGCATCAAGTTGCTGGGTATTGCCAAGCGAACAAGCCAGGGGATTGAGCTGCGCGTGCATCCCACCTTGATTCCCCTCAAGCGCTTGCTGGCCAATGTTGACGGTTCGATGAACGGCATCATGGTCAAGAGTGATGCGGCAGGCATCACCATGTATTACGGCGCAGGGGCCGGCTCCGAACAAACGGGTTCGGCGGTCATTGCTGATCTGGTTGATGTGACAAGGCTTCATACCGCCGATCCTGCACACCGCGTGCCGCACCTTGCTTTCCAGCCCGATTCCCTGAGTGACTTGCCCGTGCTGCCCATGAGCGATGTGGTGACCAGCTATTACCTGCGGTTGCGCGTAGCCGATCAGGCCGGTGTGCTGGCCAATCTGACGGGTCTGCTGGCGACTGCGGGTATCAGCATCGACGCCGTGCTGCAGCGCGAGGCGGAAGAGGTGGGCGGAGAAGGTTCGACCCAGACCGATGTGATCATCCTCACCCATGACACCCGCGAAGGCACCATGAACGGTGTGCTGGCCCAGATGCAGGCCCTGCCTACCGTTCTCGCTCCGATCGTTCGTATCCGCAAGGAAGAGTTGGCCTGATGCTCTATCTTTCGACCCGCGGTCATCCAGACCGCAAGCATTTTTGTGAAATCCTGCTTGAAGGCCTGGCACCCGATGGCGGCCTTTTCCTGCCAGAGCGTTATCCTCAGCTTGCCGATGCCGACCTGATGCGCCTGCGTCAGGTCTGGCAGCAGCGGGGCTACGCTGAGCTGGCCTTCGAAATCCTGTCGCTCTACATCGACGACATCCCGGCGGCCGACCTGAAGGCTCTGTGCGAAAAGACCTACACGACCGCTGTTTATGGAACCGAAGCCATCGTGCCGCTCAGGCCCTTGCAGGCCGCTGGCGACAAGGAGCCCGAGCTGTACCTTCAAGCCCTGTCCAACGGGCCGACGCTGGCCTTCAAGGACATGGCCATGCAACTGCTGGGCAACCTGTTCGAATACGAACTGGGCCGCCGTGGCGAGGAGCTCAACATCCTGGGTGCCACCTCGGGTGACACAGGCAGCGCGGCCGAGTACGCCATGCGCGGGAAAAAGGGGGTGCGCGTATTCATGACAAGCCCGCACGGTCGCATGAGCCCTTTCCAGCAGGCGCAGATGTTCAGTCTGCTCGATGAGAACATTCACAACATCGCCATCGAAGGTGTTTTCGACGACTGCCAGGACATCGTGAAGGCGGTTTCCAACGATCTGGACTTCAAGCGTCGCTACAAGATCGGCACCGTCAATTCGATCAACTGGGCACGTCTGCTGGCACAAGTGGTTTACTACTTTGCAGGCTACTTTCAGGCCACTACAGCGAACAGCCAGCAGGTCAGTTTTACCGTGCCCAGTGGCAACTTCGGCAACGTGTGTGCCGGTCAC
>CAYSIY010000133.1:0-6109 GCA_964431215.1 uncultured Limnohabitans sp.
GGGCGTGAAGGTCTTCACCGGCACCCAGGTTCAGGCCATTGAACGCGCCGATGCGCCCACGGGCCTGCGTGTGCGCCTGTCCGGTGGCCGCAGCGTCGAGGCCGATCTGGTCATCAGCGCCACCGGTGTTCGGCCGGCGATTGGTTTCCTCAAGGACAGCGGCATCACCTGCCTGCAGGGCGTGCTGACCGACGAACGCATGCAGACCCAGGTGCCCGGCATCTATGCCGCTGGCGACTGCGCCGAGGCCTTTGACAAGGTCAGCGGCCAGACCATTGTGAGTGCCATCCAGCCCAATGCCGCCGAGCAGGCCCGTGTGGCTGCGCTCAACATGGCGGGGCAGGCCGCCACCCTGCGGGGGGTCACCCAGATCAACGTGCTCGACACCCTGGGCCTGATCTCGACGAGCTTTGGCAACTGGCAAGGTGTGGAGGGCGGTGAGCATGTCGAGCTGACCGACAGGGCCAGCGGCAAACACCTGAGCCTGCAGTTTCAGGGCGATGTGCTGGTCGGCTGCAACTCGGTGGGCTGGACCCAGCATGTGGGCGCGATGCGCGGCCTGGTCGAAGGCCAGGTGCACCTGGGCGAGTGGAAGGACAAGCTCAAGCAGGACCCAACCCAGCTCATGGCCGCTTACCTGGCCAGTGCGCAGGGGCAAGACCACTGGAGCGGGGCGCAGGACGCGCGCCGCCGCTAACATTGCCGCATGCAGATCACCTTCAAGCTCTTTGCCTCGCTGGGCGACCACTTGCCAGCCTCGGTTCGGCCGGGCAATGAAATGCCGCTCACCGTGGGCGAGGGCGCGACCATCGCCCAGGTGATCGAGCCGTTTGCCTTGCCGCCCAAGCTGGTGCATCTGGTGCTGGTCAACGGCAAATACATCGAACCGGCCCAGCGTGCCAGCCACGCCCTGCAGGACGGCGATGTGCTGGCCATCTGGCCGCCGATCGCGGGCGGTTGAGGCTGACGCACTGGCCACGTTCTCCCGTGCAGTCCTACTACCCCGAGCGCTTTGAGCGCGACATGGCCACCACCGAAGCCGAGTGGCTGGTGGCGCTGCCACGTGCGGTGGGCGAGCAGGCCTTTGTGTTGGGCACGGGCCAGGCGCGGGTGCAGATCGGCCAAGGCCATCTGCAACTGCAGTGGCAGGCCTTGCCGCCGCGTGTGATCGCACTGCTGCGCCTGCAGCGTCTGGCGGTGACGTTCGCGTTTGAGGGGGTGCAAGAGGGCGCGCGTCAGCGCTTCATGCAGCGCTTTGATTTGACGATGCAGCGCGGCGGGGGCTGAGACTCAGCGTACCCACAACAGGGCCACGGTCTTGAGCCCCAGCACAGTGAGCGCCAACGAGCCCAGCAGATGCAGGCTGGCCGTGCCCAGCGCCAGGGCGTAGCGGGCCTGCTGGAGCATCGTCACCACCTCGGCCGAGAAGCTGGAAAACGTGGTCAGCGCCCCCAGAAAACCCGTCACCAGCGCCATGCGCCAGAGTGGATCGAGCGAGGGCAGTTGCTCAAAGACCCCGATGCAAACACCCACCAGATAGCCGCCGATCAGGTTGGCCGCCAGCGTGCCCCAAGGGATCAGGGCCCCGCCGGGGCTGAGCCACAGCGCGAGTTGCCAGCGGGCGAGGGCACCGAGGCAAGCACCGAAACAGATGGCGAGGACAGCGTGCACGAGGTCGTTCAAGTCACTGAAGTAGGGGCATCAACCGGAGAGGGTGCTGGCCTCCGTTTCGATGCGGTCGAGCAAACGGTCAGCGAGCGTCATGCTGTCCTCGGCCACAAAGAGCCATATCTCCAGCAGATCGGTCTGGGCACTCTGGGCAAAGAGCACCGAGGCCATCAGTTGACCTTCTGGGGTTTGAGCGCTGCGCGGCCTTTGGCCTTGATGCTGGTCATGTCCATGGCGCTGACCCGCCCAGCCTGTACATCGTTCAGGCCTTGCGCCAGATCGGATTGAAGGGCTGCCAAGCTTGATGTGCGCATTGATTGGTAGGCTTCGAACAGCCGCAGGGCTTCACGAATCACTTCGCTGGCTGACCCATACAGCCCCGAGGCCACATGCTCACGAACACGGGCTTCCAATTCTTTGGGCAAAGACACATTGAGGCTCATGCGACAGCTCCTGAAACAGCGAATCGATGGATTCTATGGCAAGGATTGCCATCAAGTTGATGTCTTCCTGGACCTTCCGCTCTTGTCAGAAAGGTGGATCGTCCGCCGGTGCCGGCACACCCCATTCGAGCTCGCCGCCCAGGGCCTCGATCAGGCCATCGAGCAAGGGCGAGAGCAGGCCGGTGGACAAGGCCACGTCGGCATCGAAGCGGTCTTCTTGCTTGTCGGTGCCGCTGGCGTCCATCACGCCGTCCAGAAACTGCAGCTTTTTGAGTTGCAGGGTTTCGGTCAGCACGAAGGCCACGCGGCCATCCCAGCTCAGGGCGAGCTGGGTGGGCAGTTTGCCTTCGCTCACGTGCTGGCGCACATCGTCGGTGCTCAGGTGGTGGCGCACATAGCGGATGCTGGCGGCATCCTCGCCGGTGGCCTTGAGGGTGCATTCGCGCTCCACACTCAGACTGGCGGGCCAGTCCTCGGGCGTGGGGGCCAGCAGCCATTCGGTCATGGCCGCTTGCGGCGTGGTGGCGGTCTGCAGCAGCGCGATGTTCAGGCCGGGCAGGGCCTTGAGCAGCGCCGAGACCGCCTCGTCGGCCTTGCCCTGGCTGCCGGCGTTGAGCACCAGGCGACGCGCTTTCATGTCGAGCCAGACCAGCACGCTCCATTGCCGTGCAAAGGCCTGCGGCAGCAGCGACAGCAGGATCTCGTCCTGCAGGTTGCGCTTTTCCTTCTTGCCCGGTTTGCGGCCAGTGGCGGCTTCGATGGCGGCCACCTGCTCGTCGAGCTTTTTGCGCACCACATGGCCGGGCACCGCCTTGGACTCGATCACCAGTCTGGCGATCCACTGGCCGCCGACCGACTCGACCAGCGGGCCGTGGGCCTGTCCACGGGGTTCGGCCCAGCCGACCGATTTGTCCTGGGTGGCACCGCATTCCACAAAGCGCTGGCCCTGCAGCGCACCTTCCACATCGCTCAGGCTGGGGCTCCAGCCCTCACCGATGCGGTAAACCATCACATTCTTGAACATGCCAATCTTTCTCGGGAGCGGCGATCTTACGTGATGCCGTCAGATGCGCCGCCAGATGCGTCGCCTGTCGGCCTGCCTCGCAGTCAGCGCCTGGGCGTGGGTGTAAAAGGCTGGCCCTGCACCCGCAGGCCTTGCTCCGAGAGTTGCGCTGCTTTCTTCGGGCCGATGCCCGGGCTGCGTTGCATCAGGTCTTTCCAGTCCCTGAAGGGGCGCTTCTCGCGCTCCTCAAGAATCTGCCGCGTGCTGGCCGGTCCCAGGCCGCGCAGGCCGTCGAGATCCACCTCGCGCGCGTGTTCCACATCCAGGGTTTGTGCCTGCGCCAGTGCGGCCAGACACAGCAGTACCCACCACAGTGCGTGTTTCATGGTCTTCTCCCTTGGGCAAGCCGATTCGCCCTGCAGCCATTGTGCGGGCCGGCGTGGCCTGAGGGAAGAGGCTCAGAGCTCTTCGACGCGGCGCGGCGGATAGCTGTCCCAGGCCTGGCAACCCGGGCAATGCCAGAAATGCTCTTTGGCTTCGAAGCCGCAGGCGGCGCAGCGGTAGCGGGCCAGAGGCCGGGCAGCGGTGTCCAATGCCTTTTGTACGGCGGGGGGCACGGCCTCCTGGGGCGGGGCGGCGGCCAGCCACCGCGAGGCGGCCAGCAGGGAAGGGTGTTGCTGCAGGTGCTGCAAAAAAAGCTGGCGTGTATCGCCGGGGGTGGCCTGACCCAGCGTGACCAGGGCTTCGAGCACCTCCAGGCTGGGCTGGTGCTGGTAAAAGTCCTGCAGCCAGCGGCGAGCGGCGTCTTGCTGCCCACAAGCCTGCGCCGCCTTGACCAGGCTGGCGGCGGCCAGCGGTGCACAGGGGTCGTGCCGCTCGAACAGCGGCCGCAGCACCTCCAGGCCTTGCGCAGGCTGCTCACGCGTGAGCAGCAACTGCCCCAGCAGAATGCGGGCACGTGGTGCCTGGGGAATGTCCTGCACGGTGGTCTGCAGCAAGGCCAGCGCCTGTTCGCCGTCGCCCCGGGCAAACGCTTCGCGGGCCTGTTCGCAGCGGTAATGCGCCTGGCGCACACTGAAGTTCGCCTCGCCCGAGCGTTCGAGCATTTCGGCCACCTTCGCCGCCTGCGGCCATTCGCGAGATCGTTCGTAAATGGCCAGTCTGGCCAGTCGCGCCTGGCCTTCGTAGGGGGTGCCTTCGAGCTTGCGCAGCGCGTCTTCGGCGCGGTCGAGCAGACCGGCCTTGAGGAAGTCCAGCGCCAGGCCATGCTGGGCACGCTGGCGGTCGGCGGTGCTCAGGTCGGCCCGGGCCAGCAGGTGTTCGTGTACCCGCACCGCGCGGTCGTATTCACCCCGGCGGCGAAACAGATTGCCCAGCGCAAAGTGCAGCTCGGAGGTGTCGGGGTCGTTCTGCACCGCTTCGATGAAGGCGTCAATCGCCTGGTCCTGCTGCTCGTTGAGCAGGTAATTCAGGCCCTTGAAGTACGCCCGTGGGGCCTGGCGGTTGGCTATGCGCAACTGGCGCAAGTCCAGCCGCGAAGCGATCCAGCCCAGCGCAAAGGCCCCTGGCAGGCCGATCAGGATCCAGGTCAGGTCAAGTTCCACCGGAGGCCTCCTGTGCGGGGGGCGCGGCGGGGGCAGGGGCGGGGGCGGGGGCGGGGGGAGGGGCTTGGCGCCCCTGCCGCGCGGCCAGGCGCTGACGCCACCAGCGCGGCACCATGACGAGCACGCCGGCTGCAGCCCCCAGCGCAAAAGCGACCAGCACCACCAGCACCGTAGGCGCCTGCCAGTAGGTGCCAAAGAAAAAGTGCACGCGCGTGTCCTGCTGATTGTTCAGCGCAAACGCAAACAGGGTGAAGAAGACGGCGGCTTTCAGCAACCACTGAAGCAGCCGGAGCAGACGTTTCATGCAGGGCCTCGCAAGTGCACCGATTCTATCGGGCTGACCCCGTCAGCAGCGGCTTCAGGACGATGTCTCGGGGGTGCGCGAGGGCACCGTCGCGGCATCCACGGCCTCGCGCAGGGCCTTGCCGGGCTTGAAATGCGGCACGCGCTTTTCCGGAATCATGACGCTTTCGCCCGAGCGCGGATTGCGGCCCACACGGGGCGGACGGCGGTTGATGGAGAAACTGCCAAAGCCACGGATCTCGATGCGGTGGCCTCGCACCAGGGCCTCGCTCATGGCGTCGAGCACCGTCTTGACGGCCAGCTCGGCGTCGCGGTGGGTCAGTTGCGTGAAGCGGGCGGCCAGTTCGTCAACCAGATCGGAGCGGGTCATGGCGAGAGCAATAAAGTGACCCCACCTCCATGCGGCGCCGATGTTGAAGTCCAACTTCACGGTCCCGTCGGGGCCGTCATCGACGCCACACAGTGGCAAGGTCATCAGGTCATCAACGATCAGTTGTTGTCCAGCTTGGCGCGCAGCAGGGCACCCAGGCTGGTGGTACCGGCGTTGCCGGTGTTCTGGCTCAGCGAAGCCATGGCTTCCTGCTGGTCGGCCTGATCCTTGGCGCGGATGGACAACTGGATGTTGCGCGTCTTGCGGTCGATGTTGACCACCACGGCAGACACTTCGTCGCCTTCCTTGAGCACGCTGCGGGCGTCTTCCACGCGGTCCACCGAGATTTCGGAGGCACGCAGGTAACCCACGATGTCATCGCCCAGATCGATCTCGGCACCCTTGGCGTCCACGGTCTTGACCTTGCCGCTGACCACCGAGCCCTTGTCGTTGACCGAGGTGAAGGTGCTGAACGGGTCGCCGTCGAGCTGCTTGATGCCCAGGGAGATGCGCTCGCGCTCCACGTCGATGGCCAGCACAATGGCTTCGACTTCCTGGCCTTTTTTGAACTCACGCACAGCGGCTTCGCCGGTTTCGTTCCAAGACAGGTCGGACAAATGCACCAGGCCGTCGATACCGGCCGCCAGGCCCACGAAGACGCCAAAGTCGGTGATCGATTTGATCGGGCCTTTGACGCGGTCGCCGCGCTTGGTGTTTT
>CAYSIY010000134.1:0-5967 GCA_964431215.1 uncultured Limnohabitans sp.
ACCGACCCATCACAGTCAGGCCACATGCAGGATGGGGTTCGCCGGACGGATACCAGATGCAGGCATGGGCGCGGATACGTTCTGGCAGGCGGTGGTAGACCGGCGCGATCTCGATCTCGCTCTTGAGCACCCGAAACCCGCGCTCGATATCAGCCAGGCTCTTGTAGCGCTGCACGATCTCGGCAGGTGCCAGATCGGCTACGTTGGTCACCAGCAGCAACTTGCCGTCCATCATCCGGGGGGGCTGGCCGCCGGTGGTCAACTCGAGTAAGCCAAAAAGACCTTGAAGTTTGGTGATCAAATCGTGGTTCAATCGTGGTTGAATATTGGTTTACAAGCATTGGGGCGAACCATGACAGCACCAGGCGTCAAAGCGCAAAGCCGTTTTTCGTTGTTTGATACCGTGCCGCCCGACTTGATGGGCTTCGGCCTCGGCCCGTCTTTCAATGGCAAGTTGGTGCAGTCGTTTCTGGGCTTGAAGAAAGAAGATGTTGCTCGCCTGGCAGCGGTGTCCCCCAAGTCGGTCCGGTTTGACGACGCCATGCCTGAGCCGGTGCGCGAACGCCTGCAAGAGATCGCCATCACCATCAACCTGGTGGCCAAGGTGTTCGCAGGCGACACCGACAAGACCGTGGCCTGGTTTCAAACCCGCAACCCCTTGCTGGGGGACATTTCTCCCAAGGACATGATTCGCCTGGGCCGGTTTGAGCGGTTGCGCAAATTTGTGCTGGAGCATTTGCAGCAAGCGCCTGCCAGCCCGAGCAATGTGCATCGTCTGGACGACGACACCAGGCAGGCGGTGGAGCAGTTTCGCCAACGCATTGAAACGACTTTTCCGGCCAAGGCCTTGATTGTGTTCGGCAGTCGTGCGCGTGGGGACCATCGCCCCGACAGCGACGCCGATGTGGCCGTTTTGCTGGAGGGCGAACATCAGCGATTTTTGGACACCAAGCTCAAGATGTCAGATGCGGCCTATGACGTGCTGCTGGATACAGGCATCAACATTTCACCTTTGCCGCTGTGGATGGATGAGTGGGAGCACCCCGACGGGTATTCCAACCCCGCGTTGCTCGCCAATATTGCCCGTGAAGGGGTTCGGCTGTGACGCAGTCCAAAACACCAGAGGCTTTGATGGGTAAAGCCACGCAGGCTGTGGCGTCGGCCCGTGTCTTGCTGGATCTGGGCGATGTGGACGGTGCATGCAACCGGGCCTATTACGCCATGTTTGATTCGGCGCAAGCCGCGCTTTTGCTGTCGGGGGTGCCAGCGCCAGATGCTCTGGGCAAGACGCACCGCGGGTTGATCAACACGTTCAGTGCCCATTTGGTCAAGCCAGGTCCGGTCAGCAAGGAGCTGGGGCGACAGCTCAAGCGTGCAGAAGAAGTGCGATTGGTGGCCGATTACACCGGCGAGTCGGTCATGCAGGCGGATGCATCCGAGTTGGTGAATCAGGCCGATGTGTTTGTGAGGGCCATGCAGGATTTGTTTTTTGCCGCTCCGAGCGCGAAGGACCTTCGCAAGGAGCCAGATGCCTGAGCCCTTGAACTGAAGGGCACCCTGGGGCTGGACAAGTCCGAGCTGGCCAGTGTGGCACCCGCAGACGGCGAATTGTTGTTGAACGGTGAGCAATGTAGCGCGATGGCATTGGCACTTACCTGGAACGCAATGCCCTGCGCACAAAGCCCGTCGACGAATACCGGACGCGGCGGCTGGTGCTCGCGGCGTGGGATGCGCTGTGCGCAACAAACCACTGATGCTGGTTTCCCCTATGTGTCGCATCACGGATGATTGCATAGACCCAAAACGGTATCCACTGTTCATGGCCAGAGAGGTCATACGCCAGTTGATAGACAATCTTTGCATCACCACAGCAGTCCAACCGGGAGCCTTGTCATGATGATCGCCTTGCACAAAAACGCACGCACCACGCCCGCCACGCGTGCAGAGATGGCGGCCAGCTCGGAAACTGCCGCAACGTTGGCGCTGCGCTACGGCGTGAGTGAAGGCACCGCTTACAAGTGTAAAGGTCGCGACAGTTTCAATGACGCGTCCCACACCCCGCACCGACTTCAAACCACGCTCACACCGGCACAAGAACAAATCGTGGTCGAACTCAGGAAGATGCTGCTATTGCCCTTGGATGATTTGTTGGCCGTTACCCGTGAATTTCTTTGTCCGCAGGCCACACGCTCGGTCCTTGATCGGTGCCTTCGCCGCCACGGCGTGGGCAACCTCAACGCCCTCAAACCCAAAGAACCCAGTCAGCCTCACAAAGCCTTCAAAAGCTACGAGCCGGGGTTCATCCACATCGATGTCAAATACCTGCCCCAGATGCCCGAAGAAACCAGCAGGCGGTATCTGTTTGTGGCCATTGACCGCGCCACGCGCTGGGTGTTTGTTCAGATCAAGAGCCACAAGACGGCGGCTGCCGCTCGCTCGTTTCTGAATGCCTTGCACAAAGCTTGTCCGATCAAGATGCAGAAAATCCTGACCGACAACGGCAAGGAGTTCACCGACAGATTGTTTGCCAGCTGTGAACGTCAAGCCACGGGCAACCATGAGTTTGATCAACTGTGCCAGGCCTTGAACATTGAACATCGCCTGACCAAGCCACGCACGCCCCGAACCAATGGCATGGTCGAACGCTTCAATGGACGCATTGCCGATGTGCTCAAAACCCATCGGTTCACCAGTGGTGAAGATTTGGAGCAAACGCTCATGCGATGCGTGGCTTTGTACAACCATCAGTTACCCCAGTCGGCACTCAAGAGCAAAACCCCGATGAGGGCCATGAAAGCCCGGTACGCTTCGTATCCGCATTTGTTTGTAAAGCGTCCTTATGATCATCCGGGATGCGACAACTACGAAGAGCTGCGCCGCATGGCCAACCGCCTGGACCTGGAGGCGGCCAACAACCCGTATGACGTGATCTACATCAACGGCGACCACAACATCCCGGCCAGCTACACGCCCACGGCGGGTGAAGACGCGGCAGGCTGGGCGCACAAGATCCGCCAGATCGAGCCAGAGTTTCTGGAGCGCATGTTCTCGGTGGAGGACGTTTGATGGCCAGGAAAAAGCAGGAGGCGTCCATCGTCCGTTCGTCGGCTGCGGAGTACCTGACCTTTGTGGCCGCCAGTGGCCAGGGTGGGGTGGAGGCGGTGTACGCCGATGAAAATGTGTGGCTGACCCAAAAAATGATGGGTGCGCTGTACGACGTGAATGTGCGCACAGTCAATGAGCACTTGAAAAAGATCTTTGCTGATAGCGAATTGCAAGAAGATGCAGTTATCCGGAAATTCCGGATAACTGCCGCCGACGGCAAAAGCTACAACACCCTGCACTACAAGCTGCCCGCCATCATTGCGGTGGGGTACAAGGTCAATTCGGAGCGGGCGGTGCAGTTTCGAAAATGGGCCACGCAGGTGGTGGAGGAATTCACCATCAAAGCCTATGTGATGGATGACGAGCGCATCAAGCAGGGAGGCTCCATCCTCACCGACCAGTATTTTGAAGAGCAGCTACAGCGCGTTCGCGAGATACGGCTGTCCGAGCGCAAGTTTTACCAAAAGATCACCGACATTTACGCCACGTCGGTGGACTACGACGTGACGGCCCAGGCCACCAAGCGCTTTTTTGCCACCGTGCAAAACAAGCTGCACTGGGCCATTCACGGCCAAACGGCGGCCGAGGTGGTGTACACCCGCGCCGACGCCGACAAGCACAACATGGGGCTGACCAGCTGGAAAGACGCGCCGAACGGGAAGATTCAGAAATTCGACGTGTCGGTGGCCAAGAACTACCTGAGCCAAAACGAGTTGACGCAACTGTCGCGCTTGGTCAACGCCTATCTGGACGTGGCCGAAGACATGGCGTTGCGCAAAATCCCCATGACCATGCAGGACTGGGAGGCCAGGCTGAACCGTTTTATCGAGGCCACCGACCGTGCGGTGTTGCAGGACGCAGGCCGCATCACCGCCGAGATTGCCCGGGCGCACGCCGAAACCGAGTTTGAGAAATACCGCATCGTGCAAGACCGCTTGTTTGAAAGCGACTTTGACCGCCTGGTGAGGCAGGCCGTGCCTCAGCTGTTGCAAGCGCAACACCCGGCAGCGACAGAGCAGAAAAAAGACGTGGGCAATGAAGGGGGCAGCGATGGCAACAAGGGCTGAGGCGGGAAAAAAAAGGCACAGGCAAAAAGCGCACCTTTCACCAGGAGCTGGTGCTCAACCGGTGGGTGCTGGGCTTCTTTCATGGCGGCACGTTGGCCGCCATGAAAGCCCGTATTGCCGATGACCGGTTTGAAGGGCTGGACGAAGACGGGCAGACCAAGTTCTTTCATGAGTTGGTCAGGGGGCTGTTTGACCCCAGCCCCGCCAAAAAAGTCGAATTGGAAGACCGCCATGTGCTGTTCATGGAAGACGGACCGCAGGCGTATTTGACGAAGATGTTTGGACGGATGGTTTAAATCACAATGTACGCAGCCGGCGTGCATAATTCGTTTCGAATTTTTCGTTTTCTATTTTGCTTTCAGGCACAGAGGAGTATGGCGATGGGAACACTCTTGCAAGCTCAAAAAAAGGCTGGGCGCGCTCAGCCCCGTCAGTTGCCCAAGGGCCCAACCATGCGCCGCAGCAGCGATGCGGTGTCTGCTTTTGAGGCGCGTTGCACCAGCGCTTTGCGTGCAGCGTTGCCCAAGGAGCTCAAGGCGCATGGGGCCGTGATGCCGGCGGTGGATGTGGATGCCATTGCCCAATCGCTGGCCCGCCAAGTAGCCAGGCTGGCTGATGCGCCTGGCGGCAGGGTGCAGGGCAAGGCGCAGGGCAAAGCACAGGTGCCGCCAGCCAGCGAATGGATCAGCACGCAGGAGGCGGCCAATCGCTGCGGTTTTTCGCGTCCCTTTGTGGCCGCGCTGCTGGATTCGGGCGCTTACACCGGCAAGGTGCACCGCACGGCGGGCGGGCATCGCAAGGTGCTGGCCAGCGAGTTTGAGGCGCTGGTGGCCAAAGCGTCTGCCGCCACGCCCAAAACCCTGGCGCAGGCCCGCAAAGCGGTGGATTTGACGCGCCTGAACCAGGCACCGGCGACCCCCCGAAAAGAGCGCAAGCAGTCCAAGGCGCGGGCCACTGAATTGGCCCGCAAGCTGGGTTTGTCGGCCTGATGACGGCGATTTTGGTTTTGGCCGATGCCAACATCCTGGTCAAGGATGTGGTGTCGTATGTGCTGTTCGATTTGGCTGCGGCCAAGTTGATCGACCTGAGGTGGACGCCGCAGATCGAGGCCGAATACACCCGGCACAGGGCTCGTCTTCGTGCTGCGGCAAACGGTCGAGAAGTTGCCTTGGATGACCTCATTTGGGCGCAAAGGCGGCTGGAGCCCATCAAAAAGCACTTGGTCCCCGTGCATCTGCCGCCTGGCTGGAAAACCGATGGCAAGCGCCTGCATAGCTTGCGCAACAAAACAGAGTTTGCTCCGCTGTTGCAGTTGCCTGATCCGGATGATGTGCATGTGGCCTTGGCTGCAGCCGACTGGGCAAGGCGGTCGGGGCGTAGCGTGGTGTTGGCTACGGACAATCTGAAAGACTTGCCAGAGCGAGCCCTTCTTCCGTTCGGTGTCTACCCGTTGCACCCGGGGGATGTGCTGGACTTGGTGGACCTGGCGGACGCCGAAGGCCTGTCGCAAAGTGTGCAGAAGACCACGGCCGACTTCAAAAGCCCCGCATTTACGCTGAGTGACATGCTGGAGTCGATCAGCAGCCCACAGCAGTTTGACAACAAGGCGCTGGCAACAAGGCTGCAAACCCGCTGGGGTTGACCATGTGGGCGACAAACACACACAACAAGCGCTCAGAGGCGCCGTAAGTGGCCGGTGTCAGCCAGCATCTCAAGAGCATTTTTGACGATGGTGAGCTCTCTGACCTTGCCCCTGTTGTACGGAGCTCTTAGCCCGACGATTACGCGGCCTTTT
>CAYSIY010000135.1:0-5965 GCA_964431215.1 uncultured Limnohabitans sp.
CGATGTACATGGCGACCTTGCTGTTTTGCATGTCGTTGTACGAGTTGGTCATCGCCCCGTAGCCCCAGGTGTTGGCCACACCGGCCACGGTGGTGGAGTGGCAGATACGGGCCTGGTGGTCGCAGTTGTTGGTGCCCCAGAAGCTCACGAACTTGCGGAACAGGTAGGCCTGTTCGTTGTTGTACTTGGACGAACCGATGAAATAAATGCTGTCAGGGCCGCTGGCCTTGCGCAGCTCCATCATCTTGTCGGCAATTTCCTTGAGCGCCACATCCCAGCTGATGCGCTGGTACTTGCCGTTGACCAGTTTCATCGGGTAGCGCAGGCGGTACTCGCCATGGCCATGTTCGCGCAGCGCAGCCCCCTTGGCGCAATGGGCACCGAGGTTGATGGGGGAGTCAAACACCGCTTCCTGGCGCACCCACACCCCGTTCTCGACCACGGCGTCGACCGCGCAACCCACCGAGCAGTGGGTGCAGACGGTGCGCTTGACTTCGACCTTGCCGGTGCCCATGCCCTGTGCGGCGGTGCCACCCGCCGCCTCGGCCTTCTGCACCAGGCTGAGCTGGCTGGCGGCCAGGCCCACGCCGACGCCCAGACCCGAGCGGCGCAGGAAACTGCGGCGGTCAAGGGTGGGCAGGGCGTTGGAGAGGCCGCGGCGCAGGCTGTGCACAAACGGGGAAGAGGCAGCGCCCACAGAGGCGCCCTGTTTTTTGGTCAGCAACATGGAAGGCTCCAGTTGGAGGAAAAGAAAAAGGATGGCCGGTGCCGGCTGGTGTCAGACCCGCGTGGTCTGGTAGTAGCGTTTGACGTGCTCGCTGAGGGTGTACCCCCCGCCCCGCTCGGGCTTGGGCAAGGCTGGCACCGTCGGGGCGGCCACACCGTGCAGGGCCGTGGGCAGCACGCTGGTGGCGGCGGCCACAGCACCCACGGTGGCCGCGCCAGCAAAGAGGCTGCGACGCGACAAGGCGGGTTTTTGATCTTGCATTGGGTTTCTCCTCAAGCTGTCAGCACAGGCCAACATGGGCAAAGACCATATTAAACCGGGGTTTTACCCCGGCAATAGGGTTAACACGGTAGCGCCGGTTGATCTGACTCAAATGCAGTCTCAAAGGAGATCGAATCCCTGGGACTCCACGCTCACGAAAGCCTCTGTCAGCGTCGCCAGACGCGCATAAAAGACCGCATGCGGGTGGACGATCACCGCCTGACACAAACGCGACACCCAGGGCTGGAGATGACGGCTGAAAAAAGCCGATTGCTGCGTGAGATTGCACACGGAAACATCATCCCCGGCGATCAGGTAGCGCATCACCTCCATCAGGTAGGCCACATGGTCTTCGGTCTCGGACATGGACGGATCGCGTGCCAGGCCCAGCGCCGCGAGGTCATCGCGCAACTGCACCAACGGTTTTTCATTCAGGAAGCCACTGAGGTAATGCGAGCCGAACAGGTAAACCTCGGGCTTGCCCACGCCGCCAAACAGGGCGCTGTACTCCTGGGCGATTTGCGCAGCCGTCAGGGCACGCGCCTGGGCCACCAGGTCGCGCCAGGGCTCTTCCAGAAATCCACCTTGCTGCGGTGCCTCGGTCACAGCGGCCTGTAACTGCGCCAGCAACTCATCGTCCGGCGCCTGATAGAACAAGGTGGCCAGCAGGCCATACATTTCGGCACGTGCGACTTCTTCGTCAAGCGCGCTGGATCGGGGGATGTCGGTGCTCATGGCGGTCAGCGTTGGGTTGGGTCGGGCGTGGGGGCGATGCGCACCTCGTTGCCATCGGTGAAGATGTCCACCACCCGGCAGTCGCCGCACATCTTCAGGCGCTCGAGGGCGGCCCCCTGGAACATGCTGTGGCCCGACAAGCGGCCCAGCATCGCTTCGATGGCCTTGAGGGTGCCAAAGGCTTTGCCGCAGCGCACGCAGGCATAGGGTGGGCTGTGGTGCAGGCGGCGTGACTGGCTGCGCTCGGGCGTGAGCAGCAGGCGCGGCTGCAGCGTGATGGCCTGTTCGGGGCAAGTGGTGGCACACAGGCCGCACTGCACGCAGTTTTTCTCGATGAACTTCAGTTCGGGCTGCTGCGGGTTGTCCTGCAGGGCAGAGGCCGGACAAGTACCCACACAGCTCATGCACAGGGTGCAGCGCTCGGAATTGACCGCAATGCTGCCCAGCGGCGAGCCCCGGACCGGCAAGGCAATCGCCTCGGGCCGGGGGTCCGTCTGCAGGGCCGGGGCATGGGCCATGAGGTGGTCCAGCACGAGTTCGAGTGTGCTGCGCTTTTCTGCCAGCACCGCATGGCGTGCCACCTGCGCCGGTCCCTGCGGCAGCGCCACGGCGCGTCCGGCCAGACGCTGCAGCTCGGCATCGAGTGCCTGCGGGTGACTGGCCTCGACAAGTGCGAAATGCACGCCACCGTAACCCAGTCCGCTGAGGATGGCCTGGGCCACCGCCATCTGCTCGGCCAGGGCGGTTTTGTACTGAGGTGCCTCCTCGTCGGTCAGCAGCACCATGACCTGGCGGGCACCATAGGCCACGGAGGAGAGCCACACTTCCAGGCCCAGACTGGCGGTGTGCCACAGGCCCATCGGAATCACCCGGGCCGGCACCCCCTGCATGACTTTGAGCTGGGCACCGCGACCCAGTTCATCAATGAGTTTCTGCCCGGCTCCCTGGCTGTGCAGCAGCAGTGCGGCGTCCTGTCCACCCGCCTTGCGGTACACCGACAGCAAGGTGCGTATCTTTTCGCCCTGTTCGCTGGCGCGTGGATAGGCATAGGTCAGCGCCCCGGTGGGGCAGGTGGTGGTGCAGGCCCCGCAGCCCACGCAGAGCATGGGATTGACGACGATCTGCTGGCGCGACTTGTCCGAGCGGATGGCCTCGGCCGAACAGATGTCAATGCAGGCATTGCATCCGGTTTTTTCGTTGCGGCTGTGGGCGCAGAGTTTCTGCTTGTACTGAAAGAAACGGGGTTTTTCGAACTCGCCCACCAGCTCGCGCAGCTTCAGCAGGGTCTGAAGATCGCGGCCATCCCAGCGAAAGTAGCCTTGCGGCAAGGCATGCTGCAAAAAGGTCGGCGATGCTGAGGGCTCGCGCAGGTCCAGCACCAGGTCAAAGCGTTGCTGATGCTCGGTCGGCTGGCGCGAGAAGTCGATGGCCCCGGCAGCGCCGCAGGCCTTGACGCAATCGCGGTGCCCGCTGCATCGGGCCAGGTCAATCTGGTAATCCAGCCCGATGGCCTGCTCCGGACAGGCCGCCACACACGCGTTGCAACGGGTGCAAAGGTCCAGGTCGATCGGATTGCTGCTTGACCAGACCACATCGAAAGCGCCCAGCCAGCCCTTGAGGCTTTGAAGCCGACCGGCCAAAACCGGGTAGCGCCGAGCCTGACTGCCGCCCGCATCACCCGGCCCCTGCGCCCAGAGCGTGACCTCCAGCGCATCGGACAACAGATCGGCGGCACGCTCGGCGGCGTCCAGCGGCCCCAGGATCAGCAGGCGCCCTTCGCTTCTGTAGGTCACGGTGGGCACCGGCTCGGGCTCGGGCAAGCGTGCGGCCGCCAGCAAAGCCGCCATCTTGGGGGTGGCCTGCGCGCCCTCACGGCTCCAGCCCGCGGTCTCACGGAGGTTGACGAAGCGGATCGGGGCCACCGCCCCCTCGGTCTGCCGGGCCAGCTCGGCAAAGAGGCGCTGCTCCTGGGTGCATGCCACCACCACGGTGTCCTGCCCCTGTACCGCCCGCTGAAAAGTGCCGGCCTCACGGCGGCACAAGGTGCTGTGTTCCCTCAGGTCCTCACCGAGGGCCTGGCTCAGCCGGCTCGGATCCAGCGGCAGGGTTTGGTTGCAGTTGCAGATCAGGGTGGTCATGGTGTGGGGTTTCAGCCGTTGCCGAAGGATCCGGCGACTGTGCCACAACTTGTGCCCCCTGCACCTGCGCCACGGCGCCCTCCGAGTCCTGGGGGCGACCGTCAGAACCCTCCTCGGGTACCAGTTTCATGAATTGGGCGCTGGCCATCTTGCGCAGCATGCCCACGGGCATGGGATCCGGCTGGCTGTAATCGTCGATGTAAATGTCCAGTCCGTCCATCACATTGAAGTGCGGGTCGGCAAACAGTTTCTTCATGGCCGCGTTGCGCACCTCGGCACCCACGCCGTTCTGCATGAAAGGCTGGAAATCGGACTCGGGGGTCAGCAGACGCGCGTCTTCCAGGGTCGGCAAGGGGGCTGCCGACGGTTGGCTGTGCGGCCGGACCTGCCCAGCGTCTGCCAACGGGCTGCTGGCAGGCTCTGGCCGCCGATCGGGCGTACCCGGTCCCTCGTTTTTCAGCTCTGCCGGTTGCTCTGGCAGCGGCGACTGATCTTCGTCCTGTCCTGCTTCGCGCTTGCGACGCGACCAGCGGCTGAAAAAACCTTCGCTCATGCGCTGCCCCCTGCCGGCCCTCCCTTGCGCTTGCCCTCGGTGCTGATGCTCACGGGTTGGCCAAAGCGGTCGGTCAGGCGCTGAAAGCTCTGCGGGCGCTGGCGCCGCTTGGGTTCAGGCACAAAATGCTGCTCGGCAAATTCACGCATCCATTGCACCAGATCGGGGGCAGCCGGGGCGGTTTCCACGGTTTCCTGCGCATCGAGCCAGCGTCCGGCATCGTGGTAACTCAGACTCACCGCCTGCGGCACAGCCAAAGCCGGGCTGCCGTCTTCGGGCTCGCTCAGACGCCAGAGCACAAAAAATGCGGGCAGCGGGGAAGTGGCATTGAGCCAATAGCCTTCGGCATCGTCGGTGAAGAGCTCCACCGTCCAGTCGGGGTAGAGCCAGAGCGCATCATGCTCGCTCTCCCGCAGGCAGCGCGGCTGCTGACCAAAGCCCGGCTCCTGCGGCACCACCTCGGCCAGGGTCCAGCGCCAGGGCTGCCAGCGGGCCATGGGGCCTTGCACCGGCTCGCGACGCATCAGCACCGCCACGCGAACATGGGGTCGGGTCAGCGATACAGAAGCTTCGGTCATGCGCCGGATGATACGGCGTGCGCCTTCTCCAGACGCACCGCGCAGTATTTGAATTCCGGAATCTTGCCAAACGGGTCCAGCGCCGCATGGGTCAGCAGATTCGCAGCCGCCTCGCGGTAGGCAAAGGGCATGTAGACCACGCCCTGCGGCGTGCCGTCATCGCGGCGCACCGAGAGCTCGATCTCGCCACGGCGCGAGGCCACCCGCACGCGATCACCCGGCACCAGCCCCATGCGCTGCAGGTCGACGCCGCACAGGCTGGCGGTCGGGGCGGGCTCAATGGCATCGAGCACGGTGGCGCGGCGCGTCATGGCGCCTGTGTGCCAGTGCTCGAGCTGGCGACCGGTGATGAGCACCAGCGGGTAATCGGCATCGGTTTGCTCGTCAGCGGCAATCAGGCCCGCCGGCACCAGCCTGACCCGCCCGTCGGGGGTCGGGAAGTGGTCATGGAAGACGATGGGCTGGCCCGGATCGTCTTCACTCAGGCAAGGGTAGGTCACGCTGGACTCCTGCTCCAGGCGCTCCCAGCGGATGCCGGCAATCGCGCCGGCCATGGCCTGACGCATCTCCTCATACACTGCGGCCACGCCGGCGTGTTCGCCGGCATAGCGCCAATCGAGCCCCATGCGCTGCGCAATCTGCTGAATGATCCAGAGGTCCGGCCGGGCATCGCCCGGGGGCTGCAAGGCCTGACGCCCCATCTGCACCATGCGGTCGGTGTTGCTGACGGAGCCTGTCTTCTCGGGCCAGGCGCTGGCGGGCAGCACCACATCGGCCAGCCAGGCGGTTTCGGTCAGGAAGATGTCCTGCACCACCAGGTGCTTGAGGCTGGCGAGCGCGTGCCGGGCGTGGTTCAGATCGGGGTCGCTCATGGCCGGGTTCTCGCCCATGATGTACATGCCACGCACCTTGTGTGGGTCGCTGTCGTCGGCCAGCGCCTTGTGCATGATCTCGACCACGGTGTAACCGGGCT
>CAYSIY010000136.1:0-5915 GCA_964431215.1 uncultured Limnohabitans sp.
CTACGACATCGAGCTCGAATACGTGCAGCGCATGATGGCCTGGCTGCTGTTCATGCCCGCCGCCGAGGTGGCCGGTGCGCACGCCATGCAACTCGGACTGGGGGCGGGCACCCTGACCAAGTTCTGCTACAAAAAACTCAAGATGACCTGCACCGCCATCGAGCTCAACCCGGGCGTGCTGCATGCCTGTCGCGGCTGGTTTCGCCTGCCGCCTGACGATGCGCGGCTGCGCGTCGTGCTGGGCGATGCGGCCGAAGAAATCCGCTCGCCTGAGTGGACCGGCGTGGTCGATGCCCTGCAGGTGGACCTGTACGACCACGAGGCGGCTGCGCCGGTGCTCGACAGCGAAGCGTTTTACCGGGACTGCCGCGCCCTGCTCAGCCCCAACGCCTGCATGACGGTCAATCTGTTTGGACGTGCCTCCAGCTACGACGAGAGCGTGCGCAAGATCTGCGCGGCGTTTGGTGAGCCAGCGGTGTGGGCCTTCAAGCCCACCCGGGAGGGCAATACCGTGGTGCTGGCGCAGCGCACCCCCACCCGGCCCAAACGCGAGCAGCTCCTGGCCGCTGCCGAGCACATCGAGGCGAAGTGGGGTCTGCCAGCGAGCAAATGGTTGCGCGTGTTCAAGCCCTTGGCCCGATAGGCAGGGCCGGCTGGCCTTCGGATGGTGTTCAGGGTTTACCCTTGGATGAAGGTGCCCTGCGGGCTGCATGGCCCGGGGCATAGGTGGAACCCACATCCCCCCGTTCCCGTTTCTCCAACACAATCGCAACATCGAAATTCCGCAGGAGATTGATCGTGCTCATCAAAAGTCAGAAAGACTTTTTCTCGGGGCTGATGTTCACCGTTGTCGGTGCTGCATTTGCTTACGGAGCCACTGGCTACAACCTTGGCACTGGCGGCCGCATGGGCCCGGGCTACTTCCCGCTCATGCTGGGCGTGATCCTGGCCATTCTGGGGGCCATCATCATGTTCAAGGCCCTGGTGGTCGAGACGCGAGGGGGTGACAAGATCGGCCAATGGGCCTGGAAGCCCCTGGTGCTGATCATTGCTGCCAACGTGCTGTTTGGCGTCATGATCGGCGGCCTGCCCAGCATCGGCCTGCCACCCATGGGCCTGATTGCCGGCATTTTTGCGCTGGTGATCGTCGCCAGCCTCGCCGGTGACACTTTCAAGATCAAGGAAGTGCTGATCCTGTCGGCCATCCTGTCGGCCGGCAGCTATGCGGCCTTCATCCTGCTGCTCAAGCTGCAGTTCCCGGTCTGGCCGACCTTCATCGCAGGCTGAGGAGACAAAGATCATGGAATTATTTGACAACCTGGCCCTTGGTTTCGGGGTCGCCTTCACCTTCCAGAACCTGATTTATGCCTTTGTGGGCTGCCTGCTGGGCACGCTCATTGGCGTGCTGCCCGGCGTCGGTCCGGTGGCCACCATCGCCATGCTCTTGCCCGCCACCTACGCGCTGCCGCCTGTGGCCGCGCTGATCATGCTGGCCGGCATCTACTACGGTGCCCAGTACGGGGGCTCGACCACCGCGATTTTGGTGAACCTGCCCGGTGAGGCCTCGTCGGTCGTGACCATGATCGACGGCTACCAGTTGGCCCGCAAGGGCCGCGCCGGTCCGGCGCTGGCCGCTGCGGGTCTGGGCTCGTTCTTTGCCGGCTGCGTGGGCACACTGATCCTGGCGGCCTTTGCCGCGCCCCTGACCGAAGTGGCCTTCAAGTTCGGCCCGGCCGAGTATTTCTCGCTGATGGTGCTGGGCCTGATCGGTGCTGTGGTGCTGGCATCGGGCTCCTTGCTCAAGGCGGTGGCCATGATCGTGCTGGGTCTGCTCATGGGCCTGATCGGCACCGATGTGAACTCCGGCGTGGCGCGCTACTCGTTTGACATTCCGGAACTGACCGACGGCATTGGCTTCATCGTGATCGCCATGGGCGTGTTCGGCTACGGCGAGATCATCCACAACCTCTCCCACAAGGAAGAGGACCGTGAAGTGTTCACCGGCAAGGTGACCGGTCTGTTCCCCACCGCGACCGACTTCAAGAACATGCTGCCCGCCGTGCTGCGCGGCACCACCATCGGTTCGGTGCTGGGCATCCTGCCGGGTGGCGGTGCCCTGCTGGCGGCCTTTGCGGCCTACACCATCGAGAAGAAAACCAAGCTGCGCCCCGGTGAAGTGCCGTTTGGTCAGGGCAACATCCGGGGTGTGGCGGCCCCCGAGTCGGCCAACAACTCCGGTTCGCAGACGTCCTTCATTCCGCTGCTGACGCTGGGCATTCCGCCCAACGCCGTCATGGCGCTGATGGTCGGGGCCATGACCATCCACAACATCCAGCCCGGCCCGCAGGTGATGACCAGCAACCCCGAGCTGTTCTGGGGCCTGATCGCCTCCATGTGGATCGGCAACGCCATGCTGGTGATCCTGAACCTGCCGCTGATCGGCATCTGGATCAAGCTGCTGACGGTCCCCTACCGCTGGTTGTTCCCGGCCATCGTGCTGTTCTGCGCGATCGGTGTGTACTCGACCAACAACAACACCTGGGACATCTGGATGGTGGCCATGTTCGGTGTGATCGGCTACATCTTCATCAAGCTGTCGGTGGAACCGGCCCCCCTGCTGCTGGGCTTTATCCTCGGCCCGATGATGGAAGAAAACCTGCGCCGCGCCTTGTTGCTCTCGCGCGGTGACTGGAGCGTGTTCGTCACCCGGCCCTTGTCGGCCAGCCTGCTGGCGGCGGCCTTGATCCTGCTGATCATCGTGATGCTGCCCTCGGTGAAAAACAAGCGCGAAGAAGCCTTCGTCGAAGAATAAGCCTGGCTGGATGCCCCATGACAAAGGCCCCGCAAGGGGCCTTTGTTTTTGCGCTTGTCCAATGCCCGACAGCGCCATCGGACAGGCTCTGCCACAATGCCCGCCTTCCTTCCCCGATCACGCTGGACTGAAACCATGCATTTCCATTTTGGCACCCCCTACACCAGCACCCGTTTGCCGCTGTTTGCCCGCAACATGGTCTCGACCTCGCACCCGCTGGCCGCGCAGGCGGGCCTGCGCATGCTGCACAAAGGTGGCAACGCGGTCGATGCCGCCATCGCTGCGGCGGCCGCCATCACCCTGACCGAGCCGGTGAGCAACGGCCTGGGTTCGGACGCGTTCTGCATCCTGTGGGACGGGCAGAAACTCCATGGCCTCAATGCCTCCGGGCCGGCCCCGGCGACCTGGACGCCGGACTACTTCCACCGCAAATACGGACGTGACACCCGGACGCCGCCCAAACGCGGCGCCGATTCGGTCTCGGTGCCGGGCGCTGTGGCGGGCTGGGTCGCCTTGTCCGAGCGCTTTGGCAAGCTGCCCTTTGCCGACCTGCTGGAGCCGGCCATCGAGATCGCCGAGCGCGGCTATCTGGTGCCGGTGGTGGTGCAGCAGAAATGGGCGGCGGCCACGCCCGAGCTGCAATCGGAGCCCGGCTTTGCGCAGAGTTTTCTGCCCTGGGGCCGCGCGCCAGAGGTGGGCGAGCTGTTTCGCTTTCCGGCGGCTGCGCGTGGCCTGCGGGCGATTGCGGCGACCCGGGGCCAGGCCCTGTACGGCGGCGAGATCGCCGAGGCGATTGAAAAATTTGCCGCCCAGCACGGTGGCAGCATCACCGCCAAAGACCTGGCGGCCTACCGCCCCGAATGGGTCGAGCCGATCGCCCAGACCTACCGGGGCTACACCCTGCACGAGATTCCGCCCAATGGCCAGGGCATCGCCGCCCTGATCGCGCTGGGCATCCTGTCCCACTTTGATCTGGCCGCCTTGCCCGTGGATGGCGTGGCCTCGCAGCACCTGCAGATTGAAGCCATGAAGCTGGCCTTTGCCGATCTGTACCGCTACGTGGCCGACCCGCGCCACATGGACGTCACCCCCGAGCAGATGCTCGACCCGGCCTACCTGGCCAGCCGCGCCCGCCTCATTGACCTCAAGAAGGCGCAGAACTTCCAGGCGGGCAATCCGGTCAAGGGCGGCACCATCTACCTCACGGCGGCCGACGAGTCCGGCATGATGGTCAGCTTCATCCAGAGCAACTTCATGGGCTTTGGCTCGGGTGTGGTGGAGCCGACCTTTGGCATCAGCCTGCAAAACCGGGGCCACGCTTTCAGCACCGACCTGGCCGCACCCAACCGCGCCAATCTGGTGGCACCGGGCAAGCGGCCCTTCCACACCATCATCCCGGCCTTCCTGAGCCAAGGCGGCCAGCCGGTCATGAGCTTTGGTGTGATGGGCGCCAATATGCAGCCCCAGGGCCACATGCAAACCCTGGTGCGCATGCTGGACTACGGCCAGAACCCGCAGGCCGCCTGCGACGCGCCACGCTGGCGCTTCAATGCGGGCCTCAATATCAACGTCGAGGCCGCCATGAATGCCGCCACCGTCCAGGGCCTGCAGTCCCTGGGCCATGAGCTGGACGTGATCAACGACTCCTACCAGGACTTCGGTGCCGGCCAGTTCATCTGGCGCATGGGCGATCCGTCCGTGGAGGGTTATCTGGCCGCCAGCGACCCACGCCGCGACGGGCAGGCGGTGGGCTTCTGATGCCTGGCAGCACGGCGGCGCGGCCGGCCCACCTGAGCACGGGCCTGCTGCTGGCCGCCGCCGGTTCGATCGCCTTCAGCGGCAAGGCCATCATCGTCAAGCTGGCTTACCGGCATGGCGTGGATGCCGTCACCCTGGTCATGTACCGCATGCTGTTTGCCCTGCCCTTGTTCCTCTTGATGGCCTGGTGGGCCGGGCGCGGCAAGCCCGCACTGCTGAAAAAAGACTGGCTGGGCATCGTCGGCCTGGGCTTCAGTGGCTATTACCTGTCGAGCTTTCTGGATTTCTGGGGGCTGGAATACATCAGCGCCTCGCTGGAGCGGCTGATCCTCTACCTCAACCCCACCCTGGTGCTGGTGCTCGGCTGGCTGCTGTATGGCCGCCGGATCAGTCGCCAGCGGGCGCTGGCCATGGCCCTGAGCTACTGCGGCGTGCTGCTGGTGTTCGGGCATGAGCTGAGCTTTGCGGGTGCCCATGCGGCGTTCGGGGCTTTGCTGGTGCTGGCCAGCGCCATCAGCTATGCCATCTACCTGAGCTACAGCGGTGAGCTGGTGCAGCGCATGGGTTCGCTGCGTCTGGCCGGCTGGGCCACTTCGGTGGCCTGCCTGTTCTGCATTGCCCAGTTTCTGCTGCTGCGGCCGGTGGAGCAGGCGCTCGGCGTGGCCAGTCCGGTGGTCTGGCTGTCCCTGCTCAATGCGGTGGCCTGCACGGCGGTGCCGGTGCTGCTGGTGATGATGGCCATTGAACGCATCGGTCCGGGCCTGACGGCGCAGACCGGCATGATCGGCCCGATGTCCACCCTGCTGATGGGCGTGGTCATTCTGGATGAACCTTTTAATGCCTGGGTGCTGGCCGGAACCGGCCTGGTGCTCAGTGGCGTGTTTCTGGTCACGCGCACCCCGCGTGCGTGAGTTTCAACTTTTTCAAGGAGTCGACGATGGATCTGGGCATTGCAGGCCAATGGGCGCTGGTCGGTGGCGCCAGCAAAGGGCTGGGCTGGGGCTGCGCGCGTGCGCTGGCCCTCGAAGGCGTGAACGTGGTCATGGTGGCGCGTGGTGCCGAGGTGCTGCAGGCCAGCGTGGAGCGTCTGCGCCAGGAAACCCAGGGCCGGGTGCAACTGATCGGTGTGGCCACCGACATCACCACGCCCGAAGGCCGCGAGGCCATCTGGGCCGTGGCCGGTGGCCCCGGCAAGGACTACGGCATCGTGGTCACCAACGCCGGTGGCCCGCCGCCCGGCGACTTTCGTGACTGGGACCGCGAAGCCTGGATCAAGGCGGTGGACGCCAACATGCTCACCCCCATCGAGCTCATCAAGGCCACGGTCGACGGCATGGCCGCACGC
>CAYSIY010000137.1:0-5905 GCA_964431215.1 uncultured Limnohabitans sp.
GGAGCGCCTGGATGCTCACGCCCGACCTCAAGCTGCCCAGCCGCATGCGCCTGAAGGAGTCCCGCCGCGTGCCCATGTGGAACGGCCCGATCGAATGCCGCCTGTTCCGCTTTGATCTGGTGGCGGGCAGCGCCCGCCGTGATGCAGGTGATAAGGAATGACCTTTCGGGTTTTGGACACCAACATCGTGCTGGACCTCTGGGTGTTTGAGGACCCGGCCAGCGCGCCATTGCGAAGGGCCTTGCAGCAAGGTGCCGCTCGCTGGCTGGCGACCGCGCCAATGCGCGAAGAGCTGGCGCGTGTGCTCGGCTACCCGCACATCGCACGCCGCCTGTCGCTGCGTGGCCTGGCCGCCGATGCCGTGCTCGCGCGCTTTGACCGCCATGCGCAGCTGCAGCCCGAGGCCCCCAAGGCGCCTTACACCTGCAAGGACGCCGACGACCAGAAGTTCATCGATCTGGCCGTGCAGCACGGCGCCGCCCTGCACAGCAAGGACGCGCAGGTGCTGTGCATGAAAAACCGCCTCGCCCGCTGCGGCGTGGCCCTCAACCCCTGTCTTCTGGAGACCCCCTCATGACCACCCCTGCCGGCCTGGAGGCGCAAGACTTCGACGCCCTCGACGACATCCTCGACGACCTGCGCACCCGCCACGACGAAACCCCGCAGTGGGAATTTTGCGAAGGCTTTCTGGCCGCGCTGGTCTGCTGCCGCCGCCCCATTGACGCTGACGAATGGTTGCCCGTGCTGCTGGGGCTGGACGAAGGCGGCTCGTTTGCCAGCGATGCCCAGCGCGAGCAGTTTTTGGGCTTGTGGCAGCGCCGCTTTGAAGAAGTGCGCATTGCACTGGACACCGAGATCCAGGCGCTGGACGAAGACAAGGCCTATGCGCCCGAGGTGATGGATGTGCGCGGTGCGATTGCCTCGCTGCCGCCCGAAGAGCGGCAAGAGATCGAAGGCGAAGACATCCCGTCTTTCGCCCAGGTCTGGGCGCTGGGCTTCATGTACGCGGTCGAGAGCTGGCCCGAAGAATGGGAAGCCCCCAAAGACAAGGAAGCCGCCAAGTGGCACGACCTGTCGCTGCAGGCCATCGTGGCGCTGACCGAAGACGACACCGATGAGGCCACCCTGTCCGCCTTTGGCGAAGACGGCCCGCCCAGCGTGAGCGAACAACGCCTGAATACCTACGGCGAAGCCCTGTGGGCGGTGTACGACCTGCGCGAGATCTGGCGAAACATCGGCCCGCGCGTGCAGCAGGTCATCAAGGCCGACACCCCGGGCCGCAACGACCCATGCAGCTGCGGCAGCGGGAAGAAATACAAGAAATGTTGCGGGGCTTGAGGGTATTGCGGGGGGGGGGGCGGCTTTAGGCTGTGAGCCGCCATTGAGATCATGAACCCGACCGACTGCAACCAGTCTTTTGCGGACGTTGCGTCACCAATGAATAGCCGGCAGGCCAAGCCTCACTGAGCCGCTGCGCCAGCAGGGTCCGGCCATATCGCGGCCTTGATGGCTTGCAACTCTGGGCAGCTGAGGTAATTCGAGGAAGCTAGCAGAACTGCCTGCGCCTTTAGCTCCTTGTGAAGGAGAGATTTCAGTTCTCCAAGAACGATCTTGCCCCGACGCCACTTGGGAGGATTCCCGTCGTAGTCTGCGATTGCCTTCATCGCAAGCTCGCCCGCGTTGTGTGCCGGCCCCCCGTTGCGATTGGAGATAGCAATCTGCGTCCTGATGTTGATCAGCGCATTGATCGACTTGTCGCGCGTGTTGGTTGTGGCCTCGTCGATGAGCTGTTGCGCCCTCTCCACCGTCAGCGCTGGATTAAGGTGCACGACGTGCGCGGCATTCAGGAAGTAGCCCTCCACGTCGCTGTGAGCGGTTACGAAGGCGTTCGCGTTCATCTTCGCAAGGGCACCTTCCAGCTTGGCAACCGTGTCGTCGTCGAGATAGTCTCGGTCCCTGTGCAGCAGGAACCTCACGTTCGGTGCCTTGTCGAGCAGGAAATTCCGGAGCACCTTGGCAGCATCCAGCTTCGAGCAACCAGCGTAGGGTCGGACATCAAGCTCCTGAACGGGGAACCCATTGCTGCTCAGCAAAGCTTTCAGGGCGTCCAATGATTCTTTCTTGCTGTCTTCCGTCGCCACGAGACATGTGAAGTGCCCCTTCGCGAAGTAGTCCACTGAGTCGAGCGCGCCGAGCTCCATCAGCATTGCAGGCGTAGACACGGAGTCGTAGTCAACCTTTTTCCCCTCGCTGACCCACACAACCTGGGCGTGATCTCGCAGTGCGTCTAAGACGTGGCGGGAGTGCGTGCTGAGAAGAGCACGGAAGCCGCGCGTCTCTGCCAAGCTCGTAATCAGCTCACACAGCGCACGTTGGTTGTTCGGATGAAGATGCGAGTCAGGCTCGTCGAGAATGAGGACTTCGGGCTGGAAGAGAGCGATGTAGGCGAGGATTTGGCTCGCTTGCAGGATCGACGTTCCCGCCGCGTCGATGGGCAGACGTGGCATTCCAGGACGTGTGAAGTAAACTTGAATGTTCTCATCCCTCTCCTTGTCGAACTCGATTTCAACCTGTATGCCGGGGAAGAGTGCACCCATGTCGGCCTGAAAATGGTCGAGGGGGCCGCGCCACTTGTTCAACTCGATATCCCAATGCGGGACGGCCTTTCCCTTGGCCTTTTCCTTGTCGTAGCTCTCCTTCAATTTGCGCTGAATTTCCGCTCGTTCTCGTGAATGAGCATCAGCGATCATCAAGAGGACGTTTCGCAGCACAAGGTTGGCGTCGCCGCGCGCCACGATACGTCTGACGACGCCGGGCGACATATAGCGCTCCTCTTTAGCGATTCCCGCAAGTCCTGGCGCATACACCGTGAAAGGGCGGTCAAGATCCATCAGCCGATCGCCCACAAGCTTCCCGGTCAGGGATACCGCGATATTCCGATTTCGCCCTCGCCTGACAGCGATCCGACATTTGTTGCCGTCGGACATCACTACCTCGATTTCGATCTGCCCAATGGCGTTCTCATAAAGTTTTCCGCCGTGAGCAAGAGAGAGAACATCCGCGATGGGTGAGTAAAGCAATTGCGACGGGTTGAACGACAACTCAAACTTGTCTGCACCCCACTTAACTCCTTCGCCAACTAGCTTCGCGGTCTGCGCGACCGAGACAGCAAAGTGCAGGGCCTGAAGGGCGCTGCTCTTTCCTGAGTTGTTGGCGCCGATAAGTACGGTGGTGTCAGTGAGATCAAGTTCAAACTCCTTCAGCTGCTTGAACCGCTTTAGGGTCACTTTCGCAATCTTCACCATCTTCTACCCCCCACCTAGTTATGTCGCATCGCTACTGCAGCTTGCGCGCGAGCTGCTGAAAAACATCGCGTTCGTGATCGTCAAAGCCACAGCCCGCAGGAACAAGCACCTGACCCGGTTCGGCTGTTCATGTTGGAATCCGCATGATAGTGGGTCGGAATGGACCACCGTCAGCTAGACGGCACAAAAGAAAAAGACCTGACGAATCAGGCCCTTAGAGGTCTTGGCGGGGTAGACGAGACTCGAATTCGCGCCCCACGAAGTGACAGGCAGGTACTTTTTGGCTTCCGAGTCAGCGCCGATCGCCGAGCTCAACGTCTGCTCAGTGTCAGTCAGCATCAATTTGTCGGCGCTGCGCTCAACGGCAGCAAACGCTGCAAAGCAGTCCTCCATCCATACGCCCGGCTAAGCCGCCGTTGAATAACCCCGGGCTTCTCAGCGTCAGACCATGAAGTCCGCCAGTGCCTGAGTTGTCACCTCGGGCAGTTCTTCGGGGATGAAGTGCCCCGCAGGCACCGCCTGCCCGCTCACGCGCCCGGCGCATTGCGCCTGCCAGAGTTCGAGCGGTTTGAACAGGCGGTTGACCACGCCGCGCTCGCCCCAGATGACCAGCGTGTCGCAGGCGATCTTGTCGCCGCGTGCGCGGCTGTCGCGGTCATGCTGCAGGTCAATGCCTGCGCTGGCACGGTAGTCTTCGCAGGCCGAGTGGATGGCAGCAGGCAGCCCCTGTGCGTTGGGTTGGGGGTCGCAAAAGCAGCGCTCGTATTCGGCCAGCGCCTCGGGCTCGATGTGGCTCAGGCCACCGCTGCCCCAGCCGCCGAGCTTGGCGTGCAGGTACGCCTTGACGGTGCCGGCAATCATCAGCTCGGGCAATGGCGCGGGCTGGATCAGGTGGAACCAGTGGTAGTAAGCACGGGCAAAGTCAAAGTCTGTAGCGCCATACATGTCCAGCGTGGGCGCGATGTCGATCACGCAGAGTTTTTTGACGCGGTGTGGGTGGTCCAGCGCCAGCCGCTGCGCCACGCGGCCGCCACGGTCGTGGCCACACAAATAAAAGTCTTGCACGCCCAGGTGGTCGAGCAGGTCGATGACTTCCTGCGCCATGGCCCGCTTGCTGTAGTGCGCATGTTCGGCATCACCGGGCGAGTGTGACGAATCGCCGTAGCCGCGAAGGTCGGGCATGACGAGCCGGTAGCGGCCTTGCAGCCGCTGCGCCACGCGTTGCCACATCACATGGGTTTGCGGAAAGCCGTGCAGCAGCACCAGCACTGGCTTGCCCTGGCCCCAGTTGGCCGAGCGGCGGAAGGTGACGGGCAGACCGCCCAGGAGGATGGTCTGCCGCTCGAAGCCGTCGAACCAGGCCATCAGTCCACCTTGCCGCCCGCAGCGGCCTTGTTCTCCGCCGCGAACTGCTGACCCAAGGCCCTGGACAGGTCGGGCGCGAAGGGCACGACGATCCTGACGGGCTGGATGGGCCAGGCGGTCTGAGCCTGAGCAGTTGCTGTGCCCAAGCCCGGGGCACAAAGGGCCGGTGTCATCAGGCTGGCGCGGCGGGTGGTGTGGCGCATGCGTGTCTCCTGTCGGTATGCTGCCAGCCATCATGCCAGCACCCAGGCGTTGTGCTGTCACGCGGAGGCGTGTTGAAGCGTTTGTTTTGATCCAGCGGACATAATCGGCCCATGCGATCTCCGCGACACGCCCATCCTCCTGCCGACGTCCAGGCCCTGAGCCCGGACTTTGAGCCGCCGCATTTCCGCCAGGCCCTGTCCCGCTTTGCAACGGGTGTGACCGTGGTCACGACCCACGCCAGCGGCGCCCGCAAGGGTGAGCGCCACAGCACCAGCTTTGTCGGCATCACGGCCAGCTCCTTCAATTCGGTCTCGCTCACCCCGCCTTTGGTGCTCTGGAGCCTGGGGTTGCACTCCAGCAGCCTGCCGCTGTTCCATGCGGGCACGCATTACGTCATCAATGTGCTGGCCGCCGATCAGCTTGATTTGTGCAAGCAATTTGCGTACGGCAAAGGCGACCGTTTTGCGGGTGTGGACTACAGCCTGGGCCAAAGCGGTCTGCCCATCCTGTCGGGCGCATTGGCCTGGTTTGAATGCCACAACCGCAGCCGTTACGAAGAGGGCGACCACGTCATTTTTGTGGGTGAGGTCGAGCGTTGCGGTTTTGCCGATGGCGAACCCCTCGTCTTTCAGGCCGGGCAGTTCGGGACCACACGCGCCCTCAAGACCTGAGTGGCTTTCTTGACGAGGACCTGGCCCGCCTGCAGGTGCGGTCCAGTCATCGGGTTCCTCTGCCTCAGCTGCGGAAACGCTTGCGGGTGAGCGCCAGCGCAATCCAGAACGACACCACAGAGAACGCCGCCAGCACCAGTCCGTGCCGCAGGGCCTGCTCGGGCCAGCGGTCCATGAACAGTGGCCGCACCAGATCCACGGCAGCCGACAGCGGCAGCCAGTCGGCCATGGTGCGCACGATGGGCGGCAGTTGCTCACGCGGGAAGAAGATGCCCGAGAGGAACATCATGGGCGTGAGGAACAGGGTGAAGTAGTAGGTGAAGAAGTCGTAGCCCTTGGCCAGCGCGTTGAAGATCAGCG
>CAYSIY010000138.1:0-5838 GCA_964431215.1 uncultured Limnohabitans sp.
GACCGATGACGCCATCGCTTTCGGGCTGCAGAAAAAAGCCCGGTACATGGTGCTGGTGCCCTGCTGCCAGGCCGAGCTGGCCGCCTGCCTGCGCCAGAACAAGGCGCTGGCCCTGTCGAAAACCCCGCTGGCCGAGCTCTGGCGCCACCCCTTGCACACCCGCGAGATCGGCAGCCAGCTCACCAATGTGCTGCGTTGCCTCTACCTCGAATCAGAAGGCTACGCCGTCACCGTGACCGAACTGGTGGGCTGGGAGCACTCCATGAAGAACGAATTGATCCTGGCGAAATACACCGGCACGAAAAAGCGCAGCGCCCGCGAGCGGCTGCAGGCTTTGCTGGCCGAATTCGGCCTGGCCTCACTGGCCGAGCTGCGCTACCCCGCACGCTGAGCGTTTACTCCGCTTCGATCTTGGCGTCGCGGATGGCCTTGGCCCACTTGGCGGTTTCGGCCTTGTTGCGCTGCGCCAGCGCTTCGGGCGAGCCGGGGGCAGTTTCAAAGCCGATGGCCGAGAATTTTTCGATGATGTCCTTGTCAGCCGCAGCGGCGTTGAGTGCCCGGTTGAGCCGGGTGATCACATCGGCGGGGGTTCCGGCGGGTGCGAACAGGGCGAAGTAGGCGATGAGCTCATAGTCCTTGAGCCCCAGGGCTTCGTTGACGGTAGGCAACTCCGGAATCGCCTTGGACCGCTGCATGGAAGTCACGGCCAGGCCTCGGATCTTGCCGGCCTTGACCTGCGGCAGCATGACCGCGAAGTCGGCGGTAAACAGGTTCACCTGCCCGCCGATCAGGTCGGTCATGGCAGCAGGGCCGCTCTTGTAGGGCACATGGGTCATCTCGATGCCGGCCATGCTCTGCAGCATTTCGGTCGAGACGCGCTGAGAAGTGCTGGCGCTGGCAAAGGTCAATGTGGTGGGCTTGGCTTTGGCCAGCGCTACCAGCTCCCGCAGATTCTTGACGGGTACGTCGTTGTTGACCGCCACGATCAGGGGCACCGAGCCGATGTAGCCGATGGGCGCAAAGGCGGTGTCCTGGTCGTAGGGCAGCTTTTTCATCAGGCTCTTGAGGGCCGCGTTGGTGCTGTTGGTGCCCACCATGATGGTGTAGCCATCGGGGGCTGACTTGGCCACCGCGTCGGCACCCAGCATGCCGTTTACCCCCGCGCGGTTCTCGATGACGATGGGCTGGCCCAAGGTCTCGGACATCTTCTGTGCGAAGGCCCGGCCGATCTGGTCGGTGGCGCTGCCGGCTGCAAAAGGCACGATGGCCTTGATGGGTTTGTTCGGATAGCCCTGGGCCAGGGCGCTGCCACAGACGGCCAGCAGCAAGCTGCTCAGCAGGGTGGTGAATTTGCGTTGCATAGGTGTCTCCTGTTTCAATCGATGTCCATGTCCAGCAGGTGGCTGCTGAGGGTTTTGCCGTGCGCATCGAGTGCCAGCGAGCGGGTGACCCCGCCGTCCAGTGCCGCGTGCAAAACGAACTGCAGAGCGCCCAGCTGGGGCAGTGCAAAGCGCTCCACTCGCCCCCGCACGATGCCATCGTAGTGCGTGCGCACACGCTCGGCTGTCAACTGCGCTTCAAGCCGGGCAAAGTCCTGCTGCCTGTAGGCAATGACCGTCAGGGTGGACCGGTTGCCCTTGTCGCCGGTGCGGGTGTGGGCCAGTTCCCGGACTTTCATGCGGGCGCGCCCTGTCGCAGAACCGTGACCTGGGGACGAACCCAGTCGCGGGGCACCAGCACGGCCGCGGCGGCCACCACCTCGCGCACCGATTTGCTGGCGCCGCCGCCCCCTGCCGGGCCGTTGGTGTACAGGGCTTCGACCTCGTTGGCCACCTGCTGTGCCTCGCGGTGGTTGGGGGTGCGTACCGCCACCCGCAGGCGCACCTCCAGCGGTTCGGTGGCGGTCTGGGCCTGTGGCAGGAGGCTGTTGACACCGATCAGTTCGTAGCGGGCTTCGTGTCCGCCCAGACCGGCATCGTGCAGGCGCTGGCGGACCAGCTCGAGCGCCAGTTGTCCGCGAGCCAGGCAGCCGGGTCCGGCATAGCCCATCTGCCCCTCGCCGATGTAACCATCGTGGTAGCCCACCGTGACCTTGAGCGTGTCCGGCCGAGGCTGACCGGTGGCCCCGCTGGCGCGCACGCGATCCGGGCCGTCGGGGCTCAGCCGGACCTGAGAGAAATCCGCGACCACATCGGGTTGCAGATAGCGAGCCGGATTCTCTATTTCATAGAGCAGCTGTTCGGTGCAGGTGGCCACCGTCACGCACCCGCCCGAGCCAGCCAGCTTGGTGATGACGGCGCTGCCATCGGCCTCTACCTCGGCCAATGGAAAGCCCAGATGCGCCAAGCGAGGGACGTCCTTGTAGCCTGGGTCGGCAAAATAGCCGCCGCTGATCTGCCCAGCGCATTCGAGCAAATGCCCGACCAGGATGCCCTGTCCGAGCCGGGGCCAGTCGTCGTAGGCCCAGCCGAAGTGGTGCATCAACGGTGCCAGGAAAAGCGCCGGGTCGGCCACGCGGCCACAGAGGATGACCTGCGCATCCGACTGCAGGGCCGGCAGGAGGGCGTCGGCGCCCAGGTAGGCGTTGGCCGAGATCAAGCGCTCCTGCAGAGTGGCCAGCGGAGCATCGCCGTCGATCAGGGGCAAATCCAGCCCGTCCTGCAGCAGCCGGGTCAGCACATCGTCGCCCTCCACGACCGCCACGCGGATGCCGGACAGTCCAAGTTCATTCGCGACCCGCAGGGTTTCGTGTCCGGCCTGCACAGGGTTGGCGGCGCCCATATTGCTGATGATGCGGGTGCCTTGGGCCACGCAGAGGGGCAGCACCGCCCGCATGCGTTCGGTCAGCAGCGGGTCAAAGCCTTTGTCGGGGTTCTGGCGGCGCTCGAGCTGGGCCAGCGCAATGGTCCGCTCGGCCAGGCATTCAAACACCAGACAGTCGAGCTGCCCATGCTGTGCGAGCTCCACAGCAGGTGGGATGCGGTCACCCGCGTAACCCGCACCGGTGCCCAGGCGGAGGATGGCGTCAGTCATGGCCGCAGCCTAAGCCCTCGGCGGCGTTCGATCTGTCGCCTGTTTGCCCGACGCAAGAATGAATTGAATTAATTGGGGTCGAATTAATTGGGGTCAGATCCCAATTAAACTGGGTCCTTGCCGAGGAATCGCCCATGGCCCGCTTGCCCCGCCTCACCCTTGCCGCTTATCCGCACCATGTCATCCAGCGCGGCAATGACCGCCAGCCCATCGTGCGCGATGACCAGGACCGCCAGCGTCTGCTCGATCTCTGGCTTGAGCATGCCCGCACCTTCAAGGTGGCCATCCATGCCTACGTGATCATGGACAACCACTTTCATCTGCTGGTCACGCCCGAAACCGGGGATGGGCTGCCGCAAATGATGCAGGCGGTAGGGCGGGCCTATGTGCGTTATTTCAATCTTCGTCACCAGCGCACAGGCACGCTCTGGGAGGGGCGCTACCGCAGCAACCTGATCGAAAGCGAGCGCTACCTGCTCGCCTGCATGGTGTACATCGACCTCAACCCGGTGCGCGCGGGCATGGTGGCGCAGCCGCAGGATCACCGCTGGTCCAGCCACAGGCACTGTATTGGTTTGGCCAGCGACAAATTGGTGACCTTCCATGCACTGTATTGGGCACTCGGCAACACCCCTTTCGCGCGCGAGGCGGCGTATGCGGCGCTGGTTCAGACGGGTCTGGCCAGCCGCCAGCGCGATGAGCTCACCCGCAGCGTCTTGTCGGGCTGGGCGCTGGGCTCCGATGCCTTTGTGAGCGAACTTCAGCAGGGCACGGTGCGGCGGCTTTTGCCCGGAAAAGCCGGTCGGCCCTTCAAAAACCCCTGAATTGAATCTGTCCCTAATTAATTTGGTATCCGGCAATCTGTCGAATTAATTGGGATCTGACCCCAATTAATTTCGTTGGCATGGTTGCTGCTGTGAATTAAACTCGCCCACCTGCGTAAAAACCCTAGGAGTGCGCCATGACCACGGCAGCCCAAAAAGAACATCTCCAGCAAACCGGTCTCTATGACCCGGCCAACGAGCACGACGCCTGTGGCGTTGGCTTTGTGGCGCACATCAAAGGGCAGAAAAGCCATGCCATCGTGACCCAGGCGCTCAAGATTCTGGAAAACCTGGACCACCGGGGTGCCGTGGGGGCCGACCCGCTCATGGGCGATGGCGCCGGCATCCTGATCCAGTTGCCCGATGCGCTTTACCGCGAAGAAATGGCCAAGCAGGGCGTGACCCTGCCGCCTTTCGGCGAGTACGGCGTGGGCATGGTGTTCCTGCCCAAGGAACACGCCTCGCGCATGGCCTGCGAGCAGGAGCTTGAGCGTGCCGTCAAGGCCGAGGGTCAGGTCGTGCTGGGCTGGCGCGATGTGCCGGTCAACCGCGACATGCCCATGTCGCCGCGCGTGCGTGCCAAAGAGCCGGTCATGCGCCAGATTTTCATCGGCCGTGGCGCCGACGTGATCGTGCAGGACGCGCTGGAGCGCAAGCTGTACGTGATCCGCAAGACGGCCAGCGCCGCCATCCAGGCGCTGAACCTGAAGCACAGCAACGAGTACTACATCCCCAGCATGTCCAGCCGCACGGCGGTCTACAAGGGCCTGCTGCTGGCCGACCAGGTGGGTACCTATTACCTGGATCTGCAGGACGAGCGCTGTGTCTCGGCCCTGGGTCTGGTGCACCAGCGTTTCTCGACCAACACCTTCCCCGAGTGGCCGCTGGCCCACCCCTACCGTTATGTCGCTCACAACGGCGAGATCAACACCGTCAAGGGCAACTACAACTGGATGAAGGCGCGCGAAGGCGTGATGTCCTCGCCGGTGCTGGCCAATGACCTGCAAAAGCTCTATCCGATCAGCTTTGCCGGCCAGTCCGACACTGCCACCTTCGACAACTGCCTGGAACTGCTGACCATGGCGGGTTACCCGATTAGCCAGGCCGTGATGATGATGATCCCCGAGCCCTGGGAGCAGCACACCACCATGGACGCCCGTCGCAAGGCCTTCTACGAATACCATGCCGCCATGCTCGAGCCCTGGGACGGCCCGGCCTCGATCGTGTTCACCGATGGCCGCCAGATCGGTGCCACGCTGGACCGCAATGGCCTGCGCCCCTCGCGTTACTGCGTGACCGACGACGACATGGTCATCATGGGCTCCGAATCGGGCGTGCTGCCCGTGCCCGAGAGCAAGATCGTGCGCAAGTGGCGTCTGCAGCCCGGCAAGATGTTCCTGATCGATCTGGAACAAGGCCGCATGATCGACGACGAAGAGCTCAAAGCTGGCCTGGCCAGCGCCAAGCCCTACGCCCAGTGGATCGACAACCTGCGCATCCGCCTGGACGACGTGGTGCAGCCCGTGGCGGGTGAAGACGGCAGCGATCTGCCCAAGAACGCCGACACCGGAACCACCGCCTCGGCCACTTCGCCTGAGCTGCTGGACCAGCAGCAGGCCTTCGGCTTCACACAAGAAGACATCAAGTTCCTGCTCAGCCCCATGGCCGCCAACGGCGAAGAGGCCATCGGCTCCATGGGCAACGACAGCCCGCTGGCCGTGCTGTCTGACAAGAACAAGCCGCTCTACAACTACTTCAAGCAGCTGTTCGCCCAGGTGACCAACCCGCCGATCGACCCGATCCGCGAGGCGATCGTGATGTCGCTGGTGTCCTTCATCGGCCCCAAGCCCAACCTGCTCGACATCAACCAGGTCAATCCGCCGATGCGCCTCGAAGTGTCCCAGCCGGTGCTGGACTTCAAGGACATGGCCAAGCTGCGCAACATCGAGCAGACCACCCAGGGCAAGTTCAAGAGCGCCAC
>CAYSIY010000139.1:0-5780 GCA_964431215.1 uncultured Limnohabitans sp.
CGCTGCAAGGCTGGGGCTACGCCGTGTTTGGCAAGGTCGTCAAAGGCACCGAAATCGTCGACCGGATCCGAGGCGTCAAGACCGGCCGCAACGGTTTCCATGATGATGTGCCCAAGGAAGACGTGGTCATCGAAAAGGCCGTCGCGCTCTGATGCCCGTGACGTCCACGGCCGCCTTGAGCACATGGGGCACCTTGCAGGCGCCTGCCCGCTGGCAGGCCGTGGACCTGATTTCCGATCTGCACCTGCAGGCCTCGGAGCCGGGCACCTTCGAGGTCTGGCGCGCGCACATGCTGGGCACCTCGGCCGACGCCGTGTTGCTCCTGGGCGATGTGTTCGAGGTCTGGGTGGGTGATGACGCGGTCGCACACGACCCTTTCCTGCAGGCCTGTGCCGAGGTACTGAGACAGACCAGTGGACAAAAATTCCTTGGCTTCATGCCCGGTAACCGCGACTTTCTGGTCGGACCGGCCTTTTTGCAAAGCTGCGGTGTGCAGCCCCTGCAGGACCCGACACTGCTGACCTGGGGCGAGCAGCGCATCTTGCTCAGCCATGGCGATGCCCTGTGCCTGGGCGACGAAGCGTACCAACGTTTTCGGGCCGTGGCCCGCACGCCGGCCTGGCAAGCCGAATTTCTGGCCCGGCCACTGGCCGAACGGCTGACCCTGGCCCGGACCATGCGCGCCCAAAGCGAGGCCCACAACCACAGCATGCAGAACTTTGCCGACGCCGACGAGAGCATGACGCTGCAATGGCTGCAGTCGAGCGGCAGCCAGCATCTGATCCACGGCCACACCCATCGGCCAGCCGACCACGGAGTCGCGGGCCTGCTCAGCGGTCTGCGGCAGGTCCTCAGCGATTGGCAAGTCACCCCGGGGCAGCAGCGCAGCCAGGTCTTGCGCCTGCACCAGGATGGACGCCGCGAGCGTCTGGTCCCGAAGCAGGGCTGAGCCCATGAAACACCTGCGCTCCCCTTGGCTGCTGAGCACGACTGGGCTGCTGGCCTTCGTCCTGCTCTGGGATGCCAGCGGATTGGACTTGCAGGTCATGCAATTCTGGGGAACCCCCCAGGGCTTTCACCTCAGGTCACAGCCCTGGCTGTCCGGCATCCTGCACCACCGGGGACAGCAGGCGGCGATGGGCGTCTACCTCTGGATGTGGCTCACGGTCTGGCTGCCCTGGGGACCCTGGCGGGCCCTGACGCGCCGCGAGCGAATGGCCGCTGCACTGGCGGTGACGGCCGGCGTCCTGACCGTGAGCCTGCTCAAGCATTTCAGCCTGAGCAGCTGCCCCTGGGACCTGCGCCTGTTCGGCGGATCGGCGAACTACGTGTCCCACTGGGCCTGGGGGCAGGCGGACAATGGAGGGGGCAAATGCTTCCCCAGCGGGCATGCATCTTCAGCCTTCGGCTTTCTGGCTTTGAGCGTGCCTTTTCTGGTGTCAGGCCAGCCCCGTTTGCAAACCGTTGGCCGATGGCTGCTGCTGGGTACTGTAGGAGTCGGTCTGGTGTTCGGCATCACGCAGACCGTGCGCGGTGCCCACTACCCCAGCCACACCTTCTGGAGCGCCTGGATTTGCTGGACAGTGGGCCTGTGCGTCTACTACCTCGCGTCACCCCGCGCGCCAGACGCTCAGGGGTGAGCCCACGCGGCGCCGCAAACCTCAGCGTCGCAGCAACTGTTTGAGGGCGTTGAGCAGGCGACGGGCGCTGGCCTCGTCATGCGGGCTGCCCAGCACCTGCGCCACATCCAGCGCCCAGGTTTGATCAGGCCCGGCTTCGTTGCGGCGGGTGAGCAATTGCAGTTGCAGCGCTCGGCGGTCGGCAAGATGCTCTGCCGGCGTGGGCACCTCGGCGGCCATTTCGAGGCGCAGCAAGGACTGTGCAGCTCCCCCCGTCTGCGCCGGACGACCCAGGGCCTGGACCCAAGCCTGGCGGGAAGCGGCCTGAACGGCTTTGCCCAGCGCCTGTGCAGACGGCAAAGCATCGGCCTGACGGTCTTTCCAGGCCGACAGCAACTGGGTCAGCGTCTCTCCATGGGCCTGTGCGGCCAGCTTGCGCAAGGCTTGCTCGGCATGCTCACGGGCTTCGCGCTGGGCACGGAAGGCCGCATCCCCCAGACGTGGGCCGCGGTCTTCACGGCGGTCAAAGCCCTCGGTACGGCCGCCACGCTGACCGCGGTCCCCGCGCTCGAAGCCACGCTCACCGGGGCGCCCATCGCGGCGGCCCGATTTGCCCGCAGCGGGTTCGCTTTTCTTCTGACCGGGGCGGTCATCGCCGCGCACAGCCACCACGGGGCGTGCAGGTTTGGGCACTGCGGGCGCAGGTACGGTCGGCTCGGTTTCCTGGGCTGCTTCGGCTGCCTCGGCTTTTTCAGCCGCTTCTGCCGCTTCAGTCGGGTCCACGGCCTGACTGACCACGGCTTGCCCGGAGGCTGACGCAGACGGGTCGGCCTGTGAAGCCAGTGCAGCCTCGGCAGCAACGGCCGTGGCGACCTGCGCGCTGGCCACCGACTGGGCCTTGAGGGCTTCGTCCAGAGCAGCCACAGCACTCCGAATGCGCGCGGCATCTGCGCAAGCATTGGCCAGCTCCAGCGCCTTGGCCGCTTCAAGCACCGCCTTGTCGCGGGTGCTGAGCTGGGCTTGCGCCTGCGCACGGGCAGCGCCCTTGCGCTGGAAAGCCTCATCAATCGGCTGGCGAAAGACCTCCCAGAGCTTTTGTTCGGTCTTGCGATCCAGCGGCACGGCCTGGGCTTCTTGCTGCCAGCGTTGCTGCAGCGCCTTGACGGCATCCAGGCGCAGCTGCGGCGCAGCCCCGAGGGCCTTGGCTTCATCAATGAGGGTCTGGCGGCGCTGGGTGCTTTCCTTCTGGGCCGCCTGCAGACGACCGGCTGCCGCATGAATGGCGGCCTTCCATTGCGGCTGAAGCTCGGCATAAGCTTTCTCGCTCAGATGCCCCGCACCTCGCCAACGCTCGGAGAACTGGTGGATATCACGGGCCTGGGAGCGCCAGTCGGCGTCCTCGGCGTGAGCATGGGTCCAGGCTTTGACCTCTTCGATGAGTTGCAGACGCAGCGATTTCTGCGCTGCAGACTGCTGCTTGATCTGGTCCAGCCAGGCCTGCACGGTCTTGTAGGCTTCGTTGCAGGCGGCGTCAAATTTCTTCCACAGTGCGTGGTTGGGCAAACCACCCTGGTCGGTTTGCTTCCAGGCTTCACGCAACTGGCGCAAGGCCTCCTGCATCTTGCGCCCCCCCATGGCGGGCGTCTTGTCAGGGCCCAGCAGGGCTTCGGCTTGACTCAGCAGCTCCTGGCGGAGCTGGTCGGCGCGCCACCGTTGCCAGCCTTCGAGCTCACCGGCCGCAGTCAGGGCCTGGTGCACCCGGACATCAAGCGCCGGGTCCAGATGTTTGCCGTGGATTTTCAGGGCATCGCGCAGGGCGTTGGCGGCCCCGGCACTGGCCTTGCCATGGCCTTCGGCGAGCTCCTTTTCGAGTGCCTCCAGCTCCTGCAGCACCCCCTGGGTGGCCTGCTCGCGCAGTACCTGCCGCTCAGCAGGGTCCATGCGGGGCTTGCTGGTACGGGCCGGTGCGGCCGCAAGGGACTCTGTGGTTTGGCCACGCAGGGCCCGGATCTCCTCGGCCCAGACCGGCACGTTGGGCAGGGGCGCATCGGCCTGCAGGGCAGCAGCCTGGGCCTGTTGCAAGGCCGCGTCAAAGCCTTCCCAAACCGCCTGCAACTGGCTGCGCGAGGCTTCAAGGCGGGGCGGAAACTTCAGGTCCACGCTGGCCCAGGCGCTGTCCTGTGTGAGCGCAAAGGCCAGATTGGACCAGGCCTGGACATCCGTCTGCAGGGCTTCGCGGCTGGCATGGGCCTCCTGCAAAGGCTTGGTGGAAAGCACTTCAACACGTTGCGCCAGCAGCACGGCCGCCTCACGTTGCACCATCACCTGGTGCTGCAGGTCTTCAACACGGCGCACCACCTCCGCCAGCTGGTTCTTGAGCCCGGCCAGGGGCTCGCGCGAGAGCGGAGCCCCCGCCTTGGCGGCATCGCGCTGCCAGGCCAGGGCGTCTGCAATGTTCAGGCGATCACCCGCCAGCAATTGTTCGCCCCGGGTGACCCACTGAGCCACCAGCGCATCCTGCTCACGCAAGCGTTTGAGCTCGTCAAGGCGGTCCTTGAGGATTTTGGCGGCACCCTTGTCCCGGGCCGACATCTCGCGATAGACCTCCTGCAGAGGCTCCAGTGCCGGATCGCTGGACAGCCAGTCGCGCAGGCGGGCGGAACGCTCGCCCGATGTGGCCGCCGCAAAGGCGCCGCCCGTCAGCAGGTCCAAGGAAGAAAGGTCAGCAGAAGAATGGCTGGAAGTCACGTTGTTACACCCTGTTGGCCGGAACACAAGCGCCGGACCCTTGCAAATCAATCGCCTATTGTCCCAGCAAAGCGGCGGCTGCCCGAGGGCCGTGCTGAATCAGCCCTCATGAAATGAAATAATTGGTTATATGAAAATGTTTTTTAATAATTGACCAAATATTAAATGGCTTTCTAGAATGCGCATCGCCCCTCACTCAGGGGCCGCCCTGAACATCCCCTGACGAAGAAGCTTCCTTGCTGGCCAGCTTTTTCTGCATCCTTTCTGCCGGGTCCGGCAAAACGCCCGCCCCCGCACCTTGCCCAAGCCCAGTTCCTGGGCAGACTTCCTGAGGAAAACATGACGGCCCTCAAGCCTGCAATGCGGCGATGGCAATCGCCCCACAGCCTGCTCCTGGATATCCGGGAAGGCTTCATCGAAATCACCCGACACAGCCTAGCCATGCTGGGTATGGTCCTGCTGGTCAGCGTGCTCACTTTTGCCGCCCGGCCCCAGTTGCAGAGCAGCGCCAGCGAGTGGCTGATGGGCTGGCTGACCAGCCGCCTGGACGACACCCTGGCGCAGGCCGTAGAGCAATGGCTGCCCGAACAAGCCAGAGTGACGCACTGGCTCAGCCGCAAATACAAGGTGGCCCCGCTGGCTCTGGAGAAACTGGTGGGCGAGGCCTGGCAGCTCGGTCAGCTCAGCCAACTGCCCCCGACCCTGATTCTGGCGGTGGTGTCGGTAGGCTCGGGCTTCAACCCCTTTGCCCAAGGCACCCGGGGGGCGATGGGACTGATGCAGATCGAACCCGTGGCCCATGAGGCCGCACTCCAGCCCTTTGGTGGCAAGCTCGCCGCCTTCGATCCGGTGACCAATCTGCGCATCGGTGTACGGCTGCTACAGGCCAGTATCAGGGAAACGGGCTCGATCGAGGAAGGGCTTCGGCTGTACGGTCGGGCTTCCGGACAGAGCAATGAGCAGGCCTATGTGGAACGCGTGATGAACGAACACCAGCAGATGGCCCGCATGGCAGGCGGACCGCATAACGCGGCGCAGACGCCAGGCCAGCGGCCGCGACTTTGATCAGGGACTGCGACCGCCTCGGCTACACTTGAGGCGTGCGCAACTGGCGATAGGAAGCTCCGGCTTCTGACGTGGAACGCGGCGGCAAGCTCCGCGCAAGACCACTGGGGAGCGCACAGCGGAACACCCGCTTTCAGCCGTTCGCCTGGGCAGCCCTTGTCAGCACTTTTCCCGAGTCACGCCAAGGTTCCATCTCTTTGAAGGACTGCCATGTACCACCGCAACAACCTGATTGAACAGACCGATCCCGAACTGTTTGCCGCCATCCAGGCCGAAAACGCCCGCCAGGAACACCACATCGAGCTGATCGCCAGCGAAAACTACGCCTCGCCGGCCGTCATGGCGGCC
>CAYSIY010000140.1:0-5739 GCA_964431215.1 uncultured Limnohabitans sp.
GTCAGTGTCCTCCGGCGCCCAGATAGGCTTCAATCACTTTTTCGTTTTTCTGCACTTCAGCCGGAGTGCCTTCGGCAATCTGCTTGCCGTAGTCGAGCACGGTGACGCGATCACACAGGCCCATCACCAACTTCACATCGTGCTCGATGAGCAAAATGGTGCGGTTGTCGTTGCGGATGCGATCGATCAGTTCGCGCAACTGGACTTTTTCGGTGGCGTTCATGCCAGCAGCCGGTTCATCCAGCGCAATGAGCTGAGGGTCAGTCGCCAAGGCGCGGGCAATTTCGAGGCGGCGCTGGTCACCGTAGGACAAGGTCCGGGCGCGGTAGTCGGCGTACTTGCCGATGCCCACATAGTCCAGCAGTTCCCGGGCACGCTCGGCAATCGCTTTTTCTTCGGCCTTGAAACCCGGTGTGCGAAAAATCGCCCCAAGCAGACCCGAGCGGGTGCGCAGGTGACGACCGACCATCACGTTTTCGAGGGCGGTCATCTCGGCGAACAGACGGATGTTCTGGAAAGTGCGGGCAATCCCCGCCTTGGCGACTTCGTGGACTGCGGTGGGCTGATAAGGCTTGCCCGCCAGCTCGAAAGTGCCGCTGTCGGGCGTGTACAGGCCGGTGATGACGTTGAAAAACGTGGTCTTGCCGGCCCCGTTGGGACCGATCAGGCCGTACACCTGGCCACGCTCGATGGTGATGCCCACATCGGAGAGGGCTTGCAGACCACCAAAGCGTTTGGAAATGCCCGAGACGTTGAGGACGGTGTCTTTTGTAGTCATGGTGACGCTCCCGGTCATTTGTTGTTGAGCGCCTTGCCGTGCTCGGGCGAGGGCCAGAGACCGCGAGGACGCAGCAGCATGATGACGATCATGGCCAGGGCAATGAGCAACTGGCGCAAGATGGCGGCATCCAGACGGCCATCGGTCATGGCCTGCAGCGGACCGGCCACATAACGCAGGACCTCAGGCAAGGCAGCCAGCAGCACCGCGCCGAGGATCACCCCGGGCAAATGGCCCAAGCCACCGAGCACCACCATGGCGACGATCATCACCGACTCCATCAGGCTGAAGGATTCGGGCGACACAAAGCCCTGGAAGCCGGCGAACATGGCACCCGAAACCCCACCAAAGGTGGCGCCCATGCCGAAGGCCAGCAGCTTCAGGTTGCGGGTGTTCAGGCCCATGGCCTTGGCCGCAATTTCGTCCTCGCGGATCGCCATCCAGGCGCGACCGATGCGTGAGAGCTCCAGACGATGTGAAATCAGCACGCTGATCAGGACCAGGGACAGGAAGAGGTAGTAGTAGAGGGTGACAGACGGGATCTCGAAGCCACCCAAGGTGAGCTTCTTGCTCAGGCTCCAGCCAAAGACCGTGATCGAGTCGATCATGTCGATGCCCTTGGGGCCGTTGGTGATGTTGACCGGATGGTCCAGGTTGTTCATGAACACCCGGATGATTTCACCGAAGCCCAGTGTGACGATGGCCAGGTAGTCTCCCCTGAGCTTGAGCGTGGGCGCACCCAACAGCATGCCGAACAATCCCGCCAATGCCGCCCCGAGGGGCACGATCACCCACAGCGGCATGTGCATGCCATTGGGGAAATACACCGCCAGTGCCGGGAAGGTGTCCAGCAGATGCGGGGAAGACAGCAGGGCATACATGTAGGCCCCGACGGCGAAAAAGGCCACATAGCCCAGATCAAGCAGGCCGGCGTAGCCGACCACGATGTTCAGCCCCAGGGCCAGCAGCACGTACAGCAAGGCCACATCGGCAATCCGCACCCAGGCGTTGCCAAAGAGCTGGAGGATCAGAGGCAGCACGATCAGGCCGACACCGATGGCCATGTACTGCAATGTTTTGGTCTGTTGGTTCATCTCGTCCTCCGCATCAGGCACGGTCTGCCACGCGCTCACCCATGAGTCCGGAGGGACGCAAGGTCAACACGATGATCAGCACGATGAAGGCAAAGATGTCGGTGTAGTGGCTGCCCAGCACACCTCCCGTCAAGTCGCCGATGTAGCCCGAACCAATGGCCTCGATCAGCCCCAGCAGGATGCCGCCCACAACGGCTCCGGACAGATTGCCGATGCCACCGAAAACGGCCGCAGTGAAAGCCTTGAGACCGGGGATGAAACCCATCGAGTGCTGGGCCGTGCCGTAGTTGGATGCGTACATCACGCCTGCGATGGCTGCAAGCACCGCACCGATGATGAAGGTGGCCGAGATGACCACATCGGGCCGCACGCCCATGAGCGAAGCCACACGTGGGTTTTCGGCCGTAGCCCGCATGGCGCGGCCGAGGCGGGTGGAGTTGACCAGCCACATGAGCACAGCCAGGGAAACGGCGGTGACCCCCAGAATCATGATCTGGGTCGGCGTGATGACCGCCCCCCCGATGTTCACCGGTGTGCTTGGCAGCAAAGTGGGGTAGGCCTTGTAATTGGGCTTCCAGATGATCATCGCCAGCGTCTGCAGCAGGATGCTCATGCCAATGGCCGTGATCAGCGGGGCCAGCTTGGGACTGTTGCGCAGCGGCCTGTAGGCAATTTTCTCGATGGAGAAATTGAGTACGGCCGCGACCACGCAGGCGATCAGCGTGGCCAGGATGAGGATCACCCAGCCGGGCGCGTCCGGCATGCCCTCTTTCATCATGCCGATCGCGGTCCAGCTCGTCAGAGCGCCGACCATCAGCACTTCTCCATGGGCAAAGTTGATGAGGTTGATGATGCCGTACACCATGGTGTAGCCCAAGGCCACCAGGGCGTACATGCTGCCCAGAACCAGACCATTGATGATCTGCTGAAGCAAGACTTCCATAAATTTCTCTCCGTGAAGGCCAGCTCTTGCCTGACCTGGTTTCGGTTACTGCGCCAATTTGCAGGATCTTTTGGACCGCGCAAATTATTGAGCTAGCAAAAAACCCGCCAGGGCGCTTGTCGGGCGGGTCAATGGCTGCGATTGTATTGAAGACCAAAGGCCCAAAAAGCCAAAAAACTCATTCACCGACTCGGGGCTTACCCTGAATGGCGTTTTTTTCACGCAATTCGCGAAGCTTTTCATCGATGCGAATCTCCAGACCACGCCGCACTGGCTGATAAAAGCCGGGATTGTGCATGCCATCGGGCAAATACTGCTCGCCCGCAGCAAAGCCTCCCTCCTCATCGTGGGCGTATCGGTAGTCTTTGCCGTAACCGAGTTCCTTCATGAGTGAAGTCGGTGCATTGCGAAGGTGCATGGGCACCGGACGGGTGCCGTCCTGCTTCACAAAGGCGCGTGCCTGCTTGAAGGCCTTGTAGACGGCGTTGGATTTCGCGGCCACCGCCAGGTACACCACACACTCGGCCAACGCCAGCTCGCCCTCAGGACTGCCCAGGCGTTCATGCACCTGCGCGGCATCGAGGGCCAGGCGCAGGGCGCGCGGATCGGCCAGGCCAATGTCTTCCGTCGCCATGCGGATGAGTCGACGCGCGATGTAGCGCGGGTCGACTCCACCGTCGAGCATGCGCACCAACCAGTAAAGCGCAGCGTCAGGGTCGGAGCCGCGGACCGATTTGTGCAGTGCGCTGATGGTGTCGTAGAACTGCTCGCCGCCCTTGTCATAGCGGCGCATGCGCTCGCCCAGCACTTTCAGGAGCCAGGCATCGGTGACGGGGTCCATCTGCTCCCGGGTGGCTGCGATGGCCAGCGTCTCCAGGGTATTGAGCAGGCGGCGGGCATCGCCATCGGCGTAGCCCAGCAAGCGCTGCAGGGCATCGGCCTGGATCTGCGGCACCACCCCGATGGCCTGGGCTCGGGCCACGATGTGCTGCAGATCGGCCTGCGCCAGAGGCTGCAGCACGTACACTGCGGCACGCGAGAGCAGGGCCGAGTTCACTTCGAAAGAGGGGTTCTCTGTGGTGGCACCAATAAAGGTGAAAAGCCCACTCTCGACATGCGGCAGGAATGCGTCCTGCTGGCTCTTGTTGAAGCGGTGCACCTCGTCCACAAAAACGATGGTGCGTTGCGGATGCAGCCCCACGCGCGCCAGCTCGGCCTTCTCGACCGCCTCGCGGATGTCCTTGACGCCGCCCAGCACGGCGCTGATGCTGATGAACTGGGCATCGAAAGCCTGCGCCATGAGCCGCGCAATCGTGGTCTTGCCCACACCGGGCGGCCCCCAGAGGATGCAGCTGTGGGGCTGGCCCGACTCGAAGGCCAGCCGCAAGGCCATGCCCTCGCCAAGAATGTGCTGCTGGCCAATGACCTCTGCCAGCGTGCTCGGGCGCAGTCGCTCGGCCAGTGGGGTGTGCAAGGCCTGCATGAGCCGGGGCTTCAGGGGCGAATGACGCTGGCACCCGCAGGCGGCTGGAATTGAAACGCATCGGCCTTGAGGACCGGGTTGACCTCGAAAGCGCTGAAACTGAGTACGGATCGCTGGCCCAGGGCATCGAGCACTTCGAGTGCGATCAATTCCGGGCCACGCTCGGTGGCACGCAGACCCGCCAGAATGGATTGCACCTGGCCCTCGCTGCGCCTGGGGGTGGCCTTGACCCACTGCAGTCCGTCCCGGGCGGGCTCGGCCTGCAACTGAAAGTCTTTTTGCAGGCCCGCCAGATCGGTCGCAGCGACGATCAGGGCCAGCGGCGTGCTGCCCAGGACCTGGGCCTGCGCCCGGGCGGTGACCTGCTGAAGATCGGGGTCGTGCAACCACAGCGTCTGGCCGTCGGCCACCAGCGTCTGTTCGAAAGGTTTTTTGTAGCTGAAACGAAAACGTCCCGGACGCTGGAACTCCAGCGTGCCGCTGGAGGTGCGCTGGCGTGGGGGCTGCCCTGCCTTGGGCACAGCCGTCACCACCTGCGTGAATTGGGCCCGCCCGCTGCGCACCGACTGCAGGAACTGCCCCAGCAGGGCCAGACCGTCGCTTTGCGCCCACACGGGCAAGGCCAGACACAAGGGCATTGCGCCCACCCACAGGCAACTTCTTCGATTCAGCATGCTTTCCTCATTCCGTGCGCGCAGGCACGAGTATGTCGCGCTGGCCACTGCCGCTCATGGCGCTGACCAGACCGGCCTTTTCCATGTCTTCAACGAGTCTGGCGGCGCGGTTGTATCCGATCTTGAGATGGCGTTGCACCAGCGATATGCTGGCCTTGCGGTGCTTGAGCACCACCTCCACCGCCTGGTCGTACATCGGGTCCTTTTCAGCGTCTTCGCCCCCCTCGCCCAGGAGGCCGTCCTCGCCCTCGACCGTGCCACCTTCGAGCACGCCTTCGATGTAGTCCGGCTCACCCTGGCTCTTGAGGTACTCCACCACGCGGTGGACTTCCTCGTCGCTCACAAAGGCGCCATGCACCCGGATCGGGAAGCCGGTGCCCGAGGGCATGTAGAGCATGTCGCCCATGCCCAGAAGGGCTTCGGCCCCCATCTGGTCGAGGATGGTGCGGCTGTCGATCTTGCTGGAAACCTGGAAGGCGATGCGCGTGGGGATGTTGGCCTTGATCAGGCCAGTGATGACATCGACGCTGGGGCGCTGGGTGGCCAGGATCAGATGGATGCCGGCCGCGCGGGCCTTCTGGGCCAGACGGGCAATCAGCTCCTCGATTTTCTTGCCCACCACCATCATCAGGTCGGCCAGCTCGTCGATGATGATGACGATGTGCGGCAGGCGCTTGAGTGGCTCCGGATCATCCGGCGTCAGGCTGAAAGGGTTGTAGATGAACGCTTCGCGGGCCGTGGCTTCGTCGATCTTGGCGTTGTAGCCG
>CAYSIY010000141.1:0-5664 GCA_964431215.1 uncultured Limnohabitans sp.
CATGTTGTTCTGTAACTCGGCGTTGCGGGAGTTTTTCGCGAGCGGGCAGTGAGTCTGTTGGGGCCTGGGGGGCTGGGGGTGGCCGGGGTTCCTCATGCTGTCCCGAAGGACAGAAAATCGTCACCCCGGCCACCCCCAGCCCCGCAGGCCCCAACTGACTCACATGAACCGTCTCGCAAAAAGGATGGGGCGTGGTGGGCAGGGGAGATTCGGGCAGGGGGTGGGCGCATGTGCCGATTTCTGTGTACCCACAGCATGAGGTGCATGCGCCCACCCCCTGCCCGAATCGGGAGTCGCAGACCACGAGCCAATTGCCCGAAAATACGCCCCATGGACATCCCCCAACCCATGGAAGACCGCCTGGTCGATCTGGAAGTCAAGGCCGCCTACGCCGACGACCAGCTCGACCAGCTCAGTGACCAGATCTACCGCCAGCAACAGCAAATTGACCTGCTGCTCCACGAGCTGCGCCTGCTGCGTGAACGCCTGCCCGAGGCTGGCACCGCAGCAGCCCCACGCAACCTGCGTGACGACATCCCCCCGCATTACTGAGCATGAGCTACTGGAGCGTCAGCGACATTCGGGCGCACTTGCGTGCGCTGGGGGCCAAGCCCAAGCACGAGCACCGCGTGCTGCGCCTGTGGTCGCAGGCCCTGCCGCAAACACAGGGCCGCCGACCGCTGGACAGCTTCATGCCTGCGGCGCTGCGTCAGGCGCTGCCCGGGATCGAGGCGCAGCTCCAGGCGCTGACGACCTTGCGCGAGCAGCACCCCGGTGAGGACGGCTCGGCCCGTTTGCTGCTGGGCTTGCCGGACGGGCAGTCGGTCGAGAGCGTCTTGCTGCCCCGCGACGGCCTGTGCGTATCCACCCAGGTCGGCTGCGCGGTGGGCTGCGTGTTCTGCATGACCGGGCGCGAGGGCCTGGTGCGTCAGGTCGGCAGCGCCGAGATCGTGGCGCAGGTGGCGCTGGCGCGCACGCTCAGGCCGGTCAGGAAGGTCGTTTTCATGGGCATGGGCGAGCCTTCCCACAACCTGGACCAGGTGCTCGAAGCGATTGACCTGCTGGGCACGGCGGGCAACATCGCGCACAAGAACCTGGTGTTCTCCACCGTGGGCGACGAGCGCGTGTTCGAGCGACTGCCGCAGCAGCAGGTCAAGCCCGCACTGGCGCTGTCGCTGCACACCACCAAGGCGGACCTGCGTGCCGAACTGCTGCCACGTGCCCCGCGCTTTGACCCGCAGGACCTGGTGGAGGCAGGGGAACGTTATGCCCGTGCCACCGGCTACCCGATCCAGTACCAGTGGACGCTGATCGAGGGCGTCAATGACGGACCGGAAGAACTCGACGGCATCGTGCGTCTGCTCCAGGGCAAGTACGCGCTGATGAACATGATCCCGTTCAACGCAGTGCCGGGCTTGCCGTACCGGCGCCCGAGCTGGGAACGCGCCGCCGAAATCGCCCGCAGCTTGCACCGGCGCGGCATCCTGACCAAGCTGCGGCAGTCGGCCGGGCAGGATGTGGATGGCGGCTGCGGGCAGTTGCGTGCCCGTGATGGGGTGCAGCGTGTCAGGATCGTGCGCTCGCCCGTGCCGCGCCCGGCAGCTTGACCAGGCCGCTGGCCAACGCAGTGCCCAGCAGGATGATGACCCCGCACAGCAGCATCCAAAGCGTGACCGATTCGCCAAGCAGCAGCACGCCGTACACCACCGCAAAGACCGGAATCAGAAAAGTCACCGTGAGAGCCCGGGCCGGGCCGGCCCGCTCGATCAGGCGGAAATACAGCACATAAGCCACGCCGGTGCACAGCACCCCCAGGGCCAGCAGTGCCGCCCAGGTGCGCAGGCCCGGCAGATGGTCCGGACGCCACCACAGTGCGGGCAGCGCCAGGGCCAGGCAAGCACCGATCTGGCTGCCGGTGGCCGTGACCAGCGAGGGCAGGGGCGGAATGTGCTTTCGGGTGAAGCTCGCGGCCAGAGCGTAGCAGGTGGTGGCCCCCAGACAGGCGAGCACCGCCCAGATCGGCGAGAGGCCCGAGGCATTCGTCTTGAAACCGACCTGTCCGCCTGCCAGCAGCACGATGCCGCCAAAGCCGATGGCCAGGCCCAGGCCGCGTGAAAGGCCGGGTTTGTCGCCCAGCCAGACCCAGGCCACCAGGGCACCGAACAGGGGCACCGTGGCGTTCAGGATGGACGACAGCCCGGTGCTGATGTGCAGGACCGCGAAGCCATAGAGTGCAAACGGGATGCCTGAATTGAACACGCCCACCCACAGGACCGGCTTCCAGTGCTGGCGCAGCAAGCCGGTCTGGCCGCGCAGGTGCATCAGCGGCCACAGAAACAGCGAGGCAATGAGGACCCGCAGGGCGGCGGTGGGCAGTGCGCCCAAATCGGCAGCGGCGATGCGCATGAACAGGAAGGATGCGCCCCAGATGGCAGCCAGCAGCAGGAAATCAGCCAGCCAGGGGCGGGAGGTAGAGGAATTCAAAACCGGGAAACTTTCAGAACTGTGCGGCGCCTTCGAGCAGCAGCAGCGCACGTTTGCGCTCCAGGCCCCCGGCGTACCCGGTGAGCTGACCTGTGCTGCCCAGCACCCGATGGCAAGGCACGATGATACTCACCGGATTGCGTCCCACCGCCGCGCCCACGGCCCGAACGGCCTGAGGCTTGTTCATGCGCGTGGCCAGCTGGCCGTAGCTTTGGTGAGTGCCTGCCGCAATGGCCAGCAGCGCCTGCCACACGGCTTGCTGAAAGGCGGTGCCGCGCGACAGGTCCAGCGGCAGGTCGAACACGCTTCTGCGTCCGGCAAAGTAGTCCTGCAGCTGCGCCGCAGTGGCTTGCAGCAGCGGGTGGTCGGGTGCGGGCTGCCAGCCCTGCACGACCTGCGCTTGCGGGCCGTGGCGCTGCCCCTCGAACCAGACGCCGCACAGGCCCCGGTCGGTGCAGGCGAGAATGAGTTCGCCCAAAGGGCTGGCGGTGCGGTTGGTGAATGTGTTCATGATGAGTTCAGCGGGGTGTGGGTGGGGCGGGCAAGGCCCAGGCGGCCAGTAAGGCGTAACTGCGAAAAGGGTGCCAGGCCTGGCCCATGCGCTCCAACGCTTGGGTGGGCCGTGCCTCTTCTCGCACACCCAGGGCGTTTTGCAGCGCCACGTCCTGCATCGGCCAGGCGTCTTCCCAGTGCAGGGTGCGCATGGCCAGGTAGTGGGCCGTCCAAGGACCGATGCCGGGCAGGGCTTGCAGCGCGCTCAAGGTGGCGGCGACGTCACTGCTCGGTGTCAGCTGCAGTTGACCGCTGTCGACGGCCCGCGCCAGGGCCTGGATGGCGCGCTGGCGTTGGCGCACGATGCCCATGCTGCCCATGAGGGCGGCGTTTTCTTCGCGGGCCAGGGTCGCTGCATCGGGGAAATGCCGATTCAGCTCAGGCCAGGGCGTCTGGCAGGGCTGTCCCAGGGCCTGCACCAGGCGGTCGCCCAGCGTGCGGGCAGCCTTGACGGTGATCTGCTGCCCCAGCACGGCGCGCACCGCCAGCTCAAAGTGGTCCAGGCCCCCCGGAATGCGGATGCCCTGGGCCTGCGCAAAGTGGTGTCCGAGCACCGCATGCACCGCAGCCGGATCGGCGTCCAGATCCAGCCATTGGCGCACCTGGGCCACCAACTCGGGCAGCACAGGCAAGAGGCTGGCGCTGGCCTGCAGTTGCACATGGGGCGAATCCGGTGCCCAACCCAGCACGATCCAGCCCGTGAGTGGGCTTGGCCGCGAGGCCTTGGGAGACCAGCGCACCGTTCGGTGCAGCTGCGCCTGCAGGCCTTCGCCAGTCCAGAGTTCAACACCCGGCAAGGCGCGGCTTTGCAAAAAGCCCCAGAGGTGTTCGCGGTGCAAGGGCGGGCGGTAAGCCAGTTGCAGTGTTACGGGTGCCTCTGGGTCGCGAGCCTGGGGGCGCAGCTGGCGGGGTGTCAGCCGGTAATGCTGGGCAAAGCTGGCATTCATGCGCCGTGTCGAGCCGAAGCCGCTGAGGTGGGCGATCTCGGATGTGGGCAGCGGGCTGTCGTGCAGCCACTGCTTGGCCAGCAGCAGCCGCCGGGTTTGCAGGTACTGCAAAGGCGAGACTTGCCAGTGCGTTTCAAACACGCGGCGCAGGTGCCGGTCGCTCACCCCCAGCTGGGCGGCCAGCGCGGTCATGACCGGGGCTTTGCCGCCTTGGCTCAATGCCTGGTCGAGCAGGCGTGCCGCCGCTTGCGCCAGGATGGCGCTGGCATCGGTGGTGGACCACCAGCGCTGGGCCGGGGCCAGTTCGGGGCGGCACTTGAGGCAAGGCCGGAAACCCGCCGCTTCGGCTTGCGTGGGGGTTTCAAAGAAGCGGCAGTTCTTGGGCAGGGGCAAGCGCACCCGGCACACGGGGCGGCAGTAAATGCCAGTGGAGCGCACCCCCATGAAGAACAGGCCGTCAAAGCGGGCGTCCTTGTTCTGGAAGGCGCGGTAGCAGCGGCCTTCGTCGACAGGCTGACCGTGCAGGAACAGTTCCACAGGGGAGGTCATGTGGGGCATGTTAGTCTCAAAAGCCGCAGGCATTGGCCATTTCCGGACATGCGGTTTCTAGGCTGTTTCGGAATGCTGGCCGAGGATTGACACCTACAATCGATGCTCATTCCTTGTACGCAAACGGGTTCCACATGCAAGTCAACGCCGCCATCTTCAAAGCCTACGACATCCGCGGCATCGTGCCGAGCACGCTCAACGAGCAGGTGGCCGAGGGCCTGGGCCGGGCCTTTGGCACCGCGGCCATGGCCGAAGGCCAGAGCACGGTGGCCGTCGGGCGCGACGGGCGTCTGAGTGGCCCGGGCCTGTCGGCCGCCCTGATCCGTGGCCTGGTGGCCACCGGGGTGCGGGTCATCGATATCGGCACCTGCACCACCCCCATGCTCTACTTTGCCGCCAGCACCTTGTGCGCCAGCGGCATCCAGGTCACCGGCAGCCACAACCCCAAGGACTACAACGGCTTCAAGATGGTGTTGGCCGGTCGTGCCATCTACGGAGACGAGATCCAGGCCCTGCGCCGCACCATCGAAGCAGAAAGCTGGCAATTGCAGGCCGGTGGGCGTGTCGAGCCGGCCGATGTGCTGGCCGACTACACCCGCCGCATCGTTGGCGATGTCCGGCTCGCCCGGCCCATGAAGGTCGTGATCGATTCGGGCAATGGCATCGCGGGGGCATCGGCGCCCGGCATTTTCCGCGCCCTGGGCTGCGAGGTCATTGAGCTGTTTTCCGAAGTCGATGGCAATTTTCCGAACCACCACCCCGATCCGAGCAAGCCGGAAAACCTGCAGGACCTGATCCGGGCCTTGCAGCAAACGGGTGCCGAGCTGGGTCTGGCTTTTGACGGCGACGGCGACCGCCTGGGCATCGTCACCCGGGATGGCCAGAACATCTTCCCGGACCGGCAGATGCAGCTGTTTGCGCAGGATGTGCTCACCCGTGTGCCGGGCGGCACCATCCTGTTTGATGTGAAATGCTCGCAGCGTCTGGCCCCGGCCATCGAGGCCGCAGGGGGCCAGGCCCTGATGTACAAAACCGGCCATTCGCTGATCAAGGCGAAGATGAAGGAGATCGAGGCCGCTGGCGGGCAGGCCCCCCTGGGCGGAGAGATGAGCGGCCACATCTTCTTCAAGGA
>CAYSIY010000142.1:0-5637 GCA_964431215.1 uncultured Limnohabitans sp.
GGGGTGGGCAATCTTGGCCTTGAGCATGTCGGCCATCAGGTCGGGCATGGCCCACATGCCTTTGCCGATTTGGGCGCGTCCGCGCAGGCCGCATTGCAGACCCACGTTGACGTTGTTCTTTTCATAGGCGGCCAGCCAAACACTGTTTTTGATGTCGCCCTTGCGCATGACGGGGCCGGCCAGCATGCAGGTGTGCATTTCGTCGCCGGTGCGGTCCAGGAAGCCGGTGTTGATGAAGGCCACTCGGCTCTTGGCGGCGGCGATGCAGGCCTTGAGGTTGGCGCTGGTGCGGCGCTCTTCGTCCATGATGCCCAGCTTGACGGTCGAGGGCGGCAGGCCCAGCACCTTTTCAACGCGACCAAACAGCTCGTCGGCAAAAGCGACTTCGGCCGGGCCGTGCATCTTGGGCTTGACGATGTAGACGCTGCCGGTGCGGCTGTTGCGCAGCGGGTGGCTCTTTTTCTTTTGCAGGTCGACCATGGCAATCGTGGTGGTGACCATGGCGTCCAGGATGCCTTCGGGAATCTCGCGCGTCGCGCCGCTCTTGTCGGTCCAGGTGATGGCCGGGTTGGTCATCAGGTGGCCCACATTGCGAACGAACAGCAGCGAGCGGCCGTGCAGCACGACTTCGCCCTTGCCCGACGGCTTGGTGTAGTGACGGTCGCCGTTCATGGTGCGGGTGAAGGTCTTGCCCCCCTTGGTCAGCTCTTCCTTGAGGCTGCCGTCCAGAATGCCCAGCCAGTTGCGGTAGGCGAGCACCTTGTCTTCGGCGTCCACCGCGGCCACGGAGTCTTCGAGGTCGAGGATGGTCGACAGCGCCGCTTCGGCGATCAGGTCGGACACACCCGCCGGGTCGGTTTGGCCAATCGGCGTGCTCTTGTCGATCTGCAGGTCCAGGTGCAGGCCGTGGTGCACGAACAGCACCGACGCGGGGGCTGATGCGGAGCCGGTGTAGCCGACGAACTGTTTGGCGTCCTGCAGCGTGGTGGTCTTGCCGTTGGCCAGTGTGACGACCAGCTTGCCTGCCTTGACGGCATAGCCCCGGCTACCGACGTGGGAACCGGATTTGAGCGGGGCGCAGCGGTCGAGCACATGGCGGCAGTATTCGATGACCTTGGCACCGCGCTTGGGGTTGTAGCCCGTGCCTCCCTCGGGTGACTTTCCGCAGCCATCGGCCTCGCTGATGGCGTCAGTGCCATACAGCGCGTCGTACAGGCTGCCCCAGCGGGCGTTGGCGGCATTGAGCGCATAGCGGGCGTTCAGGATGGGCACCACCAGCTGCGGGCCGGCCAGCCTGGCCAGCTCGGCGTCCACGTTGGCGGTGGTGGCCTTGACGTTTTTGGGCTCGGGCACCAGGTAGCCAATCTGGCTGAGGAACTTGCGGTAGGCCTTCATGGCCTTGCCGGGGGCCACAGGGCCGGGGTTGGCGCTGTGCCATTTGTCCATCTCGGTCTGGATTCGGTCACGCTCGGCCAACAGGGCGATGTTCTTGGGGGCGAGGTCGGTGACGATGTCGGAAAAGCCTTTCCAGAACTTGTCGCTCTTGACGCCGACCGCCGGCAGCACCTGCCGCTCGATGAAGTCATGCAGATCGGTCGCCACTTTCAGGTTGTGGACACTGGTACGTGCGGTCATGGAACACCTCGTGATGGTTCAAAAAAAATCGGAACGGGCGCGCGAAGGCAGCGAAACCCCTAGGGTAATGACTTTATTGCAATTGTCGGCAGCAATAAATCGCGCAAAACGGCATGAACCCATGACATTTAAGCAAAAATGAATTCGCCGCATGCGCGAAAGTGAAGTTTTCGGGTCAAGACCGAAAGGGCCGGGCAAAGTCGTCAATGCGCAGGGTCCTTGAGCTGGCGGCGGCGTTCGCGGTAATCGGGCATGACCGCGCCCACCGTGTCCCAAAAGCGGGGGCTGTGGTCCATCACGCGCAGATGGGCCAGCTCGTGCACCACCACATAATCGATTTGCGCCAGTGGCAAGTGAATTAGGCGCCAGTTCAGGCGGATGTGTCCGTCGCTGCGGGCACTGCCCCAGCGGGTTCGGGCGCTCGAGAGCGAGAGGCGGGTGTGCTGCACACCCAGTTGGGGGGCGAAATGCTGCAGGCGCTCCTCGAACAGCGCACGCGCTTTTTTCTTGAACCAGTCTTCGACGGCTTGCTGCACCTGCTGGGTCGAGGCGTCTGGCGGCAGGCTCAGGGGCAGGGCCTGAACGCCTTCGGGGACTTCAGGCGTCTGCCCCTGCGCGACCACACACAGGCGCACCGTGCCCCCCAGATAGGGCAGGTCGGCACCATGCGCCCATGTCGGCGTCTGCCGTGCCGGGTGCGGCGGACGTTCACGCATCTGCCGGAGTTTGGCCAGGATCCAGGCGGACTTTTCCTGCACGGCGGCGTCCACCTCCCGCAGCGCAAGCCAGCCGGGCGCACGCACCACCAAGCCTTCGGGGCCAACCATAAAGCCAATCGTTTTGCGGCGCGAGCGCTCAAAGCGGTAAGACACGGTGATGCCCTGCAGCAGGGCATGGCGGTTGGCTGCGGGGTGGCTGAAGCCCGCCACCGCAGGAGCCGGTGGGGGCAGCGGTGTCTGCGCACTGGCCGCTGCGGGCTGCGGCTGCGGATGGTCGCTGGTGAAAAAATCGAGCGCCAGTTGGGTGAGCTTGTGCCAGGGTGTGCGCATCGCCCCTGCCCCGGCTCAGGTCGGGTCGGCGTAGGCCTCGGGGTCGAGGCGGCGCATCTCGGACTCGATCCAGTCCCGGACCTCAGCCATCAGCTCGTCGGCCTCGCGCCCTTGCGTCGGGATGGGCCTGCCGATGGAAATGTCGACGATGCCGGGGCGTTTGATGAAGGCCTTGCGCGGCCAGCAGCGACCGGAGGTGACGGCAATCGGGATCACCGGCACGCCGGCGGCAATGGCCAGGCGTGTGCCGCCGGTCTTGTAGTCGCCCGCCTTGCCACGGGCAATGCGGGTGCCCTCGGGGAACATGATCACCCAGACGCCTTGGGCCATGAGCCGCTGCCCCTGTTGCACCACCTTGGCAAAGGCGCGCGAGCGCTGGCTGCGGTCAATGTGGATCATGTCCAGTCGGGCCATGGCCCAGCCGAAAAAAGGCACAAACAGCAGCTCGCGCTTGAACACATAGGCCAGCGGATGGGGCATGAGCGTGGGCATGACAAAGGTTTCCCAGGTGGACTGGTGTTTGACCAGCAGCACCGCCGGATCAGTCACGCCTTGGGGCAGGTTGTCCATGCCGTGCACCCGGTTGCGGATGCCCAGGATCCAGGTGCCGCCCTTGACCGCCGTACGCAGCCAGCCCACACAGATCCAGTAGAGCGTGGTGCTGCTCACCACATACGAGACCGCAATGACGAACAGCGCCCAGGGGACAACGGTCACTGCCATCCACAGCAGATGCAGGACGGATCGGATCAGGTTCATGACAATACTCCGGGACGCTCAGGCGGTGCCAGCGGGCTGCCCCAGCAAATGATCAACACAGGCGGCCAGATCGGCATGCACTTGCGTCATGGGTGGAAAACCCTCGGGCGCCCGACTGCGGTCGGCCAGATCGGCATGACGCCCGGTGCAGACCAGATGCGGCTCACAGCCTGCGGCCACTGCGGCCTGCATGTCGCGCAGGCTGTCGCCCACATAAGGCACCCCGGCCAGCGAGGGCAGGCCATAGCGTTGGGCAATCTGTTCGAGCAGGCCCGGTTCGGGTTTGCGGCAATGGCAACCTTCGTCGGGGGCATGAGGGCAATAGAAGATGGCATCGAGCCGACCCCCGTGAACGGCCAGGGCTTTGATCATGTGGGCATGCACGCTGTTGAGGGTGGCCACGTCAAACAAGCCACGGCCCAGCCCGGACTGGTTGGTGGCGAGCACCACGTGGTAACCCGCGTGGTTGAGGCGTCCGATGGCTTCCAGCGCACCAGGCAGTGGATGCCACTCTTCGGGTGATTTGACAAACTCGTCGCTGGCGCGGTTGATCGTGCCGTCGCGGTCCAGGATGACGAGTTTGGTGTGCATGTTCAGACCGCCAGGCGCGAGAGGTCGGCCACACGGTTCATGGCCTGGTGCAGGCTCCTGAGCAGGCCCTGACGGTTCAGGCGCAGGTCCATCTCTTCGGCGTTCACCATGACGTCGTCAAAGAAGGCGTCGACCGGGGCGCGCAACGCGGCCAGGGTTTGCAGGCTGGCGGTGTAGTCGCCCGCATTGAACTGCGCTTCGGATTCGGGCAGCAGTTTTTGCATGGCGGCGTAAAGGTTCTTCTCGGCGTCTTCCTGCAGCAGCGCGGTATTCACATGGGCATCGACCTCACCCGCCTTCTTGAGGATGTTGCCGATGCGCTTGTTGGCCGCGGCCAGGGCAGGCGCTTCGGGCAGCGCGGCAAAGGCGCGCACGGCGGCCAGACGCTTGGCCACGTCCGACAGGCGCTGCGGCTTGAGCGCCAAAACTGCATCGAGTTCGTGCGCACTGGCAGTTTGTGACTCCAGAACACCGGCGGCTGTCTTCACTGCACGATCAACTGTGCCGTCGCAATAGCCGCGCAACCGGTCATAAATGAATTCCGCCAGTGCTTCATTGGCCGGCGTGATTTTGTCGGCAAATACCTGCGCAGAGAGAGACAACAAGGGCATCAGATCAAGTGGCAAATTTTTCTCGATCAGCATGCGGATCACGCCCAGCGCATGGCGGCGCAATGCGAAGGGGTCCTTGTCGCCGGTGGGCAGGTTGCCGATGCCGAACATACCCACCAGGGTTTCGAGCTTGTCGGCCAGGGCCACCACCACGCCCACCGGGTTGCGCGGCAGCTCGTCGCCAGCAAAGCGCGGCTTGTAGTGGTCTTCGATGGCATACGCGATGTCATCGGACAGGCCATCGCTTCGTGCGTAGTAACGACCCATGATGCCCTGCAGTTCAGGGAACTCGCCCACCATGTCGGTCAGCAGGTCGGTCTTGGCCAAGCGTGCAGCCTGTTGCACGGCCTTCACAAAATCATGCGGGCCACTTTCTTGGACGAATCGGCGATCGCGCAAAGTTTGGGCTATGTCGGTCGCAATCGCACAAACCCGAGCCATACGCTCGCCCTGCGAGCCCAGCTTGTTGTGGTACACGACTTTGGACAGGCCTTCGACGCGCGATTCGAGCGTCTTTTTGCGGTCCTGGTCAAAGAAGAATTTCGCATCGGCCAGGCGCGGACGCACCACGCGCTCGTTGCCGCCGATCACGGCACTGGCGTCATCCGGGCTGATGTTGCTCACCACCAAAAACTGGTGGGTCAGCTTGCCTGCGGCGTCCAGCAGCGGGAAGTATTTCTGGTTGGCCTTCATCGTGAGGATCAGGCATTCCTGCGGCACGTCGAGGAACTGCTTTTCAAACGCGCAGACCAGCACGTTGGGGCGCTCGACCAGGGCGGTCACTTCGTCGAGCAGGGCCTCGTCTTCAATGGGTTTGACACCACCGCCCACTTTGGCGGCTGCGGCCTGGAGCTGGCGCACGATCTCGGCGCGGCGCTCGGCAAAGCTCGCCATCACGGCACCGTCGTTCTTGAGCACTTCGGCGTACTGGTCGGCATGCGGCACCACCACGGTGGGCACCTTGGCCTCAAAGCGGTGGCCTTGCGTGCTGT
>CAYSIY010000143.1:0-5601 GCA_964431215.1 uncultured Limnohabitans sp.
ACGTCGATCATGATATGGCTCGGCGGCGTGAAGCGGCAGATCTGCCATCGGTCCACGCTGGCTTGAGGGTCCAGGCCATTGGCGCTCATGGCCATCTGCCAGAAGGGCGGCGCCTGAATGCCTTCCATGAAGCGCTGCGTGATCACCTGCTCACCCTCGAGCCTCGTTTCACAAGGGGTCTCGTCGATTTCGGGCTGGCCGATGCTGGTGGAGTGCACATAGGTTTCGTGCGTCAGGTCCATCAGGTTGTCGATCATCAGGCGGTAATCGGCCTTGACATGGTAGAGGCCCCCGCCGTAGGCCCAGGCCGGGTTGTCAAAAAATTCAAAGACCGGCAACTGCGCCACATCGGCCTTGTCCCGCTCCCCCGGCCAGACCCAGACAAAGCCGTAGCGCTCGACCACGGCAAACGATTTGACGGCCGGAAAACCCCGCACGCGCTGACCGGGCATGTGCACCGTCTTGCCGTCTGCGCCCATCTCCAGACCGTGGTAGCCGCATTGCAGATGACCCTTGCAGACCTTGCCCAGGGACAGGGGCGCACCCCGATGGGGGCAAAAATCCTCGACAGCCGCAAGCTGCCCCCCGGGGCCACGAAAGAAAGCCATTCTTTCATTGCAGATGGTGCGGCCCAGCGGCTTGTCGCCCAGGGCATCGAGTTCGGCTGCGGTACAGGCCACGTACCAGGTGTTCTTAAGGAACATGGTTTCCCCCTTTGGCGGGTTCAGATCGGATGAGCCTGGCTCCTGGCATATGGAGGGTGCCCGGCTCGTGCAGCGCCCGCTGCATGTTCTGGCGGGCGATGCGCGAATGTTCGCGCATGATCGCTTCGGCGCGACCGGCCTCACGGCACTCGATCGCCTCAAGCACCTGGCGGTGCTGGTGCTGCGCCACCAACAGCACATCACGCGCCGCAGCATGATGGGGGCGCACGCCCACAAAACCCGAGGGCGACGCAAAAGGCAAATTGCCAGCGCGTTCGATTTCCCGTTGCACTACAGCACTGGCCGACATGTCGCTCAGCAAGCGGTGAAACCGGGCGTTCAGACGAACGTAGCCAGTCAACATCTCGTCGCTGAGCGAAGCGTCGTGCAATGCCTGATCGATCTGGTCGAGACAGGACCGCGCCTGGGCCAGAAGCCGCGAGGGCACCCCCCGTTCGGCCGCAAGGCGCGCAGCCAGCCCCTCCAGGGTTCCCCTCAACTCGATCGCATCCGCCACATCCTGCTCGGAGAAAATACGCACTGCATGACCGCCTGAAGGCAAGGCTTCGAGCAAGCCTTCCTGTTCAAGCCGCATCAAGGCAGCACGGATGGGGGTGCGAGAGACCCCGAGCAAAGTCACCAGGGTCAGTTCCGTCAGACGTTCACCGGCGGCCAGTTCGCCCTTGAGGATCAGTTCGCGCAGCCGCTGTTGCGCCTTGACCGCTTGGGAGCTCCCCTCCTCTGCAGCGGCAAGGCTCTCGTTGGTTGAGTGGTGTGCGGGCAACATGGTGTGTGCAGGAACTGGTCCGGTTCATTGTATACACGAAGACCTTGATATTGATGTTTGTGCACGTTTTTTGAGCAATTTATGGCTTCGATGTATCCCGAAATCCCCGGAGGGGAGGTCACCCCCCCTCGCAAAGCGCGTCGCTGCCCGTATGTTCCTGCGCTTTCTTGAATTTGACCGGCAGGAGGACGGGGACGGGCTTTCGAACTGGGAAGCATTGGCCAGCCCCGCCGCCCGATACAGCCTCGAACTGCTGACCGAGGTCAGCAGGCTATTGCACGGTCTGGTGGCCCAACTCGGCCCGCCCGGACCGCTCGACGACGGCCACCTGTGGGACATGGACCTGCAGATCCGCGATGAAGGGGGCGAAGCCATCAGCCTTGATGCACCGCCACAAGACCCGGGGCGAATCACACTGGCACTGAGCCTGAGCGGCCGCGCGCCGCTGTGGGCCATCCTGGACAATGCGGGCGACCGGGAGACCTGAGGCAGATCAACGCATCCAGGCCAGCAACAGCCCAGCCAAGGCGCCCGCGACGATCACCTCGGGCACACTGCGCCGCAAACGCAGCAAAGCCACTACCGCCATCAGCGCAAGCAAGGCAGCGACAGCGTCGAACCGTGCTGCGAGGCCTTCTGGCCAGAAGAGGTGCTGAGCGAAGACCAGGGCCAGGCTGAGGATCACGCCCACCACCGCCGCCGTAACCGCCGTCATGGCCGCCTCCAGGGGTGCGGTCAGACGACTGTCGCGTTGGGTGAACTCCACCAGAGGCCCGCCAGCCAGAATGAAGAAAAAGGACGGCAGGAAGGTGAACCAGGTCACTACGCAGGCGGCCACGGCGCCCGCCAGAAACAAGGCGTCCGGACCGAACATGGCCCGCGTGTGCCCCCCGACAAAACCCACGAACGCCACGACCATGATCAGGGGGCCAGGCGTGGTCTCGCCCAGAGCCAGTCCGTCCATCATCTGGCTGGAGGTGAGCCAGCCATAGTGATCCACCGCGCCTTGATGCACATAGGGCAGAACCGCATAGGCACCGCCAAAGGTCAGCAGGGCTGCCTTGGTGAAGAACCAGGCCATCTGGGTCAGCACATGGTTCCATCCGTACACCATGCAAAGCAGGGCCATGGGAAGGCACCACAGCGCCAGGCACACCAGAACCACACGCAACAGAGCGGGCCAGGAAAAGCGCGTGTGCACGGGCATGGGGCTGTGATCGTCCAGGAGAACCCGGTCCTGGCCCGAATGCACACCGCCAGGCGCATGAGCGCTGCGCCAGGTCCCGGGGGCCAGACGCGACCCGAGGACACCGACCAAGGCCGCCACCGCCACCAACAGGGGAAAGGGCAAGGCCAGGGCAAAGACAGCCAGGAAGGATGCACAGGCCAGGCCCCAGTGCCAGCGTGTGCGCAGCGTACGGGAGCCGATCCGAACGCAAGCCTGCAGGACGATGGCCACCACGACCGGCTTGATGCCGAAGAACAGGCCGGCCACCCAGGGCAGGTCTGCGTAAGCCAAGTACAGCCAGGACAAGGTGACCAGGATCAGGAGCGAGGGCAACACGAACAGCACGCCGGCCACCACACCGCCCCAGGTGCGGTGCAGCAGCCAGCCGATGTAAGTGGCCAGTTGCTGCGCCTCGGGGCCTGGCAGCAACATGCAGTAATTCAAGGCATGCAGGAAACGCCTTTCCGAAATCCAGCGGTGCCGCTCGACCAGCTCGGCATGCATCAGGGCGATCTGTCCGGCAGGCCCCCCAAATCCGATGAAACCCAGCTTGAGCCAGAAAAAGAAGGCTTCCCGCCGGCTCACCGCTGCGGGGGCTCGGGCAGTTGCATCCATGAAAAAAACGGGGTCCAAAAAACAAACGGCCCCTGGATGAGGGGCCGCTGGATCAAGCGTCAGCCGATCACTTCTTCTTGTTCACGGCAGCCTTGAAGGCAGCGCCAGCGCTGAACTTGGGCACCGTTGCGGCGGCGATCTTGAGCTTCTCGCCGGTGCGCGGGTTCTTGCCGGTGCGGGCAGCACGCTTGGCAGCCTTGAAGGTGCCAAAGCCAATCAGCTGGACATCCTGCTTCTTGGACACGGTCTTGACGATGGTGTCCAGCACGGCGTTCAGTGCGCGGGCCGCACCGGCCTTGGACAGCTCGGCCTCTTTGGCAATTGCTTCGATCAGTTCAGCCTTGTTCATTCCGTTTCTCCTTTTTGATGAACCCCTTTATTGTTGCAGATTCCAGCGACCCTGACTCACGCCCTTCGAAGAAGGCGGTTGCCGGGGCCTCAAGGCCCTCAGGCGCAGAATGAGAACCCCGCGAAAAACACCCACAATCACCCCATGGACGACAGCCACCAGATCGACATCCCCCAGAGCTTCATGGCGCTGTATGTGCCGACTGGCAAAGTCAAGCCGACCCTGCCCTGGCTAGAGCTCGCGGCACGCTACGAACTGTGCGAAGACCTGGCCCAGATGCTGACCGAGCAAACCGCCGCGCAACAGTTCCAGTTGGGGATCACGGAAGAAGCGGCTCTGGCCAACTGTCTGCAAGGACTGCAATGCACGCCTGAAGTGCTCAACCCGGCAGAGGCCTGCTGGGTGGTCACCCGGCTGGCCGAACTGCTGAACTGGCCACCGCTGGAACAGGCCTGAAGCCGGTTGCGGCCATTCCGCCACGCCGGAGAGTGCGCTCCCCGGCTGCACAAATCACTTGCTGTGCTTGACGATCAAGGACTTGGCATCGCTGAGCAAGCGATCGCCATCGATGCCCTTGGACTTGACTTCCTTGAGCCAGTCGTCCGCCACGGTCGAAGCGGTACGGCGCCAGCGCTGGGTCTCGGCCGCGTCGAGTGCCACGATGGTGTTGCCGGCTTTTTCGGCCGCGAGACGGCCCTCCACGTCACCCTCGTCCATGGCTTTGCCAAAGAAGGCCGAGGCGAGCAGTCCCGAATTGTTGTCGATGATCTTTTGCAGATCGGCCGGCAGCTTTTCGTAGCTGGCCTTGTTCATCGAGACGGCGAAGGTCTGGGTGTACAGGCCGGTCTTTCCGGCAAAGGTGGTGTGGTTGCGAACCAGTTCGTGCACCTTCAGCGAAGGCACCACTTCCCAGGGAATGGTGGTGCCCTGGATCACGCCCTTGGAGAGCGATTCGGTGACGGCGGGCACCGGCATGCCCACCGGCGTGGCACCGAGCTTGGTGAGCATGTTGCTGATGATCCGCGATCCACCCCGCACTTTCATGCCCTGCAGGCTTTCCAGGCCGGTGACCGGTGTCTTGGTGTGAAACAGGCCCGGGCCATGCGTGTGCACGGCAATCAGCTTGACATCCTTGAACTCGTCCTGGGCGTGCATCTGCACATAGTCCCACAGGGCCTTGGAGGATGCCTCTGCAGCGCCGGTCATGAAGGGCAGCTCGAACACCTCGGTCCTCGGGAAACGGCCAGGCGTGTAGCCCAGCACGGTCCAGGTCAGGTCCACCACGCCGTTCCTGGCCTGGTCAAACAACTGCGGTGGCGCACCCCCGAGCTGCATCGCATTGAACTGCTGGATCTTGAGGCGACCGCCGGATTCGGTTTCCACTTTCCTGATCCAGGGCGCGATGGCCTTGGCCGGAATGGCGGCATGCGCTGGGAGCATTTGGTGAAAGCGCAAGGTCACGGTCTGCGCGGCTGCGGAACTGCCCAGGCCTGCGAGCGCGAGGCCCATCAGGCCTGTCAGGCTGGCCCGGCGATTGATCAAGGACATGGTTGTCTCCTCAAAAACGGTCATCCACCACCCGATGTGGTGGAGCCAGTGTCAGCTCAGCAACGGTGGGTCAACAGGGCATAAACCCCTAGTGCACCGTCTTTCTGTTATGCCAAAGCTCAATAGCAAGGCCCGGCTGCGCTTGGACCATCGCCGGGCCCATGATCAGCCCAGACCGAGCAAACGCACCGCATTGCCCTTGAGGATGCCCGGCATCACCTCGGGCTTGAAGCCTGCCACCTCGAAGTCCTTCATCCAGCGCTCGGGGGTGATCAGAGGGTAGTCGCTGCCAAACAGCACGCGGTCCTTGAGCAGGGTGTTGGCGTACTGCACCAGTTGTTTTGGAAAGTACTTGGGGCTCCAGCCTGAC
>CAYSIY010000144.1:0-4361 GCA_964431215.1 uncultured Limnohabitans sp.
CATGCCCCTGACCAAGGTGCTCACGCCGGGCAATAGTACCTGCGCGGCCGTGGCCGAGCAGCTGGGCACGCCGCTGACGACCCATGTGAAGTCGCTGGTGCTGGCCACCGACGAGATCAACGAGAACGACGAGATCGTCAAGAGCCAGGTCTGGCTGCTGCTGCTGCGCGCCGACCACGAGATGAACGAGGTCAAGGTCGGCAAGCTGCCGGGCATGGAGGGGGGCTTTCGTTTTGCCACGCTGGCCGAGATCGAAGACCACTTCGGCTGCAAACCCGGCTACCTGGGGCCGGTGAATCTGAAACAACCGCTCAAGGTGGTGGCTGATCGCGATGTCGCCCTGATGGCCGACTGGATCTGCGGTGCCAATGAGGTCGATTTCCACCTGACCGGTGTCAACTGGGGCCGCGATCTGCCCGAACCCGATCTGGTGGCCGACATTCGCAATGTGGTCGCTGGCGACAAGTCCCCCGACGGCAAAGGCGAACTGGCCATCGAGCGCGGCATCGAGATCGGCCATGTGTTCTACCTGGGCACCAAGTATTCCACGGCCATGAACGCGACCTTTCTGGGCGAAGACGGCAAGCCGCAACCGATGGAAATGGGCTGCTACGGCATCGGCATCACCCGGCTGCCGGCGGCGGCCATCGAGCAGAACCATGACGAGCGCGGCATCATCTGGCCCGATGCGATCGCTCCCTTCACCGTAGTGGTCTGCCCGATCGGCATGGACCGCAGTGAGGCGGTGAAGGCGGAAGCCGAGCGCATCTACAACGAACTGCTGGCCGCCGGTGTGGACGTGATCCTGGACGACCGGGGTGAACGTCCCGGTGCGATGTTCGCTGACTGGGAGCTGATCGGTGTGCCCCACCGCATCACGATTGGCGACAAGGGTCTCAAGGACGGCGTCATCGAATACCAGCACCGCCGCGATGCCGAAGCCAGCAAGGTGGCTGTGGCCCAGGTGGTGGCGCATGTGAAGGGACGCCTGAGCGTCTGATCCCATGCCTGAGCGGCTGAACCGGCGTGGTGTTCTGCGGGCATTGTCGCTGGCACCAGCCGCAGGCTGGTCGGGCCTTTCTCAGGCCGGTCGCCAGATCGAAGAACCCCTGAGCGATGCGGTGCGCACCGCACTCAGCACGGCCGTGGCGGGTGCCGCGCCGCCCGAGCCCGTGCTGCCCTCTGGCCAGCACCGTCATGACTACCAGCGCTGGCTGCAACACGCCAACCAGCGCCTGGTACGTTACAAGTCCCACCCGGTTGAACGCCAGGAATTCCTGCAGACCCTCTGGTACGAAGCACGGCGCGCCGGCCTTTCCCTGTCGCTCGTGCTCGGTTTGGTGCAGGTCGAGAGCGCTTTTCGCAAGTTCGCCATTTCCAGCGCGGGGGCGCGTGGCTACATGCAGGTCATGCCCTTCTGGAGTCGCCTGATTGGTGACGGTGACGAAAGCCGTCTCTTCCAGATGCAGACGAATCTGCGCTTTGGCTGCGTGATCCTGCGCCATTATCTGGACACCGAGCGCGGCGACCTGTTCATGGCCCTCGGTCGTTACAACGGTTCAAGGGGTCAGTCGGCCTATCCGCAGGCGGTGTTGGCAGCGCAACGCCAGTGGCAACAGGACGTGGATTGATCAACCAGGAACGGCAGCTGTGATGCGGGGGAGCGCCGGGCGACGATTTCTGCGTACCCGCAGCATGAGGAGCTCGGCGCTCCCCCGCATCACAGCGGATTTCGGGCGTGAGCCAGAAACGACAAAGCCACCCGAAGGTGGCTTTTCTCAGGGCAGGGGAAAAGTCAGGCCTTGCCCGAAATCACCTGCTGCAGCTCACCGGACTCGTACATGTCCATCATGATGTCCGAGCCACCGATGAACTCGCCCTTGACGTAGAGCTGGGGAATTGTGGGCCAGTTGCTGTATTCCTTGATGCCCTGGCGAATCTCGGCGTCATCGAGCACATTCACCGTCTTCAGGCCCTTGGTGTCCACACCACAGGCCTTGAGGATCTGTACGGCACGGCCGGAAAAGCCGCACATGGGAAAGCTGGCACTGCCTTTCATGAACAGCACGATGTCATGGCCTTTGACGAGTTCGTCGATGCGTTGCTGGGTATCGCTCATGGGGCGCTCCTCTTTCAATTCAATGCTTGAATTATCCCTTGTCCTGCAAAACCCCTTTCCTGGCGTGGCTCGTCCACAGGCTGGGATTCAGGGCAAGGTCGTGCGGGGGCTGGTGAACAGGGGCAGGCCGGACTCCTCATGATGCGGGTACGCATAAATCGTCGCCCGACCTGCCCCTGTTCACCCGCGAGGGTGTTCAGGCCCTCTGTGCCCCGGTGCAGCGTTCGATGCCGGCCAGATCCCGGCGCGACTGCACGTTCAGCCAGCCCGTCTGTCTGAACAACTCGCGCACCGCCTCGGCCTGGTCGTAACCATGCTCGAGCAGCAGCCAGCCGCCGGGCTGGAGATGGGCGGGGGCTTGCTCGATGATGGCCCGGATGTCGTGCAGGCCATCGGCACCACTGGCCAGGGCCTGCAAGGGTTCATGCTTCAAAGCCGCCAGGTGCGGATCGTCAGCGCGGATATAGGGTGGGTTGGAGACGATCAGGTCAAAAGCCCCCTGAACTTCGCGCAGCCAGTGGCTGTGCACGAAACGCACCGGCAATTGCAGGCTTTGGGCGTTGGCCTGGGCCACGGCCAGTGCTTCGGTGCTGGCGTCCACCGCGTTCACACGGGCCTGAGGGCGTTGGTGCTGCAAAGCCAGGGCGATGGCACCGCTGCCGGTACCCAGGTCAATGACGTCGCATGGAGCCTGCTCTGGCATGTGTTCCAGCGCCCATTCCACCAGGGTTTCGGTGTCCGGACGCGGGTCGAGCACGCGGGCATCCACTTGCAGCAGCAAGCCAAAGAATTCCTTGGTGCCGGTGATGTAGGCCATCGGCTCGCCCGCGACGCGGCGCTGCACCAGGCCATCGAGTTGTCTGAGCACCCGGGCATCGAGTTCGTCGTGGTCGTGGGCCAGCAGCCATGCGCGGTCGTGCAAGGGGCGACCCAGGGCCAACAGGTGCAGCCACTGCGCATCTAGGCGATCAAGCCCCAGGGTCTGGGCGCGGCGCAGACTTTCATGCAGCTTCATGCGGCAGCGCCGATGTCGAGTTCGGCCAGTTGCTCGGCCTGGCGTTCGGCCTGCAAGGCGGCAATCACGTCCCGCAGCTCGCCTTCCATGATGAAGCCGAGTTTGTAGAGCGTGAGGTTGATTCGGTGGTCCGTCAGGCGGCCTTGGGGAAAGTTGTAGGTGCGGATGCGATCGCTGCGGTCACCGCTGCCGATCAGGCCCTTGCGCAGGGCGGCATCTTTGGCCGCGCGCTCGCTGCGCTCTTTTTCTTCGATGCGGGCGGCCAGCACCTGCAGAGCCTTGGCCTTGTTGCGGTGCTGTGAACGGTCGTCCTGGCATTCGGCCACGATGCCGGTCGGGATGTGGGTGATGCGCACGGCCGAGTCGGTCTTGTTGATGTGCTGACCGCCCGCGCCGCTGGCGCGGAAGGTGTCAATCCGCAAATCGGCGGGGTTGATCTGCACCGCCTGCGCCTCGTCCGGCTCGGCCAGAACGGCCACCGTGCAGGCGCTGGTGTGGATGCGCCCCTGGGTTTCGGTGGCCGGCACGCGCTGCACCCGGTGGCCACCTGACTCAAAGCGCAGTTGGCCGAACACGCCGTCGCCTTCGATGCGCAGCACCACCTCCTTGTAGCCGCCCAGCTCGCTGGGCGATTCGGACAGCAGCTCAACCTTCCAGCCCTGGCTTTGTGCGTAACGGGTGTACATGCGCAACAGGTCGCCCGCGAACAGGGCCGATTCGTCGCCCCCGGTGCCCGCCCGGATTTCGAGGTAGGCGCTGCGTGCGTCCTGCGGATCTTTGGGCAGGAGCATGCGTTGGAGTTCGGCTTCGAGCACATGGACGTCGCTTGCGGCATCGGTGATCTCTTGTCCGGCCAGCACGTACATCTCGTCCGTCTCGGGCAGCTCTGCCTGCATGGCGCGAGCGCTGTCGAGGTCGTGCAGGCGTTGCCTGTAGCGTGCATAACGCCCCGCCACGGCGGCCACTTCGGCGTGCTCGCGCGATAGCTTCATGAATTGCGCCATATCGGCCATGATGTCTTGGCGCGAGAGCAGGAAGTCCAGCTCGTTCAGGCGTTCGGCATAGCGGTCGAGTTGCTGGATCAGAAAGGGTTTCATGTCCGGATGTCATTCCCGCAAAAGCGGGAATCCAGAAAAAAGGGTCAAGGAGATGGATTCTCGCCCCCGCCCCCGCTTTCGCGGGGGTGACGATCTTTCGCGGGGGTGACGATCTTTCGCGGGGGTGACG
>CAYSIY010000144.1:4461-5551 GCA_964431215.1 uncultured Limnohabitans sp.
TCGCGGGGGTGACGATCTTTCGCGGGGGTGACGATCTTTCGCGGGGGTGACGATCTTTCGCGGGGGTGACGATCCTGCGCGGGAATGACGAGGCTGGAGCGAAGTCGCCGCTAACGCTCTTTGCGCAGAAACAGCCGCTGCACCGTCTGCATGGTCTGCTCGCGGTGCTCGGGGCTGGCACTGCGCAGCTCGGCCATGGCACCGTGCAGCATTTTCTGCATCAGCCCGCGCGAGAGGGTTTCCAGCACGGCTTCGGGGGCTTCCCCCCTGGACAGCAGCTTGCGAGCCCGAGCCAGCTCGGCTTCGCGCCAGGCATCCGCCTGGTCCTGCAGTTGCTGGATCAAGGGCACGGTGCCGCGCTGGCCCAGCCAGTGGTTGAAGCTCTGCACGCCGGCATCGATGATGACCTCGGCTTCCGTGACCGCAGCCTGTCGCTGCGCCTGGCCGGTCTGCACCACCGAGGCCAGATCGTCGACGGTGTAGAGGTAAACGTCTTCCAGTGACTTGACCTCGGGCTCGATGTCGCGGGGCACGGCCAGATCCACCATGAACATGGGGCTGTGCTTGCGCTTTTTGAGGGCGCGTTCGACCGCCCCCAGGCCGATCAGGGGCAGGGTGCTGGCGGTGCAGCTGATGACGGCGTCGAACTCGTGCAAGCGATCGGGCAGGTCGGCCAGACGCAGGGTTTGGGCTCCGAAACGGCTGGCCAGGCTTTCGCCGCGTTCGAGCGTGCGGTTGGCGATGGCGATGGCTTTGGGGTTCTTGGCCGCAAAGTGCGTCGCCACCAGCTCGATCATCTCGCCCGCGCCGACAAACAGGACGCGGATGGTCCGCAGGTCTTCAAACAACTGGCTGGCCAGTCGCACCGAAGCGGCGGCCATGCTGATCGAGTGCTGGCCGATTTCGGTGGCGCTGCGCACTTCCTTGGCCACTGCAAAACTGCGCTGGAAAAGCTGGTTGAGCGTGGTGCCCAGGGCGCCAGCTTCTTCGGCGGCGCGGACCGCGTCCTTGAGCTGCCCCAGGATCTGGGCTTCGCCCAGCACCATGGAGTCCAGCCCGCTGGCCACCCGGAAGGCGTGGCGCGCGGCCT
>CAYSIY010000145.1:0-5550 GCA_964431215.1 uncultured Limnohabitans sp.
CGAGAACAAACTCAAGTTCTTCCCGCACATCAAGGAGGTCGTGGCCTACGGCGATGGCCGCGAGAAGGTGTGCGTGATGATCAACATCGACTTTGACGCGGTCGGCAACTGGGCCGAACGCCGCAACCTGCCCTATGCCGGCTACACCGATCTGGCGGCCAAGCCGGAGGTGTACGCCCTCATTCAGGAGTGTGTGGAGAAAGTCAATGCCGACCTGGCCGAAGACGCCATGCTGGCCGGCAGTCAGGTCAGCCGCTTCCTGGTGCTGCACAAGGAGCTGGACGCCGACGACGGCGAGCTCACCCGCACCAACAAAGTCCGCCGCGGCTTCATCGCAGAAAAATACCAGCCCTTGATCGACGGCCTCTACGGCGGCAAGACCGAGCAGTACATCGAAACCGCAGTCAAGTTCGAGGACGGCCGCAGCGGCAGCGTCAGCGCCACCCTCAAGATCATGGACGCCAAAACATTCACTCCTGTAAAGGCAGCAGCATGATGAGCATCGCAGGACCGCTCCAAGATGCGAAGGCCCCCTCGGGGGGCAGCGAAGTACATGAAATGACAAGCGTGGGGGCCAAATGAGCAAAGTCATTGGCGACGTCATCCTGGACGTCAAGAACATCAGTCTGCGGTTTGGTGGCGTCAAGGCGCTGACCGACATCTCGTTCAATGTGAAAGAGCACGAGATCCGCGCCATCATCGGCCCCAACGGGGCCGGCAAAAGCTCGATGCTCAACTGCATCAACGGTGTCTATGTCCCGCAGGAAGGCTCCATCACCTTCCGTGGCCAGACCTTTGACCACATGAACAGCCGCCAGGTGGCCGAGATGGGCATCGCCCGCACCTTCCAGAACCTGGCCTTGTTCAAGGGCATGAGCGTCATCGACAACATCATGACCGGCCGCAACCTCAAGATCAGAAGCAACATCCTGCTGCAGGCCCTGCGCATCGGCCCGGCCCAGCGGGAGGAAGAGGAACACCGCGAGAAGGTGGAACAGATCATCGACTTCCTGGAAATCCAGGCCTTCCGCAAAACGCCGGTGGGCCAGCTGCCCTATGGCCTGCAAAAGCGGGTGGACCTGGGCCGCGCCCTGGCCATGGAGCCGCAGGTACTGCTGCTCGACGAACCCATGGCCGGCATGAACCTGGAAGAAAAGCAGGACATGTGCCGCTTCATCCTCGATGTGAACGACGAGTTTGGTACCACCATCGTGCTCATCGAGCACGACATGGGCGTGGTGATGGACATCTCCGACCGGGTGGTGGTGCTCGACTACGGCAAGAAGATCGGCGATGGCACGCCCCAGGAGGTGCGTGGCAACGAAGACGTGATCCGGGCCTACCTGGGCACCTCGCACTGACGGCACAGACAAGGACAAGCAAATGGCATTCTTTCTGGAAACCCTGTTCGGCGGCCTGATGGCCGGCATGCTCTATTCCCTCGTGGCGCTCGGCTTTGTCTTGATCTTCAAGGCCTCGGGCGTGTTCAATTTTGCGCAAGGGGCCATGGTGCTGGTGGCGGCACTGTGCATGGCCCGTTTTGCCGAGTGGATTCCGGCCTGGACCGGCCTGGAAAGCAAGCTGGCGGCCAATGCCCTGGCCTTTGCGGTCTCGGTGGGCTTCATGTTCCTGCTGGCCTGGCTCATTGAACGCCTGGTGCTGCGCCACCTGGTCAACCAGGAGGGCGTGACCCTGCTGATGGCCACGCTGGGCATCACGTATTTCATTGATGGTTTTGGACAGACCCTTTTTGGCAGCGACATCTACAAGATCGATGTGGGCATGCCCAAAGACCCCATGTTCATTCTGCAAGACGTGTTCGAAGGGGGCGTGCTGATCAACCAGGAAGACGTGATCGCAGCCGTGGTGGCCGCCGTTCTGGTGGCCGCCTTGTCGCTGTTCTTCCAGAAAACCGGCACCGGCCGCGCCCTGCGCGCCGTGGCCGACGACCACCAGGCGGCGCAGTCGATCGGCATTCCGCTCAACCGCATCTGGGTCATCGTCTGGTGCGTGGCGGGCATCACCGCCCTGGTGGCCGGGATCATCTGGGGCTCCAAGCTGGGGGTGCAGTTTTCGCTGACCACCGTCGCCCTGCGCGCCCTGCCAGTGATCATCCTGGGCGGCCTGACTTCGGTCCCCGGCGCCATCATCGGCGGGCTGATCATCGGCGTGGGCGAAAAACTCTCCGAGGTCTACCTCGGCCCACTGGTCGGCGGCGGCATCGAAATCTGGTTTGCCTACATGCTGGCCCTCGTGTTTCTTCTCTTCAGGCCGCAGGGCCTGTTTGGGGAAAAGATCATTGATCGCGTGTGAAACACGCACATCAATGATCTTTCAACCAAGACTCACTTTGCGCAGCAAAGTTAAGCCAAGCGGGTCGAAGTTAAAAGACCAGTGAGTAACGTTCAAAAAAAGAGAGCCTCACCATGTTCTACAGAGAAAACGGTCAGTTCAAGACCTCCTACCGGGCCGATCAGCAGATTTTTGCGATCACGCAGGACCGCTGGGCCATCCTGGCCATCATCGCCTTCGCCGCCATCGGGGTTCCGATGCTGGTCGACGAGTACCTGTTTCGCGCCATCCTGATCCCCTTCCTGATCCTGTCGCTGGCGGCGCTGGGGGTGAACATTCTGGTGGGTTACTGCGGCCAGATCTCGCTGGGCTCAGGCGCCTTCATGGCCGTAGGCGCCTACATGGCCTACAACACCTATGTGCGCATCGAGGGCATGCCTTTGATCGTGGCCCTGCTGGCCGGTGGCTTCTTTGCCACCCTGGTGGGCATGGTCTTTGGCATCCCCAGCTTGCGCGTCAAGGGCCTGTACCTGGCCGTGGCGACGCTGGCCGCCCAGTTCTTCTGCGACTGGGCGTTCCTGCGCATTGGATGGTTCACCAACAACAACGCTTCCGGTTCCGTTTCAGTGTCCAACCTGAATGTACTGGGCTGGACCATCAACACCCCGATGGAGAAGTACTGGTTCTGCCTGGGCTTTGTGGTGGTGTTCGGCCTGCTGGCCAAGAATCTGGTGCGCAGCGCCATTGGCCGTGAATGGATGGCGATTCGCGACATGGACGTGGCCGCTGCCGTCATTGGCATCCGCCCCATGTACGCCAAGCTCAGTGCCTTTGCGGTCAGTTCCTTCATCGTCGGCGTGGCCGGTGCCTTGTGGGGCTTCGTGCATCTGGGCTCATGGGAGCCCGCGGCCTTCTCGATCGACCGGTCTTTCCAGCTGTTGTTCATGGTGATCATTGGCGGCATGGGCTCGATCATGGGCAGCTTTTTCGGCGCAGCGTTCATCGTGATCCTGCCCATCTTCCTGAACCAGTTCCTGCCCTTTGTCGGCGCTCTGGTAGGCGTGGACATTTCCACCGCCACCGTCGCCCATACCGAGTACATGATCTTCGGCGCGCTGATTGTCTGGTTCCTGATCGTGGAACCTCACGGCCTGGCCAAGCTCTGGTCGATTGGCAAGCAAAAGCTTCGCCTGTGGCCTTTCCCCCATTGATTTCCCCTCGTGCTTCCAACCAACCCTAGGAGACAACCATGAAGCTTCGTCAACTCGTTCTTGCCACTGCGGTGGCTGCTGCCGGCCTGTCGAGCGCCCTGGTGCCCGCAGTGGCCAGCGCCCAGGCCAAGGAGCAATTCTTCCCGGTCCTGGTCTACCGGACCGGTGCCTATGCGCCCAACGGTGTGCCGTTTGCCAACGGCTATGTGGACTACCTCAAGCTGGTCAACGCACGAGGCGGCATCAATGGGGTGAAACTCAGCTTCGAAGAGTGCGAAACCGGCTATGCCACCGACCGCGGCGTGGAATGCTACGAACGCCTCAAGGGCAAGGGGGCCACGGTGTTCCAGCCTCTGTCGACCGGCATCACCTTTGCCCTGACCGAAAAGGCGCCCAACGACAAGATTCCGCTGATCACGGCCGGTTATGGCCGCAGCGAATCGCAGGATGGTGGTGTCTTCAAGTGGAACTTTCCTCTGGCCGGAACCTACTGGGTGGCGGGTGACGTGATCATCCAGCACATCCTCAAGAAAGAAGGCGGCGCCGACAAGCTCAAGGGCAAGCACATTGCGCTGGTCTACCACGACAGCCCGTTTGGCAAGGAAGCCATCCCGATCCTGCAGGAGCGCGCGGCCATGCACGGCTTCAAGCTGAGCCTGCTGCCGGTGACCCACCCCGGTGTGGAGCAAAAATCCACCTGGCTGCAAATCCGCCGCGACCGGCCGGATTACGTCGTCAACTGGGGTTGGGGCGTCATGAACTCGACCCTGCTCAAGGAAGCCCAGGCCACCGGCTATCCGCGCGACAAGATTTACGGTGTGTGGTGGGCCGGTGCCGAACCGGATGTCAAGGACATCGGCGAAGGTGCCAAGGGCTACAACGCCATCACCATGCAGCACGGTGCCGAACCCAACGCCGCATTCGTCAAGGAAATCCTGGAGAAAGTGCACGGCAAAGGCCAGGGCACCGGACCCAAGGACGAGGTAGGCCAGGTGCTGTACGTGCGGGGCGCCATGAGCGCGATGTTCGCTGTTGAAGGCGTACGGGCTGCACAAGAGCGCTTTGGCAAAGGCAAGGTCATGACCGGCGAGCAGGTGCGCTGGGGCCTGGAAAACCTGAATCTGACCCAAGCCAAACTCGATGCGCTGGGCTTCAAGGGCGTGATGCGCCCCATCTCCACCAGCTGCCAGGACCACATGGGCGCGGCCTGGGCACGCATCCACACCTGGAATGGCAGCAAGTGGGAATTCAGCAGCGACTGGTACCAGGCCGACGAACAGATCATCAAGCCGATGGTCAAGGCCGCTGCCGACAAGTACGCCGCCGAGAAAAAGCTCCAACGCCGTACCCCGCAGGACTGCCAATCCTGATCGCCCCATCCCCTCCCGCCTGGCGGGAGGGGCAGCGGCTGCCCACGCAGCCGCCAGTTGAAAAGGCCTCGAAGGGTCTTTTCATCTGGTCACCAAAGATAAGGTTCATCATGAGCACGAAAAACATTGTTCTGAACGTCAACGGTATCGAGGTCATCTACAACCATGTGATCCTCGTGCTCAAGGGCGTCTCGCTGCAGGTACCCGAACAGGGCATTGTGGCCATCCTGGGCGGCAACGGCGCGGGCAAGACCACCACCTTGCGCGCCGTCTCCAACCTGCTCAAGGGCGAACGCGGCGAAGTGACCAAGGGCTCGATCGAGCTGCGCGGTGAGCGCATCGAAAACCTCTCCCCGGCCGACCTGGTCAACCGGGGCGTGGTGCAGGTCATGGAAGGCCGTCATTGCTTTGCCCACCTGACCATCGAGGAAAACCTGCTGACCGGCAGCTACACCCGAAAGGACAAAGGCGAAGTCGCGGCCAACCTGGAGAAGGTCTACACCTACTTTCCGCGCCTGAAAACCCGTCGCAGCTCGCAAGCCGCCTACACCTCCGGGGGCGAACAGCAGATGTGTGCGATTGGGCGGGCGCTGATGACCAACCCCAATATGGTGCTGCTCGACGAGCCGTCCATGGGCCTGGCGCCGCAAATCGTGGAAGAGGTGTTCAACATCGTC
>CAYSIY010000146.1:0-5549 GCA_964431215.1 uncultured Limnohabitans sp.
AAGCCTCAAAAAGGCCGACGGCACGCTGCACCCGGTGCAAGACGAGATGGTCAAGTGCCATGGCTCGCAGTGCGGCTTTTGCACCCCCGGCATCGTCATGAGCCTGGTCAACCTGGTGCAGGTGCGGCCCCAGCCCAGCCGCCAGCAGATCACCGACGCATTGAGCGGCAACCTCTGCCGCTGCACCGGCTACAAGCCCATCATCGAGGCCGCCGCCAAAGCCTGCGAGCGCAAGAGCGAGCTCAAGATCGACGACAGCGCCGACATTGCGCTGCTCAAGGAAATTGCCCGCAGCAAGACGCCTACGCTGAGTCTGGACGGCGAGATCATCGTGCAGCCGGTGGTGCGCACGCGCAAGGGCAATGAGTTTGTGTCGCCCGCCACGCTGGCCGAAGTGGCCGACTACCTGCTCAAGCACCCGACCACCACGCTGCTGGCCGGCAGCACCGAAATCGGTTTGCAGGTCAACAAGCAGTTCAGCCGCCCCGACCACATCATGTACCTGGGCCATGTGGCCGAGCTGCGCCAGGTCAGCGAGACCCCCAAGGCCTGGCGCATCGGTGCCGCGGTGTCGCTGGCCACCGTGGAAAACCTGATCGCCAACGCCTACCCCGACTTTGCCGAAGTGCTGCGGCGCTTTGGCTCGCCTCCCATCCGGTCCACCGCCACGCTGGCGGGCAACATCGCCAATGGCTCGCCGATTGGCGACTCCATGCCCTGCCTGATGGCGCTGGGCGCTACATTGCTGCTGCGCCGGGGTGACCAGACCCGCCGCGTTGCACTCGACCAGTTCTACACCGGCCAGAAGCAGAACGTGCTGCAGGCCGGTGAGTTCATCGAGGCCATCGAGTTGCCCAAACCGGTGGCCGGTCAGGTCTTCCGTGCGCACAAGGTCAGCAAGCGTTTCGAACAGGACATTTCGGCCACCTGCGCGGCCATGACCTATTCGCTCAAGGACGGGAAATTGACGGGCGTGAAGCTGGCCTACAACGGCCTGGCCCCGGCCCCCTGCCGGGCGCCCCAACTCGAAGCCGTGCTCGAAGGCCAGGCCCCCGCCGAGGTCAAGGCGGCCGATCTGGACGCCGCCATTGCCGCCAGCTTCGTCGCCCGTGACGGTTTGCGTGCCACCTGGGCCTACCGCTCGCTGGTGGCCCGCAATCTGGTGCTCGAATTCATTGAAACGCAAACTGCAGAGGTGGCCTGAATGAACGCACCGACCCCCATCAAAAACCTGCTGCCCGCCTCCGGCATCCAGCAAGGTACGGACATCGTGCACGAATCGGCCCACCTGCACGTGACCGGCGGTGCCACCTACACCGACGACATCCCTGAAGCGGCGGGCACTTTGTATGCCGCGATCATCAAGTCGCCGGTGGCCCATGGCGAGCTGATCGGTGAGGGCATCGACCGCGAGGCCATCCTCAAGGAGCATGGCGTGGTGGCGGTGTTCACCGCCAAGGACATCCCCGGCGAGAACAACTGCGGCCCCATCGTCCACGACGACCCTTTCCTGGCCGATGGCAAGGTGGAGTTTGTCGGCCAGGCCGTCGCCGTGGTGGTGGCCCGCAACATGCTGTACGCCCGTGAAGCTGCCGCCAAGGCCAAGGTGCAGGTCAAGGAGCTGCCCGCCATCCTGACCATCGAAGAAGCGCTGGAGGCCCAAAGCTTCGTGATGCCGGCCAAAGGCATTGTGCGTGGCGATGCCGCCGCCGCCATTGCCGCTGCGCCGCGCAAGATCAAGGGGACGACCCGCACCGGCCAGCAGGAACAGTTTTATCTGGAAGGCCAGATCACCTATGCCGTGCCCAGGGAAGACGGTCAGCTCACGCTCTACTGTTCGACCCAGCACCCCGACGGCAACCAGCGCGAAGCCGCTGCGGCACTGAACCTCACCACCAACGATGTGGAAGTGATCTGCCGCCGCATGGGCGGTGGCTTTGGCGGCAAGGAAGGCAATGCCAGCATCTTCAGTCAGAGCGCGGCCCTGGCCGCGTTCAAGCTGCAAAAGCCGGTCAAGCTGCGCGTCAACCGCGATGACGACATGACCATCACCGGCAAGCGTCATGATTTCCGCATCGACTACGAGGTGGGTTTTGACGACAGCGGCCGCATCCGGGGCGCAGACATCATGCTGGCCTCCCGCTGCGGCTACAGCATCGATTATTCCGGTCCGGTCAATGACCGCGCCTGCCTGCACATCGACAACTGCTACCACATCCCGGCGCTCAAGCTGGTCAGCCACCGCTGCAAGACCCATACCCAGAGCAGCACCGCCTTCCGGGGTTTTGGCGGGCCGCAGGGCATGTTCGGCATCGAGACGGTGATCGACGAGATCGCCGCCACCCTGGGCAAGGACCCGCTGGAGGTGCGCAAGCTCAACCTCTACAAGGACCCGGCCGTCAGCGGCACGCCCGACACCATGACCACCCAGTACAACCAGCTCATTGAAGACTGGGTGGGTGACCAGGTGATCGCGCAACTCGAAGCCGAGTCGAAGTACGCCGAGCGCCGTGCTGCGGTTCAGGCTTTCAACGAGCAAAGCAAGACCCGCAAGCGTGGCATCGCGCTGGTGCCGCTCAAGTTCGGCATTAGCTTCACCGCCACGCACCTCAACCAGGGCGGTGCCTTGCTGGTGATCTATATGGACGGCTCGGTCAGTTGCAACCACGGCGGCACCGAAATGGGCCAGGGCCTGAACACCAAGATGGCGCAGGTCTGCGCCGACGGGCTGGGCATCAGCGTGGACAAGGTGCGCGTGACCGCCACCGATTCACAGAAAGTGCCCAACGCCTCGGCCACCTCGGCATCGAGCGGGGCCGACATCAACGGCGCAGCCATCATGAACGCCACCGCGCAGATGCGCGAGCGCCTCAAGCCGGTGGCGGCCCGCATGCTGGGCTGCGCGGCCGAAGAAGTCAGCTTGGCCAACAACGCGGCGCACGGCGGCGGCAAGTCCGTGGAATGGTCGGCCCTGACCAAGCAGGCCTGGCTGGATCGGGTGGGTCTGTCCGTCACGGGCTTTTACATGACGCCCGAGATCAAGTACGACTTCACCACGCTCAACGGCCGTGCTTTCTATTACTACTGCTACGGCGCGGCCGTGAGCGAGGTCGAGATCGACACCCGCACCGGCGAATGGTGGCTCAAGGCGGTGGACATCGTGCATGACGTGGGTCGCAGCATCAACCCGGCGATTGACAAAGGCCAGATCGAAGGGGCCTACATTCAGGGCATGGGCTGGCTGACCATGGAAGAGTGCATCTGGGACCTTCGCGGCAAAGCCAAGGGGCAAGGGCGGGGCAAGCTGCTCACCCACGGGCCGTCCACCTACAAGATCCCGGTGGCGGGTGATGTGCCCGAGCACTTCAAGGTGTCCCTGTTCGACAACGCCAACCTCAAGCCCACGCCCTTCCACAGCAAGGCGACCGGCGAGCCGCCCCTGATGCTGGGCCTGTCGGCCTTCTTTGCGCTCAAGGACGCGGTGGCGGCCAGTGCCGGGCACCGGGCGGTGGTGCGTATGGATGCGCCGGCCACGCCCGAGCGGATCTTGCTGGCCTGCGAAAAGGCCAAGGTCGAAGCGGGGCTGTCTTGACGGCCCCCGTCTCCGTTTTGCCGCAGCACATCGCCATCATCATGGATGGCAACCGGCGCTGGGCCAAAAACCGCTTCATGCCCGCAGCACTGGGCCATGCCGCCGGTGCCCGGCGCGTGCGCGAGATCGTGCAGGCTTGTGCCCAGACCGGCGTGCCCTACCTGAGCCTGTTTGCCTTCAGCACCGAAAACTGGAAGCGCCCCGAGGAAGAGGTCAGCAGTCTGATGGGCCTCTTCAGGACCTACCTCGAGCGCGAGATTTCCAGCATGAACGACAACGGTGTGCGCCTGCGTGTGCTGGGCGACACCGCACGTTTTTCGGATTCGCTGCAGGTGCTGATCCGCCAGGCCGAGGCCCAGACAGCCCACAACACCCGCATCACCCTGTTCGTTTGCGCCAACTATGGCGGCCGCTGGGACATGATGCAGGCGGCCCGCGCCTGGCAGGCCGCGCATCCCCAGCAAAGCCTGCAGGACATGAGCGAAGAGAGTCTGGCCCCTTACCTGAGCACGGGTGAGGCCCCCGAAGTCGATTTGCTGATCCGCACCGGTGGTGAATCCCGGGTGAGCAATTTCCTGCTCTGGCAGGCGGCCTATGCCGAACTGTTCTTCACCGACGACCTCTGGCCTGAATTCCGGGCCGATCGACTGCACGAAGCCATCGCCTGGTTCGCTGGACGCGACCGCCGATTCGGTTCTTCAGCGCCCCTTTGAACCCATGCCCGACCTGATCGGGCCTCCATGGATCCACGGGTCAAGCCTGAGAATGACCGGGAAGCAAGCCCGAGGATGACGGGGCAAGCAGGCCCCGGGATGCCGAGGCGGTGGCCTGAAGGTCTGGCCAGCCGGGAAACAGCCTGCGCTGGTTCAACCACTGCGCGACTTCGTCGTCGCTGACTTGCGGGAAGTGTTCATAAAACTGGCCTACCCCACGGAACATGGGGGGAACGGACAGGCAAACCGTTTCATCGGCCAGTGCGCGCACCTGGGCCAGGCCCTCCATAGAGGCGACCGGCAGGGCACAGACCAGACGTGCGGGCTGGCCGCGACGGACGGCGGTCAGGGCTGCAGCCATGGTGGCCCCCGTGGCCAGGCCGTCATCGACCACGATCACCAGCCGCCCGCGTACAGGCACAGGTGGGCGCATGGGCCGGTACAACCGTGCCCGCTGCTGCAGCACCTGTATCTGCCGGTTTTTTTCGGCGGTGATCCAGGCCGCAGTGGCACCCGCCGATGCGGCATGCGGTGCGACACTGGCATGACCGCTTTCGTCGATCGCGCCAATCGCCAGCTCTGGCTGCAGTGGCGCACACAGCTTGTGCACCAGCACCACATCCAGCTCTCCGCCGAGCTGCTGTGCCAGCAGGGCACCCATGGGAACACCGCCTCTGGGGATGGCGAGGATCAGGGGTGACTGTCCACGGTAGCGCAGCAGCCGCGCGGCCAGCAGCTCGGCAGCCTGAGATCGGTTCTTGAACATCGGTTCTCCTTGCCTCGAAAACCGATTGTGGGAACCATGGGGCGCTGCCGTCGGTGGCCTGGACCCTGAAAAAAAGCCGCACCCCGTGAAAGGTGCGGCCTGATGTGTGCGCAAGTGAACTGTGCTTACAGCCCTGCTGCAGCACGCAATGCTGCAGCTTTATCGGTTCTTTCCCAGGTGAATTCGGGTTCGTCTCGGCCGAAGTGGCCGTAGGCGGCGGTCTTGCTGTAAATGGGGCGCAGCAGGTCGAGCATCTGGATGATGCCTTTGGGGCGCAGGTCAAAGTGCTCGGCCACCAGGGCAGAGAGTTTTTCGTCCGATACCTTGCCGGTGCCCAGGGTGTTGACGGTGATGTTCATCGGGCGGGCCACGCCAATGGCGTAGGCCACCTGGATCTGGCATTTTTCGGCCAGGCCGGCGGCCACGATGTTCTTGGCCACGTAGCGGGCGGCGTAGGCGGCCGAGCGGTCGACCTTGG
>CAYSIY010000147.1:0-5533 GCA_964431215.1 uncultured Limnohabitans sp.
TGGGCATGATGATGAAGTTCTGGAAGGCGGCCATCTGGTCGAATTTTTCGGCCCAGAGGCCGGCAATCACACCCAGGGCGCCCAGCATGGCCGCGCCCATGAAGGCGAACGCCAGAATCCACAGCGGGTACACGAACTCGATGTGCACCATCCAGCCCGTGATCAGGAAGACGCCCGCGCCCACCGCCAGTCCGCGCACGATGGACGAGCCGACATAGGCCAGAAACCAGCTCCAGTGCGACAGCGGGGTGAGCAGGACGAACACCAGATTGCCCATGATCTTGCTCTGGATCAGGCTCGATGAACTGTTGGCAAAGGCGTTCTGCAGCACGCTCATCATCATCAGCCCGGGCAACAGAAAAGAGGTGTAGGGCACCCGCTCGTAGACTTTGACATGGTCTTCGAGCACATGACCAAAGATCAGCATGTACAGCACCGACGTCAGCACCGGCGCGGCCACGGTCTGGAACGAGACTTTCCAGAAGCGCAGCACTTCCTTGTAAAACAGGGTCTGCCAGCCGAGCATGTGGCCCCCACGCTCGCCCACTGCGTGTGGCTCTCTGCCCCCCGAGGGGGCCTTCGCGTCTTGGGACGGCCCGGCGACGCTCATACAGCCTCTCCTTTGCGGTTCATGACTTCCAGGAACACGTCTTCCAGATCGGCCTGCCGAATCTCGACGTCTTCGGCCACCAGACCGGCCGAGCGGATCGTGGCGAGGTGGTTTTCGATCTCGATGGCGTTGTGCACGGGCAACTGGACGATGCGGCCCGTCACCCTGGCGATCGGCCGCAGCACTGCAGGCAGCTCGCCATCGAGCTTGAGACGCAGCACCTGCGCCGTGGCCGAACGCAGCAGATCGGAGGTGCGCTCAAGCGCCACCACCCGGCCCTGCTTGAGCATGGCAATGCGGCCGCACAAGGCTTCGGCTTCTTCGAGGTAGTGGGTGGTGAGCAAGACCGTGTGGCCCTGTTTGTTGAGCTTGGCGATGAACTGCCAGAGGGTCTGGCGCAGTTCGACGTCCACGCCGGCCGTGGGCTCGTCAAGCACGATCACGCGCGGCTTGTGCACCAGGGCCTGCGCCACCAGCACCCGGCGCTTCATGCCGCCAGAGAGTTGACGCATATTGGCACCCGCCTTGTCGGCCAAACCCAGGCTGTCCAGGAGTTCGTCGATCCAGGCATCGTTGTTTTTGACGCCGAAATAGCCGGACTGGATGCGAAGGGCTTCGCGCACGCTGAAGAAGGGGTCGAAGACCAGCTCCTGGGGCACCACGCCCAGCAAACGCCGTGCGGCGGCGTAGTCGGTCTGCACATCGTGGCCGTGGACCAGCACGCGGCCCTCGCTGGCGCGAGTCAGACCGGCCAGGATGCTGATGAGGGTGGTCTTGCCCGCGCCATTGGGACCGAGCAGACCAAAAAACTCGCCCTCCTCGACCTCAAAGTCCACGCGGTCCAGCGCCCGCAAGGGCTGTGCCCCGGAGGATCTGGGTGGGTAGGTCTTGGAGACGGACTGGAAGGACAGCGCAGGCATGAGGGGGCTATTTTAAAGCCCGCACTGCGAGCCGCTGCTGCGCCATGACAGAGGCAGGATCAGCCCTTGAGCAAGGGCAGCACGCCGTAGAGTGCAGCGAGTTGGCAGAGTTTGTCGGGCAGGCCCTGAAACTGCAGGCTGCGGCCCAGGGCCTGCGCTTCACGCCGACAGGCCAGCAAAACCGCCAGAGCCGATGAATCAAACTGCGCCAGTGCGCAAGCATCGATCAGGAGCACGCGGTCCTGCGATGCCGCCATGGCCTGCTGGAGCTGCGCCCGGCAGGCCTCGGCCTGGTCGTGCATCAGCAGCGGGGGCAGGTGCAGGACCGCCATGGCTCAGACCTTTCGTCCGGCAGCGCTCACTGCATTGGCCTTGTTGCGCTCGGCCAGGCTGTTGATCAGGCCATCAATGCCACCGGCAGAGATTTCTTTCTTGAACTGGTCGTTGTAGCTGCTGACCAGCCAGATGCCCAGCACATTGAGGTCGTAAATGAGCCAGCCAGCGCCCTGCCCCGGGGTTTTTTCGAGGCGGTAGTCCAGCTGGATCGGGTCGCCCTTGCCGCGCACTTCGGTGTTGACCACGGTGTTTTTCTCGTCCTGACCGGATCGCAGGGGCTTGACGAACACCGTCTGGTCGCTCACCTGGCTCAGCGCACCGGAATAGGTGCGGATCAGCAAGGTCTTGAACTCTTCCTGGAGCCGTTTTTTCTGCTCATCCGTGGCCGAACGCCAGGCCGGCCCTGCGGCCAGCGCGGTCATGCGACGGAAATTCACATGCGGCATGAGCTTGCCGTCCACCAATTGCATGACTTTGCCCATGTCGCCGTTGCGCAGCGATTTGTCGTTCTTGACCAGGTCGAGGGTCTCGGTCGTGATGCGTTTGATGAAGGCATCCGCACTTTCCTCGTTGGCATGGGCACAGGGCACGACCACCAAGGCCAGGGAGGCGAGCAGCCAGGATACGGTGCGCCGGGAAGGATGAATCAGGATGTTGTCCATGTAAATACTATAGCTGTGAAGCCGGGCAAGGGCCGACTGCCTTGGTGAACCGGGGTTTTCCGCTCAGGGCGAATCCGGGTCCTGGTAATCAAATTGCTGCGGCGGATTGCCGTCATGGACATCGTTCTGCCGCTTTTGCAGCCAGGCATCGCGCAGGAAACTGTAAGGGTCAAGCGAAGCGGCCTTGAGCGCATCCCCTGCCGTGAGCAGACTGGCGCGCAGGTCGGTCATCCTGAGCACCGTGACTGCGGCCTGCGTGTCGCTGCCACTGACGTATCGGGCCGGACTGGCCTGGATGTCCATCGGAAGGGCCAGGCTGTCGCGCAAGGTGGACGGCCCCAACACCGGCAACACCACATAAGGCCCCGGACCGATACCCCAGTGGCCCAGGGTCTGACCAAAATCCTCGCGGGGCCGCGGGATGCCGGCCTCGGTGGCGATGTCGAGCACGCCATAGAGCCCCAGGGTGCTGTTGATGGCCACCCGCATGAAGCCCTCCGCAGCCACCTGCCCCTTGAGCTGCAGCCCGGCGTTGACGACCGACCAGACATCCGCCAGGTTGCCCAGAACATTGCGAACCCCCGTGCGCACAAAGGAGGGCAGCACGGCGACATAAGCCTGTGCCACCGGCTTGGCCACCGCCTCATCCAGCGCATCATTGAAGGCATAAACCTTGCGGTTCAGGCCTTCCCAGGGATCGCGCGGGTCGGCGGCCATTCCCGAGGTCGTGGCACAGCCCTGCAGCAGGGCAGAGGCCAGAACCAGGACCGCCATCCACCCGCGACGCACTGGACTCATGGCTTGCCTGCGGCCGCTGGCTCGGCCGCCTTGTTGTAGAGGAACTGACTGATGAGCTTTTCGAGCACCACCGCCGACTGGGTGGAGCCGATGCGGTCACCGGCAACCAGGTTGCTCTCGTCAGCACCGGGCGCAATGCCCACATATTGCTCGCCCAGCAAGCCGCTGGTCAGGATGGCCAGCGAGCTGTCCTTGGGAAACTGGTGGCGCTCCTGAATGGCCAGGGTGACGCGAGCCTGAAAGGATTCGCCGTCGAACTCGATCGCCTTGACACGGCCGACCACCACCCCGGCGCTCTTGACCGCTGCACCGGGCTTGAGCCCGCCGATGTTGTCGAACCGTGCGGTGACCAGGTAATCCTTCTCCAGGCTCCACTGCAGCAGATTGGCGCTCTTGAGGGCCAGGAACAGCACCGCAACGGCCCCCAGCAACACAAACAAGCCTACCCAGACGTCGTTTTTTGACCGCGACATGGCGCTCTCCTCAAATGCTGAACATCATGGCGGTGAGGATGAAATCCAGCCCCAGCACCGACAAAGAAGACACCACCACACTGCGGGTGGTGGCGTTGGCCACGCCCTCCGGCGTGGGCTGCGCCACGTAGCCTTGCAGCAGGGCGATGAAGGTGACGGCCACGCCAAAAACCACGCTTTTGACCATGCCATTGCCCACATCCTTGAACACATCGACCCCGCCCTGCATCTGGCTCCAGAAGGAACCGGCATCGACACCAATGAGCAGCACCCCCACCACATAGCCGCCCACAATGCCCACGGCGCTGAAGACCGCCGTCAAGAGGGGCAAGGCGATCACGCCCCCCACAAAACGCGGTGCCAGGATGCGCTGGATCGGATCGACGGCCATCATCTCGAGTGCGGTGAGCTGCTCGCCCGCACGCATGAGGCCGATCTCGGCCGTCAGGGAAGCCCCGGCGCGGCCGGCAAACAGCAGGGCCGCCACGACCGGACCCAGTTCGCGCACCAGCGAAAGCGCCACCAGCAGGCCCAGGGCCTCTGCCGAGCCATAGCGCTGCAGGGTGTAGTAGCCCTGCAGGCCCAGCACAAAGCCGACGAACAGGCCGGAAACCGTGATGATGGCCAGCGAATAGTTGCCCAGGAAATGCACCTGATCGCGCACCAGCGAGAAGCGGCGCAGCGCAGGGACTGAAAGAGCCAGCAAGCGTGCCAGCAGACGGGCACCAAAACCCCAGCCGGCCATGACGCGGCGCGTGGCCACCCCAAGTGCTTCCAGTACGCCGATCAGCTTCATGCGGTTCGCCCTCCGAAGTCTTCGGCCACGCTGGGCGCCGGGTAATGGAATGGCACAGGGCCATCGCTCAGGGCATGCACGAACTGGTGGATCAGGGGATCCGTGGAGGCCATCAGCTCGGCCGGCGAGCCCTGGGCCACCACGCCGCCATTGGCAAGCACCACCACATGGTCGGCGATCTCGAAGGTTTCCTTGACGTCGTGCGAGACGATCAGGCTGGTGATGCCCAGGCTGTCATTGAGGCGGCGGATCAGTTGCGCAGCCGTGCCCAGGGAAATCGGATCGAGTCCGGCAAAAGGCTCGTCGTACATGATCAGATCCGGGTCGAGCGCGATGGCGCGTGCCAGGGCGACCCGTCGGCCCATGCCGCCCGAAATCTCGGACGGTCGCAGATCGCGCGCGCCACGCAAGCCCACCGCATCGAGCTTCATCAGAACGATGTCGCGGATCAGGTCTTCGGACAGACCGGTGTGCTCGCGCAGCGGAAAGGCCACGTTGTCAAAAACGCTCATGTCGGTGAACAGCGCACCGAACTGGAACAGCATGCCCATGCGGCGACGGGCGGCATACAGCTCGGTCTGGCGCATGGTGCCGACATCTTGCCCGTCAAAGAGGACCTGCCCTTTTTGCGGACGGTACTGTCCGCCGATCAGGCGCAGCACCGTGGTCTTGCCGCCACCGGAAACACCCATGAGCGCCGTGACCTTGCCGCGCGGCACACCGAAAGACAGCTCGCGCAGGATGACCCGCTCACCGTATCCGAAGGTGAGGTCCTGGAGTTCGACAAGAAAAGGGCTGCTGGTGGTCATTAAAAAGAAGAGCCGGTGGAACCGGCTCTGCCATCTTAATCAGGCCCGGTCAACGAAATGTAAACCGGTGACTGATAGGGATTTTACCTGGCTTCAGCGCGGCAGGTCGCTCGCGCCCATCAGGTATTC
>CAYSIY010000148.1:0-5528 GCA_964431215.1 uncultured Limnohabitans sp.
CAAGCCCGGGGATGACGCCAGCCCCGTCATGCCCGACTCGATCGGGCATCCATGTCTGAGCAGCGCGCCACTTCGACCAGGCAGTCGTAGAACACCGGCGCACGCCCCAGGTCGGTGAGTTTCTGGCTGGTCAGCTCGTTGACATTGGTGCCGTTCATGCCGAACTTGCGCCACCAGACGCCCAAACCGTTGACCACGCCCGGGCGCGCCCGCTCGCACACCCGGGCCTTGCAGTGGTAGCGGCCCCGGTCATTGAACACCTCGACCCCATCGCCGTCGGCAATGCCGCGTGACTCCGCGTCCTGGGGGTGAATTTCCAGCAAAGGCTCGGATTCGATGTCGCGCAGGCTCTGCACGTTCACGAAGGTCGAATTGAGGAAGTTGCGTGCGGGCGGCGAGATCATGGCCAGCGGGTAACGCCCCTCGCTGGTGGCGACCTCGTAATTGGGCAGGTGGTCGGGCAGGCCATCGAGGCCCTGATCGGCCAGACGCTGGCTGAAAAACTCGCATTGGCCCGAAGGCGTCGGAAAGCCTCCCTGCGCAAACGGCGCATCGGGCACCGGCAAGCTGGCAAAGCCGTGCTCAAGCAACACCGCGAAGTCCTGCTCATCGCCGATGGCCATGCGGCACAACTGCTCATCGGTGTCGGCAAAGCAGGCGTCGTCAAAACCCATGCGCGCCGCCAGCGCCCGGAAGATGTCGGTGTTGGTGCGGGCCTGGCCCACGGGGGCGATGGCCGGGCGGTTGAGCAGCACATCGGTGTGGCCGTAGGTGGTGTGGATGTCCCAGTGCTCCAGCTGAGTGGTGGCGGGCAGGATGTAGTCGGCGTAGTCAGCCGTGTCGGTCTTGAAGTGCTCCAGCACCACGGTGAACAGGTCTTCACGCGCAAAGCCCTGCACCACCTTGCCCGACTCGGGCGCCACGGCCACCGGGTTGCTGTTGTAGACCACCAGCGCCTCGATCTTCGGCCCAAAGGCGGGTGAGGCCTCACGCAGCAGATCGTCACCGATGGTGCTCATGTTGATGGTGCGCGGGCGGCGCTCGCCCCGCAGGTCGGGCCGCTCCAGCGCCGCACGGCGCACCGGAAAATGCCCGGAACTACTCATGAGCAAGCCCCCCGCACGGTGGCGCCATGCCCCGGTGAGCGCAGGCAGGCAGGCCACCGCCCGCACCGCGTTGCCGCCACCGCGCACGCGCTGCATACCGTAGTTCAGACGGATGGCGGCAGGCTGGGTGGTGCCCCAGTCGCGGGCCAGGCGGCGGATCTGATCCACCGGCACAGCACAGACCTCGGCGGCGCGCTCGGGCGGCCATTGCAAGGCCCTGGCTTTGAGGGCATCCCAGCCCAGGGTGTATTGGTCGATGTAGTCCTGGTCGAGCCAGCCGTTCACCACCAGCTCGTGCATCACCGCCAGCGCCAGCGCCGCATCGGTGCCGGGTTTGATCGCGATGTGCTCATGGCATTTGTCGGCGGTCTCGGTTTTGCGCGGGTCTATGCAGACCAGACGCGCCCCCTTGCGCTTGGCCTCCTGGGCGATGCGCCAGAAATGCAGGTTGGAGCCGATCGAGTTGCTGCCCCAGATGAGGATCAACTTCGACTCGGCAAAAAACTGCACCTTCATGCCGACCTTGTTGCCCAGGGTCTGCGTCAGGCCCTCGGCACCGGCGGAGGCGCAAATGGTGCGATCCAGCAGGGAAGCACCCAGCTTGTGGAAAAACCGCGCCGACATCGACTCGCCCTGCACCAGACCCATGGTGCCCGCGTAGCTGTAGGGCAGGATGGCCTGCGGATCACGGGCGGCAATGGCCTGCAGGCGGGTAACGATGTCATCGAGCGCCGCCTCCCAGCTCACCGGCTCGAACCGGCCTGAGCCTTTGGGGCCGACCCGCTTGAGGGGTTGCAAGACGCGCTCGGGGTGGTAGGTGCGCTCGGTGTAGCGCGAGACCTTGGTGCACAGCACGCCATCGGTCAGGGCATGGGCCGGGTTGCCCTGCACCTTGATGGCGCGGCCGTTCTCCACGGTCGTGAGCAAGGCACAGGTATCGGGGCAATCGTGCGGGCAGGCACCGCGCACAGCGGTCAGGGCAGCAGAGGTCATGGCCCGATTGTGGCCCAGCCCGAAGCCCAACACCGGCCCCACACCGGCCGCAGATCGGGCAGCACCCGCCGGCGCGACCGGTGCCTCGGGTACAAACCCGCACAGCGCCGGGTGCCGTCGCCGAGGTGTTTGGCAAGGCCTGTCCGTCCCGGCTAGACTGTTTCGCATGAAGCTCAATGAATCCATCCTGTCCGACGCCGCGAGCATCGCGGCCATCCGCAAAGACATCCATGCCCACCCCGAGCTGTGCTTTGAAGAAGTGCGCACGGCCGATGTGGTGGCGGCCAAACTCACCGAATGGGGCATTCCGATCCATCGGGGCATGGGCACCACCGGCGTGGTCGGCATCGTGCACGGGCGCGACGGCGGCGCTTGTGGGCGGGCCGTGGGTCTGCGCGCCGACATGGACGCGCTGCCCATGCAGGAGTTCAATACCTTTGCCCACGCCAGCAAGCACGCAGGCAAGATGCACGCCTGCGGCCACGATGGCCACACCGCCATGCTGCTGGCGGCGGCCAAACACCTGAGCCAGCACCGCGACTTTGATGGCACGGTCTACCTGATCTTCCAGCCCGCCGAAGAAGGCGGCGGCGGCGCCCGCGAAATGATCGCCGACGGCCTGTTCGAGAAATTTCCGATGGAGGCGGTGTTTGGCATGCACAACTGGCCGGGCGCCCCGGTGGGCACCTTTGCTGTGAGCCCCGGTCCGGTCATGGCCTCGAGCAACGAATTCAGGATCACCATCCGCGGCAAAGGCAGCCATGCCGCCCTGCCGCACAACGGCATCGATCCGGTGCCGATCGCCTGCCAGATGGTGCAGGGCTTCCAGACCATCATCACCCGCAACAAAAAGCCGGTGGACGCCGGCGTGATCTCGGTCACCATGATCCATGCAGGCGAAGCCACCAACGTGGTGCCCGATTCCTGCGAACTGCAGGGCACGGTGCGCACCTTCACCCTGGAGGTGCTGGACCTGATCGAGGCACGCATGAAGCAGGTTGCCGAATCGATCTGCGCTGCCTTCGGTGCGCAATGCGAGTTTGAATTCGCACGCAACTACCCCCCCACCGTCAACAGCCCGGCCGAGGCCGAGTTTGCGCGGCAAGTCATGCAGACCATCGTGGGCGAGGCCAACGTCATGGCGCAGGAGCCCACCATGGGTGCCGAAGATTTTTCGTACATGCTGCAGGCCAAGCCCGGAGCCTATGTGTTCATCAGCAATGGCGACGGCCAGCATCGCGAAATGGGCCACGGCGGCGGCCCCTGCACGCTGCACAACCCGAGCTACGACTTCAATGACGAGCTGATTCCGCTGGGCGGCACCTACTGGGTCGAGCTGGCCACGCGCTGGCTGGCCCAAGCGCCCCAGGGCTGATTGCGCCATGTCTCGACAGAGTGTCCTTGTCCTCGGCGGCAGCGGGTTCGTCGGCCGCCATGTCTGTGAACAACTGGTGCGCGCCGGTTACCGCGTCACGGTGCCCACCCGCCGCGCCAAAAACGCCGCCAGCGTGCAGACCCTGCCCGGCCTCACGGTCATTGAGGCCGATGTGCACGACGATGCCGCGCTCGCGGCGCTGGTCGCAGGCCATGGGTCGGTGGTCAACCTGATCGCCGTGCTGCACGGCAACGAAGCACGTTTTGACGTGGTGCATGTGCAGCTTCCCCGGCGCATCGCCGCCGCCATGCAGCAAACCGGCGTGACGCGCCTGGTGCAGGTGAGCGCACTGGGGGCCGACCCGCAAGGCCCGTCCATGTACCAGCGCAGCAAGGCGCGTGGCGAAGCGGTGTTGCAAGCGGCCGGGCTGCAGCTCACGGTATTGCGCCCCAGCGTGATCTTTGGTGCCGAAGACAAATTCCTCAATCTGTTTGCCACCCTGCAGCAGATCGCGCCGGTGGTGCCCCTGGCCGGCAGCGGCACCCGCTTTGAGCCCGTGTGGGTGGCCGATGTGGCCGCCGCCATCGTGCGCTGCCTGCAAGACCGCCACACCATTGGCAAGACTTACGAGGCCTGTGGCCCCGAGACCTTCACCCTCGGCGAACTGGTGAAACGTTCGGGCCAGTGGGCGGGTGTCCGGCAGGGCCGGGGTCGCCCCGTCATTGCGCTGCCGCGCTGGGCAGGACGGCTGCAGGCCCTGGCCATGGAAATGCTGCCCGGCGAGCCATTGATGAGCCGCGACAACCTGGATTCAATGAAAGTCGACAACGTGGCCAGCGGCCTGCTGCCCGGTTTGCTGGCGCTGGGCATCACCCCGGCGGCCCTGTCGGGCGTCGCACCCGGCTACCTTGGCCACAAGGGGCCGCGCAGCCGGCTTGATGGCTGGCGGGCGCGGCACTGACCCTGGCATGAAAAAACCGCTCCTGAGAGCGGTTTTCAAGGGCTGAGCAGCAGGCTTAGACGTTGAACAGGAAGTTCATCACATCGCCATCCTTGACGACGTATTCCTTGCCTTCGGCGCGCATCTTGCCCGCGTCCTTGGCGCCCTGCTCGCCCTGGTAGGCGATGTAGTCGTCGTAAGCGATGGTCTGGGCACGGATGAAGCCGCGCTCGAAGTCGCCATGGATCACGCCTGCGGCCTGCGGCGCGGTATCGCCAATGCGGATGGTCCAGGCACGCACTTCCTTGACGCCAGCGGTGAAGTAGGTCTGCAGGCCCAGCAGCTTGAAGGCGGCGCGGATCAGGCGGTTCAGACCCGGCTCGCTCTGGCCCATCTCCTCAAGGAAGATCGCCTTGTCTTCGTCGCTCATCTCGGCCATGTCGGCTTCCATCTTGGCGCAGATGGCCACCACGGGCGCGTTCTGAGCGGCAGCGTATTCCTTCAGGCGCTCGAGCAGCGGGTTGTTCTCGAAACCGTCTTCGCTCACATTGCCCACGAACATGGCGCGCTTGGCCGTGATCAGGCACAGCGGCTTGAGCAAGGCGCGCTCCTGGTCGGACAGGTCAAGCGTGCGCACCGGCTTGCCCTGGTCGAGCACGGCCTGCACCTTGGTGAGCAACTGCACCAGCGCCGTGGCTTCCTTGTCGTTGCCGCTCTTGGCGGCCTTGGTGTAACGCTGCAGGGCCTTTTCCACGGTGCCCAGATCGGCCAGGCACAGCTCGGTCTGGATGACCTCGATGTCGGCAATCGGATCGACCTTGCCGGCCACATGGATCACGTTCGGGTCTTCAAAGCAGCGCACCACATTGACGATGGCGTCCGTCTCGGGGTTGTGGGCCAGGAACTGGTTGCCCAGGCCCTCGCCTTTGGACGCGCCCGCCACCAGGCCGGCAATGTCCACAAACTCGACGATGGCGGGCACGATGCGCTCGGGGCTGATGATTTTGGCCAGCTCATTGAGGCGCGGATCGGGTACCTCCACCACGCCGGTGTTGGGCTCGATGGTGCAAAAGGGGTAGTTCTCGGCCGCGATGCCGGCTTTGGTCAGGGCGTT
>CAYSIY010000149.1:0-5526 GCA_964431215.1 uncultured Limnohabitans sp.
GAGCCCATGCGACCAATGGCCGAGACACCGAGGGCGACCAGATCACAGTCGGGCTGGGTGCTGTAGCCCTGGAAATTGCGGTGCAGTCGCCCCTGGCGCTTGGCCACGGCCAAGGCATCGTCAGGCAAGGCAAAGTGGTCCATGCCGATGTAGACATAGCCTGCATCGCTCAAAGCGTCGAGCGACTGAGCGAGCATGGCCACCTTGGCAGAGGCCGTCGGCAGTTCGGCGGCATGGATGCGGCGCTGCGGCTTGAAGCGCTCTGGCAGGTGGGCGTAAGCGTACAGCGCTATGCGGTCTGGCCGCAGATCCCTGACCTGGGTCAGGGTCCGCGCAAAGGATTGCGGCGTCTGCAGTGGCAGACCGTAAATCAGATCCACATTCACGGACTCAAAACCCAGTTCACGCGCTGCGCGCACCATGGAAAAGACCTGATCGACGGGCTGCACCCTGTGGATGGCTTTTTGCACCGCCCCATCGAAGTCCTGCACGCCAAAGCTCAGGCGGTTAAAGCCCAGCTCGGCCAGCACGGCCAGGCGATCTTGATCGATGGTGCGCGGATCCACTTCGACTGAATATTCACCCCCCGGTACAAACTGGAAATGGCGGCGCAGCATGGCCATCAGTTCGCGCAGCTCGTCGTCGCTCAGGAAGGTTGGCGTCCCTCCGCCCAGGTGCAACTGGCTGACCGAATGCCCACTGCCCAAATGCGCCACCTGCAAGTCCACTTCACGGGCCAGGTAGCGCAGATAGGTGGCGGCACGCTCTTTGTGCCTGGTAATGATCTTGTTGCAGGCACAGTAGTAGCAGAGCGACTCGCAAAAAGGAATGTGCACATACAGTGACAAGGGCTGACGCTTGAGGCGTGAGGCAGCCCGGCACTGGTCCAGGGACTGGATGTAATCGGCTTCGGTGAAGGCCTCCACAAACCTGTCGGCCGTCGGATAGGAGGTGTAACGCGGACCCGGCACATCAAACCGGGTCAGCAATTCGGGCGTGATGACAGACATGGTGGAACACGAGGCCAATGGTTTTATCAATGCACAGGACTGTGCAGGTATATACCCTCCGGAATCTTGACCCACATCAAAGGGATGCATAAATTGGCCTGACGCTGGTCATGGCTCGAGAAAACCCTGATTTTTGGTGTCCAATTAGAGAATTGACCCAAGGCAAGATCGACCTGCGAGAAAGTCATTGACATGAACACCCAAGCCATCAAAGTCGCCTGCTCCAACTGCAACCTGCGGGAGCTGTGCATGCCCATGGGACTGAGCAGCCAGGACATGAACCGCTTGGATGATCTGGTGGCCATACGTCGCAAGATCAAGCGCGGCACGACCTTGTTCACCAATGGCGAGAGGTTCACCTCGCTCTATGCTATCCGCACCGGGTTTTTCAAGACCTGCCTGGCCACCGAAGACGGACGGGATCAGGTCACGGGCTTTCAGATGGCGGGCGAGATCATCGGGCTCGACGGTATCGTCAACGACCAGCACACCTGCGATGCCGTGGCGCTCGAAGACGCCGAGGTCTGTGTAATGCCCTTTGAACGCATTGAGGAACTCTCGCGCGAAGTCACTGCACTGCAAACGCATGTGCACAAGATCATGAGCCGGGAAATTGTGCGCGAACACGGTGTGATGCTGCTGCTGGGCAGCATGCGCGCTGAAGAACGGCTGGCCGCCTTTTTGCTCAATCTGGTGCAGCGACTGCACGCCCGGGGGTTTTCACAGTCCGAGCTGGTGCTGCGCATGACCCGCGAAGAAATCGGCAGCTACCTGGGCCTCAAGCTGGAGACCGTCAGCCGCACCTTCTCCAAATTTGTGGAAGACGGCATTGTCGAGGTCAAGCAACGGCACGTGCGGATCCTGAGCCCCGAAGCGCTGCAGCGTCTGGTCAATCACCAGACACCGGTCTGCCACTAAAACCCATGCGCAGCACAGTCCGGTCTTTGGGCTGAACTTGCTCAGTGGCCATGGCGTGCGCAGTCCTGCGGTCGCTCGTCAGTCGGGACCGGACAACGGTTGACCTCGAAAGGCGACATCGAGAGCAAGGTCGTCAAGGCACTTGAGACCATGACCAGAATCCAGAACGCAAAGAACGACAGGGTGTAGACGCCCAGCCTGCTCAGCGCCAACGGATGCCCAAACCAGTGCAAGTCCTGCGGGTCCACCAGTCCAAATACCAGTATCTCCAGCAGACCGGCCACCAGAAAAGCCGGCCATGCAATCCACATCATTCTCTGCATCGACATGACTTGTCTCCTCAGACGCTGTGCTCAGGGTTTGGCGGGCGGCACAGCGGGCAGAGTGCCGGTGGCCGCATGATTGCGGGCCTGTACGGCCGGAGCCTGACCGATGCCGCTGGTCTGACCTGCTCCCGGACCTTGGGTGGGCAATACCGGATCAGGGCTGCGCACTGCCAGGTAAAAGGTCAAAAAGCCCGCCACCACCACAATGGCAGGACCTGCAATCACCAGCCAGACATGGCCGAAAGCCCACCAGGGGCGAGTGGAATGGGTCGATGGACTGGACGTGTTCATGGAAACTCCCAAGGGATCAACGGGGAACAAGGAAGACGGACTTTTCCTCGATCCGCCCTACCACTTGCTGGCCCTCTTCGTACGACTGGATCAGAAAATGGATCGGATGCGAGCCAGGCTGCGCCACATCGTAGGGCAAATGCAGACGCACCGAGACCCAACGCGACTCGGTGGCTGGAACCTGCACGTCCGTCTCGGTCACGATGCGCAGTCCTGACAGACCCTCCACACCCAGCTTGAAGCTCAAGGGCTTTTCAGCAGCGTTCATGATCTGCAGCCGGTAGACATTCTCGATCTGCCCCCCGGCCACAATGCGCGCCAAGGCGGCCCGATCACGCACCACATCGACCTTGAAGGGCTCGCGCAGGGCCAGACTGGACAACAGGGCCAGCGTCACCAGCAGCAGGATGCCGGTGTAGAGCAACACACGGGGCCTGAGCACGCGGCGCCAGATCTGCTCGCGGCTCCAGCCGCCCGCCATGGCATTCTGGGTGGAATACTTGATCAGCCCTTTGGCGTAGCCGACCTTGTCCATCACGGTGTCGCACACGTCGGCACAAGCTCCGCAGCCGATGCACTCGTACTGCAGTCCCTTGCGGATATCAATGCCTGTGGGGCAGACCTGCACACAGAGGCTGCAGTCGATACAGGCGCCCAGCCCCTGCGCCTGGAGGTCTGCCTTTCTGGAGCGCGCACCACGAGGCTCACCCCGGGCCTCGTCGTAGGTCACGATCAGGGTGTCCTTGTCGAACATGGCGCTCTGGAAGCGTGCATAGGGGCACATGTACTTGCAAACCTGCTCTCGCATGAAGCCGGCATTGCCATAGGTGGCAAAAGCGTAAAAGAACACCCAGAACACTTCCCAGGATGACATGTTCCCGGTGAAGAACGCCATGCCCAGGTCACGAACAGGCGTGAAATAGCCCACAAAGGTGAACCCCGTCCACATCGCAATACCGATCCAGACGATGTGCTTGAACCACTTCTTGAACAGTTTCTCGAGCGACATGTCGGCAGCATCCAGACGGATACGGGCCGACCGGTCTCCCTCGATCTTGCGTTCCACCCAGAGAAAAATTTCGCTGTAGACCGTCTGTGGACAGGCATAGCCACACCACAGACGCCCAGCCACTGCGGTGAACAGGAACAGGGAAAACGCGGAAATCACGAGGATGGCGGTGAGATAGATGAAGTCCTGCGGGTACAGGACAACGCCGAAAATGTAGAAACGACGTGCCCCCAGATCGAACAGCACGGCCTGGCGCTGTCCCCACTCCAGCCAGGGCAAGCCATAAAAAACGATTTGCGTGAGGAACACCAGCACCCATCGCCAATGGGCAAACATCCCCTGTACGCTGCGCGGATAGATTTTCTTGTGCGCTGCGTACAGGGAAATCATCTCCTGTGTGCCGTCCTCGCCATCCGAAGATGCCGGTGACATGGGCACGATCGGAACGATCTTGCGTGAGGAGTTTTCCGAAGATTCCAAAACGTTTTCCCGTCCAATGGAGAAGGGCCCCTTGCAGGCCCCTCAGACACCAAGCTTATTTGACAGCGCCAGTCTTCAGGTTGCTCAAGCCCCAGACATAACTCGTCAGGACATGGATCTGCCCTTCGGTCAGCTTGTGGGTCTGGGCTGGCATCTGGTTGTTTTTACCGTTGTTGATCATGTTGACAATGGCATTCTCTCCCCAGCCATGCAGCCAGACATCGTCGGTCAGGTTCGGGGCACCCAGGGCCTGGTTGCCTTTGCCGTCCATGCCGTGACAGGCCGCACAGGCGCCGAACTTGGCCTTGCCCAGGGAGGCACGCAACGAATCATGCGGGCTGCCCGAGAGGCTCAGCACGTACTGGGCCACATTGCGCACATCTTCCGGCGTTCCCACCGCAGCGGCCATCGGGGGCATCATGCCGTTGCGACCCTGGACCAGGGTTTCCTTGATCTTCTCGGGCGAACCGCCATGCAGCCAATCCGCATCAGCAAGGTTGGGGAAGCCTTTGCTGCCACGCGCATCGGAGCCATGACACTGAGCGCAGTTGTTCATGAACAGGCGGTCACCCATGGCCATGGCCTGCGGGTCCTTGGCCACTTGCTCTACAGGAAGACCCTGGAATTTGGCATACAAGGGTGCGACCTGCTCATTGGCTTTGGCGACTTCGGCTTCGTACTGACCGGCTGACGACCAGCCGAACTTGCCAGCAAAGCTGCCAGCGCCCGGGTAGAAGGCCAGGTACACCAGCGCAAACACGATCGTGATCACGAAGAGCCCTACCCACCAGCGCGGCAAGGGGTTGTTCATTTCCCGCAAGTCACCGTCCCAGACATGACCGGTGGTGTTGTCGTTGGCCGTCATGGCCTTGGCCTTGCCGCTGAACCAGAGCAGCAACAGACAGGCGATGATGGCAAGCAGCGAGATGCCGGCCACATAGAGGTGCCAGAAATTGCTGATGAAGTCACTCATTTGGATTCCTTGATTGGGGTTCGTTCAGCTCACAACTCAGTCGTCCTGACCGAAAGGCAGGCGGGCCGCCTCTTCAAAACGGATCTGGTTGCGGCGGGCCATGGCCCACCAGACGATGCCGATGAAAGCCACAAAGGCTGCGACGGTCACGATGGAGCGCAGGGTGTTGATGTCCATGATGTCCTTTCTATTCAGTTGGTGACAGAGCTGAAGATCTGTCACACAAAGTCATTGATATCAGTTGGTGACAGAGCTGAAGATCTGTCACACAAAGTCATTGATATCAGTTGGTGACAGAGCTGAAGATCTGTCACACAAAGTCATTTATTTACGGTGGACACCCAAACCTTGAAGGTAGGCAATCACGGCTTCGAGCTCGCTCTTGCCCTTGACCTCGTCAGCCGCCTTGGCGATCTCTTCGTCGCTGTAGGGTGCACCGAGAGTGCGCAATCCGGACATGTGGGCCGCGATCGTGGTGTGGTCCACCGTGTTCTTCTCCAGCCAGGGGTAGGCCGGCAT
>CAYSIY010000150.1:0-5482 GCA_964431215.1 uncultured Limnohabitans sp.
GCAGCACGTTGCGGCCCTTGAACTCGCTGGCGATCACGTTGAGCTTCTGGCGCACCGATTTCTTGCGCACCGCCTGGCCAGGCATGATGAAAGTGCGGCCCACATAGCGGTTTTTCACAAAACCTTCGCGGTAGGGAATGCCCAGCAAGTGGGCCAATTGCGTGGCGCTGGGTCGGCTCGATTCGGGGATCGGAATGATCACATCGATGTCGTTGGGTGGCACGGTCGAGATCACGCGCTTGGCCAGCGTTTCGCCGAGGTTCAGGCGCGCCTGGTAAACCGAGATGCCATCCAGTGTGGAGTCGGGGCGGGCGAGATAAACGAACTCGAAAATGCAAGGCGTGAGCCGGGCGCCTGGAGCGCATGGCTCGCTGTAGACCTGCCCCTGCAGGTCGACAAACACGGCTTCTCCGGGAGCCACATCGCGCTCGAACTGGTGCAAGGTGCCCTCGAGCGCGACCGACTCGCTGGCCAGCATCACGGTGCCGTCCTTGCTGCGTCCCATGCACAGGGGCCGGATGCCATGCGGATCGCGGAAAGCCAGCAGGCCATGGCCCGCAATCAGGGCGATCACGGCGTACGAGCCCCGGATACGCTGGTGCACCCCACGCACAGCGGCAAACACATCGGCCGGCTTGAGCGGCAGGCCACGGGTGGTTTTTTCGAGCTCATGGGCCAGCACATTGAGCAGCACCTCGGAGTCGCTCTCGGTGTTGATGTGGCGGTGGTCAATCGAAAACAGCTCGGCCTTGAGCGCCTGCGCGTTGGTCAGATTGCCGTTGTGCACCAGCACCAGCCCAAAGGGAGCGTTCACATAAAAAGGCTGGGCTTCCTCTTCGCTGAAGGCATTGCCCGCAGTCGGGTAACGCACCTGGCCCAAGCCACAGTTGCCGGGCAGGGCGCGCATGTTGCGGGTACGAAAGACATCGCGCACCATGCCTTTGGCTTTGTGCATGAAGAACTTGCGGTCTTGCTGCGTGACGATGCCTGCCGCATCCTGGCCTCGGTGCTGCAGCAGCAGCAAGGCGTCATAGATCAGTTGGTTGACCGGTGTGGCACTGGCCACGCCCACGATTCCGCACATAGTTCCATCCGTTCCATCATTCAATCCACAGCGAAAGCACCCCGGTCACCGAAGGCGGCTCAGGGCAGGTAGTTCTGCAGGGCCTGCGGCAGCACCGGTTTGATGCCCGCCAGGAGCGCTTCGAGCATGGGGGTCGCGCGCGAGTCTTGCCACCAGTCCTGCGTGCGCATGCCCGTCAGGTACACCACCACCGCCAGCACCAGCAAGACGACCACGCCACGCACCAGTCCGAAAAGGCCCCCCAGGCTTCTGTCCACTGGCCGAAGCCCGGCGGTGTCGACCACCTTGCGCAGCAGCCACGACAGCACGGCAGCAGCGAACATTCCACCCACAAAAACCAGCACAAAAGACAGGGCGTAGCGCAACTGCACAGCCGCCTCTTTCCAGAACGGCAGCCAGAGGGCCACATCGTCGGCCATCCACTGGGCCAGAATGAAGGAGGCCACCCAGCCTGTAAGGGACATCAGTTCGACCACCAGGCCCCGCCAGGCTCCCACGATCAGCGACAGCAGCAAGATGCCGCCCAGCACCCCATCGGTCAGAGTCAGGGGGCTCATGTCAGAGCGCGATCACGCTGGCCTGCAAGTCCAGCTTGCGAATGCGTGCTGCGGCCTTGTCGGCCTCTGCACGTGTTTCGAAGGGTCCGACCCGGACCCGGGTCGTGCGCTTGCCATCCTTGCCTTCGATGTTCTGTATGTAGGTCTTGATGCCGGCCTGCTCGAGCTTCTGGCGCACTTCGCGCACCCGGTCGGCATCGGCAAATGCGCCCACTTGCACCACCACTTTGGCTGCATCGGTCGTCCCGCCCTTGCCCTCGAGCAAGGACATGGCTTTTTGGGCATCGCTGAGTGCCGGGGCGGAGGGCTTGGGCAGTGACGCCGCAGGCTTGGGCAGCGGCGCTGCGGGCGAGGCGGGTTTGGCGGTCGAGGGTGCCTCGGACGCGCGCTTGACCGGGGGAGCCACCACTTCTTCCTTGTCTGGCTCCAGGCTGGAATGAGGCAGTACCTCCGAGGAAGCTGCAGGCAACAAGGGCTTGGCCGGAGCCTGGGCTGCAGGCACGGCCGCATCCGCCGCCAATGGCACCGTTTTCTGGCGGTCGGGAATCACGATGGGCGTATCGACCGCCACCGGACGCGGCTGGGAATCGAACAGCAAGGGGAAGACCACCACCGCCACAAACACCAGCACCACCGAACCGAACAGGCGGTGACGGGCCCTGCGGCGAAGCACTTCAAGGCTTTGCCCGGGCGCTGCAGAAAGCCCCTCGGAGGCAGCCGCCCCCGTCTTGCCAGGAAATCGGAACTTGAAAAAGGCCATGCGCAGTCGATCAGGCGTTCAGGTGTCTGGCGTGCAAACGGGGGATTCCGTCCTTGAGGACACCGCCCACCGTATGAAAAGAGCCAAAGACGACGATTCTATCAGCCGGGTCTGCTGCGGCGATGGCGGCACGCAGGGCTGACATCGGATCGGTGTGCGCACTGCAAGACGTATCCTGGCGCTTGTTTTGCGACTGCCAGGCCTGTTGCAATGCCGTGGCCGTGGACGCACGCGGCAAGGGCAGGTCTGTGAAATACCAGCGGTCGATCAGCGGACTGACCCGCTCCAGCATGGGCGCCAGATCCTTGTCGGCCATGGCCCCGAACACCGCATGGGTGGTCGAATAAAAACCCATGGCATCCAGGTTCTCGGCCAGCGCGGCCACAGAGTGCGGGTTGTGGGCCACGTCCAGCACCAGCACCGGCTCACCGGGCACGATCTGGAAACGTCCGGGCAGTTCGACCATGGCCAGACCGTTGCGCACCGCCTGAGCCGTCACCGGGATGCGTGTGCGCAAGGCCTCGAGCGCTGCCAGCACGCCCGAGGCATTGACCAACTGGTTGGCACCCCGCAGGGCCGGGTAGGCCATGCCGCTGTAGCGACGCCCCCGGCCGGCCCAGGCCCATTGCTGTTTGTCACCCGAAAAGTTGAAATCCCGCCCGAAGCGCCAGAGGTCCGCCCCGATGGCCTCGGCGCAAGCCACCACACTCTGGGGCGGCACCGGGTCACTGACCACCACGGTGCGCCCCGGCCGCATGATGCCGGCTTTCTCGCGCCCAATGGTCTCGCGGTCGTTGCCCAGAATGGCCATGTGGTCCAGGTCGATGCTGGTGATCACGGCGCAATCGGCATCCACGATGTTGACCGCGTCGAGCCGCCCGCCCAAGCCGACCTCCAGAACGACCGCGTCCAGCCCGGCACGGCTCATGAGCCACAGAATGGCCAGGGTGCTGAACTCGAAATACGTGAGGCTGACATCGCCACGGACCGCCTCCACTGCGGCGAAGGCCTCGGCCAGGGCCTCGGGCGAGGCCGATGTGCCCGACAGGCGGCAACGCTCCTCGAAATGCACCAGATGCGGCGAGGTGTACACCCCCGTGCGGTAGCCCGCCTGCAGCAAGATGGCTTCGAGCATGGCGCAGGTCGAGCCCTTGCCATTGGTACCGGCCACGGTGATCACCGGACACTCAAAGCGCAGCGACAGCCGCCCGGCCACCTCGCGCACGCGATCGAGCCCCATGTCGATGGCCACCGGGTGCAGGCGCTCACAAAAGTCCAGCCAGTCTTGTAAAGTCTTCATGGTCGGCATTGTCTCAAACGCCCCCTGACCTCCCTGACTCACCATGAATAAACCGATCGTCTACGGCATTCCCAACTGCGACAGCGTCAAAAAGGCAAAAACCTGGCTCAGCGAACAAGGCCAGGAGTTCGAATTTCACGATTTCAAGAAACAAGGCGTGCCCGAGGCACAGCTTCGGCAGTGGATCGAGGCCTGCGGCTGGGAGCGGGTGCTCAACCGCCAAGGCACCACCTGGCGCAAGCTCGATGCCGCCACCCAGGCCACAGTGCAGGACGCACCCAGCGCCATGGCCCTGATGCTGCAACAGGCCAGCGTCATCAAACGCCCCATCATTGCCTGGCCTTCGGGGGCCGTGACGGTGGGCTACCACCCGGCGCAATGGCCGGCCTGAGGCCACCCCGGTTACCGAAATTTACACAGTGGGCTGCAGCGCCGCAGCAGCGGCTGGATAAACTTGACATGCGTTTGCCCACGCGAAGGACCCCCATGAAAAACATCGCCATCACGTCTGCCCTGCTCGCCCTCTGCGGCCTGGCCCAGGCCCAGGAGGTCGGCCAGGTGATCTCGCGCACCGCTGTTTACCAGCAGGTGGCCGTGCCGCGCCAAAGCTGCGCACAAACCGTTACGCCCAACGCCCCGACCAGCGGCGGCGGTGCCCTCGTCGGGGCCATTGCAGGCGGCGTGATCGGCACGGCGCTGGGCGATGGGCGCGGCCTGGGGACCATGATCGGTGCCATCGGCGGCAGCATGCTGGGTGACCGGGCCGAAAGCAATGCCAACAGCCAGCCCGTGACCACCTGCACCACCCAGACTGTCATGGAAAACCGCCTGGTCGGCTACAACGTGGTCTATGAGTACGCGGGCAAAACCTACAACGTGCAATTGCCGCAGGACCCCGGCCCCACCCTGGCCATTCAGGTGACGCCGGTGGGCATGACCGCCCCTGCAACCGTGGCCCCCGCTGTTCAAACCATTGTCCAGCCCATGGTGGTCAGCCCTCCGGTGGTCTACACACAGCCGCAGGTGGTCTATGTTCCCCCGCCGGTTTACTACCGCCCCTGGCCAGTGACCACCAGCATCAACCTGGGATGGGGCTGGTATGGCGGCGGGCACCACCGCCATTGGCGCTGAGCCGATTGCTGGGCCAAGTGTGCTGAGCACAGTGGCGGCCTGCCCTAAAATCACCCACTGACCCACGGCAGGGGCCTTTGCGGCCCCTGCCTGTTTTTTGCGGGTTGCCCGCGCCTTACCGTCCGACACCATGACCACCGAAAAAATCGACGGCGTCTCCGTCAAAACCCAAGCCAATGTTTACTTTGACGGCAAGTGCGTCAGTCACAGCCTCACCCGCGCCGATGGCACCCGGCTGTCGGTGGGCGTGATCCTGCCGGCCCAGCTCACCTTCAACACCGGCGCCCCCGAAATCATGGAATGCGTGGCCGGTTCCTGCGAATACAAACTGGCCGGCACCGACGCCTGGGTCCAATCCAGCGCGGGTGAAAAGTTCAGCGTGCCCGGCAACAGCAGCTTCGAGATCAAGGTCGCCGAGGCCTACCACTACATCTGCCATTTCGGTTGATTCCCCCGAACGAAACGATATGAGCACCATCCTGCAAAACCTGCCCAAAGGGCAAAAAGTCGGCATCGCCTTTTCGGGCGGCCTGGACACCTCCGCCGCCCTGCTGTGGATGAAGAAAAAGGGCGCCATGCCCTACGCCTACACCGCCAACCTCGGCCAGCCCGACGAATCGGACTACGACGAGATTCCGCGCAAGGCCATG
>CAYSIY010000151.1:0-5473 GCA_964431215.1 uncultured Limnohabitans sp.
GGTATGGGTGGTGGCAATCGAGAGGGTCCCGCTGTCCTGGGCGCTGAACTGGTCACCGATTTTGCGCAGGTTGGCCACTTCGCGCAGGATGACCTCGATGCTTCTGAGCACGTGCTGGCCGGGCTCGGTGATGCGCTTGAGGCGCTTGCCGTGCCGGGCAAAGATGTCGATGCCCAGCTCTTCTTCGAGTTCGATGATCGCCTTGGAGACCCCTGGCTGCGAGGTGTGCAGGGCCTTGGCGGCTTCGGTCAGGTTCAGGTTGCGGCGTGCCGCCTCCTGTACGAATCGGAATTGGTGAAGGTTCATATTCGATTGGACATATCAGCAGATCGAATTATGCATCCTGGTTTTATTGGGACGAGGCGTTTCGCAGCGCAAGACCCGCCAGGCAGCGGGTCAGTTCGGGCATTTCGCCGACGGCGGGCAGCAGTTCCAACACGAGCTCGGGATGGCTTTGCCTTAACTGGCTCACCAGGGCCGGCAGATCCTCGCGGCCGTGACGGCCGACGCCCAGGAACATGGGCACGATGCGGAGGGTCCTGTGACCTTCCTGCATCAATGCAGCGACCACGCTGGGCAGGTCGGGTGTCGTCAGTTCCAGAAAGGCACAGCGCACCGTGACTTCAGGGGCCTGGCGACGGATTTCTTGCGCCACAGCGTCGATCGGACCGCGCCAAAGCGGGTCGCGTGAGCCATGCGCAAACAGGATCACGGCAGGGGAGGGATTGTTCATCTTCTGAGGACCATCCAGCCAAATGCGGCCAGTGAAATCAGGGTGTAGATCAACGAAGGAGCCGCCGAGGTGATCCAGGGCTCCCAGTTGCGCAGGTTGCCGATGTGGCTGAAGACATTGTTAAGCAGGTAGAAGCTGATGCCGGCCATCACGCCGCCAAACACATGCCCGGCGATCTGGCCCGAGCGGAAATGCAGGTAAGCAAAGGGCAGGGCCAGCGTCAGCATCACCAGGCAGCTCAGGGGATAGAACACCTTGCGCCAGAGTTCGATTTCATAGGGTTGGGCATTCTGCTTGTTTTGACCCAGGTGGCGGATGTACTGCACCAGATCCCAGATTTGCATTCGGTCCGGGCTGACCAGGGCCGCAGCCACCATGTCCCGGGAAATTTTCGTGGGCCAGTCCAGCTCAGGCCGTTGCTCCTTTTGCATCGAGGCCGAGTTGCCCTGCAGCCGCAAAGTCATGACCTGCACATCGTGCAGATGCCAGACCTCGTCGCCGAAGGCGGCCTCGCGTGCGCGAAGGCTCCCAAGCAAGGCCCCTTGGGCATCAAAGCGCTGGATATGAACATTGACCATGCGCGCGTCCTTGTTCATGGCCCGGACATTGATTGCAAATTGCTGATCACCCTGTCGCTCCTTGAGCCAGGCTCCGGTTTGTCCCGAGGTCAGGTCTCCGCGAAAGCGGGCCTTGAGCAAAAGACCCTGTTGCTCCGCCCAAGGCGAGACATAGTCACCCAACAACACGGTAAGCAGCACGAACACCCAGCCCATCTTGAGCAGCATGCCCAGGGCTCGGCCGGGTCCGAGACCGCCAGAGCGCAGGATGGTGAATTCCGAGCTTTGCGCCAGCCTGGCCATCACGAAGATGGTGCCGATCAACACCGATATGGGCAGCAGGTCATAGAGGTGCCCGGGAATTTGCGAAGACACCATCCACACTGCATGCTGGATGCGGTAGCCCTGCGGTGCCAAGCGAGTGAGGTTTTGCAGTTCCTCGACCATGTCGAAAAAGACGAACAGGGCGAGAAAGCCGACGGCCACGAAGCCGACGGCAGTGAATATTTCGCGGTAGAGCAGGCGGCGCACAGTCTTCATGGGCTGCCCCCCTGGGTCTGTGCGGGCAGCAGATCACGCCATGACCATTGCCGATGACGAATCCAAAGCCAGGTCAGGGTCATGGCACAAGCCGATCCATGCAGCATCAGCATCCACTCCAGCAGCCCATAACGGCCATGTGAGATCCAGTTCTGGCCGATGTTGACCAGGTTGTAGTACACGACAAAGACCAGCATGGCCAGCGCGAACTGGTAACTGCGGCCGCGGCGGGGGTTGACGGCCGACAGAGGCAAGGCCAGCAGCGTGAAATTGAGGGCACACAAAGCCAGACCGAGTCGCCAGGAGAGTTCCCCCATATGGATTGAGCTGGGGTTTTGCAACAAGGTCAGGGTCGGGAGCTGACGAGTCGCTTGCATGCCGGCGTCCCGCACCATCGACTCATCGATCACCAGATCGTAACGCTCGAAGCGTGTCCAGCGTGTTTCACCGGTGGAAGGCTGGTAGAGCCACTGTTCTCCTTGTTCCAGCAGGAGCACGCGGTCATTGCCGCGCCATTCGATTCGACCCTGCCGCGCGGTGGTGGTAATTTCCAGGTCGTTTTCAGACGAGGAGATGAAGACATTGGTGCCCGTGGTCTGATCGGGCGAATCCTTGTCGATGAAAAACACGCGCCGCCCACCTGACGACTCCTGGAAGCGCCCAGGTGCCACGCGTTCGACATCGTTGCGTTTCTCGTAGCGCTGCTGCAATTCCTGGATCTGCTGGTTGCTCCAGGGCCAGACCAGCAGGGCCAGCAAGGCGATCGCCAGGAGTATGGGCCAGGCAAAGCGCAGCAGAACCGGCACAAACGAGGCCACACTCTGGCCGCTGCTCTGCCAGATGGCCATTTCACTGTCGCTGTAGATCCGGGAGAGGGTGGCGATGGCGGAAATGAACAGGCTCAGTGCCAGCACGGTAGTGAGTTGGCTGGTCATGCTGAAGCCCATCACGAGCAGCACATCGGCGGGGTTCACCGAGCCCCGGCTGGCCTTGCCAAGGGTTCGGATCAGCGTGATTGTCATGACGATGGTGAGGATCACCACGACGGTGGCCACGAAGTTCCTCGCCAGGTCCTTGCGCAGTGAAGAATCGAATAACATTGAGCGAGTGAAGGACGATGACGACGATGAAATTTGAAATCCGCCAAACCACATTGACACAAGCCGCCCAGGGCGCACACGACGCCCTGGTGGTGCTCTGGCCCGACGACGTCCGCGAAGACGGAACATTGGCAGACTGGATCGGCAAGGCCCGCCGTCAGGAAGATTTCAAGACGGTCCCGGGTTCAGTGCTGCAATCTTACGGCATGCCCGGAGTCAAGCCACGGCATCTGCTGGTGGTGGCTTGTGGCAAGGGCCAGCCTCGCGAGGTCCGAAAGGCCCTGCGTGCCGCCTGGAATGCATTGCAATCTGCACAGGTCAAGAGTCTGTCGGTGTACTGCGCAGGGCAGGGCATGCCATCGCCCATCGTTCGCTCCATCGCCACCGAGCTGGCCGATGCCAGCTATGCGTATGCCCACACCCTGAGCAAGCCCCAGCCGCGCAAACTCGCCAAGGTGGTGATCGGCATGGCCAAAGTGACGGAGGCTCACCACGCCGCACTGCAGCAGGCCCATGCACTGGTGCAAGGCATCGAGCTGGCCAAGGAATGGGCCAACCGTCCGGCCAACCACGCCACACCCAGCCATCTGGCGCAGGCCGCCCGTGCCCTGGCCAAACACCGTGGCATGAGCTGCAAGGTGCTCGGCCCCCGTGAGGTCGAGCGTCTGGGCATGGGGGCTTTTCTGGCCGTGGCTCGTGGAGCCGTCGAGCCCTTGCGTTTCATCGTGATGGAATACAAGTCCGCCCAGGCCAAGGGGGCTCCGGTGGTTCTGGTGGGCAAGGGCATCACCTTCGACACCGGGGGCATTTCCATGAAGCCGGCCGCCGAAATGGACGAGATGAAGTTTGACATGAGCGGTGCTGCCAGCGTGCTGGGCGTGTTTGAGGCCCTGGCCCATCTGCAGCCTGCCCTGCACGTGGTTGGCCTGATTCCGGCCACCGAAAACATGCCCGATGGCCAGGCGGTCAAGCCTGGCGACGTGGTCACCAGCATGAGCGGTCAGACCATCGAAATTCTCAACACCGATGCCGAAGGGCGTCTGGTCTTGTGCGACGCACTGACTTATGCCGAGCGCTTCAAGCCCGATGCCGTGATCGACATCGCCACCCTGACCGGTGCCTGCGTGATCGCGCTGGGTGCCGTGCGCAGCGGGCTTTTCACACCGGACGACAAGCTGGCCGAGGCGCTGATGCGGGCGGGCGAAGCCTCCGAAGACTTGTGCTGGCGCATGCCGCTCGATGACGAGTATGCCGAAGGGCTCAAGAGTCGCTTTGCCGATGTGGCCAACGTGGGGGGGCGCGCCGCCGGTTCCGTGACGGCGGCCAAATTCCTGCAGCGTTTTGCCAGCCAACTGCCCTGGGCGCACCTGGACATTGCCGGCACCGCCTGGCGCAGCGGTGCCGCCAAGGGCGCCACCGGTCGACCGGTCGCTCTTTTGCTGGAATACCTGCTGGCCCGTCAGGCCCCGGTCAAGGCGGGCCGAGCCGGCTCGCGCGCGGCCTGAAGAGGGTCATGGCGCGCATTGAGTTTCACTTCAATGCACCCGCCCTGGTGCATTACAGCTGCCGTCTTTTGCGCAAGGTTCATGCACGTGGCCTGCGTGCGCAGGTCGTCGGGCACAGCGCGACGCTGGCCCAGCTGGACCTGGCCTTATGGACATTTTCAGTGCTGGATTTCTTGCCCCACTGTCAGGCAGATGCTCCCGTGGCCGTTCGTGCTGCCTCGCGCGTGCTGCTGAGCGAACAGCCCTTGCCCGATTGGGACCGGCAGGTCCTGATCAATCTGGGCGAGTCGGTGCCGCCAGGCTTCGAAGGTTTTGAGCGCATCATCGAGGTGGTCAGCGTCGATGAGCTGAACCGGGCTCAGGGCCGTGAACGCTGGCGCGAATACAGCCGTCTGGGGCATGAACTGGTTCGCCACGATCTTTCGCAAGCGGCTGGCGAGTGAAGCGCGTCCTTGACGGCCCGGGCCAGCGGCCCAGGGTTTGCCGCTTTGGATGGCTTGGCAGGTCTTGCGCCCCGGTGTGGGATGTCCCGATGCCGCGAGCCCCACAAAAAAAGCGCCCTAAGGCGCTTTTTTTGTGGGGGTTCTGGCGGAGCAGGCGGGATTCGAACCCGCGGTGGGCTATTAACCCACACACGCTTTCCAGGCGTGCGACTTAAACCACTCATCCACCGCTCCAGAGCCTGCGATTGTAGCAGGCCACAATGCCTTTTCTGGGGTGCAGAAGGCGGCATGTTCGCGACCAGGCCCAGAAAACTTGGCGGCAGGCCCGATTGGGGCGGCCGTTTTTTCCTTAAACTTCGCCCCTGTCCTGTTTTTGGGGCCTCCGGGGCCTTCGTCCATGAAATTCCGTTTCCCCATCGTCATCATTGACGAAGACTACCGCTCAGAGAACACCTCGGGCCTGGGCATCCGCGCTCTGGCCCAGGCGATCGAAACGGAAGGCTTTGAAGTGCTGGGCGTCACCAGCTACGGCGACTTGTCGCAGTTTGCGCAGCAACAAAGCCGGGCCAGTGCCTTCATTTTGTCGATTGACGAT
>CAYSIY010000152.1:0-5449 GCA_964431215.1 uncultured Limnohabitans sp.
TGCTCAAGCACACCGGCGAGCTGCCCATCATCGGCGTCAACACCTTCCGCAACCCCAGAGGCGACGAAGTGCTCGAAAGCCTGGAGCTGGCCCGCTCGACCGAAGAAGAAAAACAGTCCCAGCTGCAGCGCCTGGCCGACTTTCATGCGCGCAACGCTGCGCAGGCTCCGGCCATGCTGGCGCGCCTGCAGCAAGCGGTCATGGACAACAGCAACGTGTTTGAGGTGCTGATGGACGCGGTGCGCGTGTGCTCGCTCGGCCAGATCACCAACGCACTCTTCGAGGTGGGCGGGCAGTACCGGCGCAGCATGTAACAGGGCGTGTGCACAATGGGGGCATGCAAACCCCTACACCTTTCATTGCCCCCGAGGTTTTTGACACCGCCGATGCTGCACTCGAGCGTGTGCAGCTCATTTACCAGCAGAGTGTGAGCCACCTGCGCGACGCCATGCAGCGCTACGTGGCGGGCGAAGACCTGCGGGACCGGGTGCGGGCCTGCTACCCCTATGTGCGGATTGAAACGGCCACCGGCTGGACACCACCGCAGGGCAGCGAGGCCGAGCTGCTGAGCTATGGCTTTGTGGCCAATGCCGGCAGTTACGCCACCACCCTCACCCGACCCGACCTGTTCGCCCACTACCTGCGCGAACAGTTCAGGCTGCTGATCCTCAACCACGGCGGGCGGCTTGAGGTTGGCACCAGCAAAGAGCCGATGCCGGTGCACTTCTCGTTTGCCGAAAACGAGCACATGGAAGGCGAGATGAGCCCGAGCCGGCGCGCACGGCTGCGTGACGTGTTCGATCTGCCCGACCTCGCCGCCATGGACGACAGCATCGCCAACGGCACCTGGCAAGGCTCCACCGGACAAGCCGAGCCCCTGTCCCTGTTCACCGGCGCACGCACCGACTATTCGCTGCACCGCCTGCGCCACTACACCGGCACCAGTCCATCGCATTTCCAGAACTATGTGCTGTTCACCAATTACCAGTTCTACATTGACGAGTTCATCGCCCTGGGGCGCGCCGAAATGGCCAAGGCCGACAGCCCTTACAGCGCCTTTGTGGAGCCCGGCAATGTGGTCACGCGGCGTGCGGGGCTGAGCGCTCATCCTGATGACGCTTTGGGCGCCGCGCTTGCGCGCCTGCCGCAAATGCCCGCCTACCACCTGGTGCAGGGTGGGCACAGCGGCATCACCATGGTCAACATCGGGGTGGGGCCAGCCAATGCCAAGAACATCACCGACCACATTGCCGTGCTGCGCCCGCATGCCTGGCTCATGGTCGGCCACTGCGCGGGGCTGCGCACCACGCAGCAACTGGGCGACTATGTGCTGGCCCACGCCTATGTGCGCGAAGACCACGTGCTCGATGAAGAACTGCCACTGTGGGTGCCGATTCCGGCGCTGGCCGAGATCCAGGTCGCACTGGAAAAAGCGGTCAGCGAGATCACCGGCTGCGATGGTGCCGAACTCAAACGCCTCATGCGCACCGGCACTGTGGCCAGCACCGACAACCGCAACTGGGAGTTGTTGCCCACTCAGAACGCCGCCACCACGCCGCAGCGCCGCTTCAGCCAGAGCCGCGCGGTGGCGCTGGACATGGAAAGCGCCACGATTGCCGCCAACGGCTTCCGTTTTCGGGTGCCCTACGGCACCCTGCTGTGCGTGAGTGACAAACCCCTGCACGGCGAAATCAAGCTGCCCGGCATGGCCAACCACTTCTACCGCGAACGGGTCAACCAGCATTTGCAGATCGGCATCCGCGCGCTGGAAATCCTGCGGGCGGCCGGCCCCGCCCAGCTGCACAGCCGCAAACTGCGCAGCTTTGCCGAAGTGGCATTTCAATAAGATCGCACCATGAACCTCCTGTTTGTTGCCGACCCGCTGGCGTCCTTCAAAACCTCCAAGGACAGTACCTTTGCCATGATGCGCGAGGCCCAAGGGCGCGGCCACGCCATCATGGCCTGCGAGCCGCAGGACATCCGCTGGCGGCACGGCGAAGGCGTGAGCGCCCAGGTGCGCGACATTCGCCTGACCGGGCAGGCCGACCACTGGTTTGAGGTCCGCTCTGAGCGTCGGACCGCGCTCCATTCATTTGACGCCGTCCTCATGCGCCAGGACCCGCCCTTTGACAGCGAGTACTTCTACGCCACCCACCTGCTGGGCCAGGCCGAGCGCGAAGGTGCACGGGTGTTCAACAGCCCCGCTGCCCTGCGCGACCACCCGGAAAAACTCGCCATCCTGGAGTTCCCGCAGTTCACTGCGCCCACCCTGGTCACCCGCAGCGAGGCCGATGTCCGCGAATTTCACGCCATTCATGGCGAGATCATCCTCAAGCCACTCGATGGCATGGGGGGCATGGGCATCTTCAAGGTGGGCACCGACGGCCTGAACCTGGGCGCCATCATCGAGACGCTCAACCGGGGCGGCGCCACGAGCGTGATGGTGCAGAAGTACCTGCCCCAGATCCGGGAGGGCGACAAGCGGGTGCTGCTGATCGGCGGCCAGCCGGTGCCCTATGCGCTGGCCCGGATTCCGCAAGGCACCGAGGTGCGAGGCAATCTGGCGGCGGGTGGCAAGGGCGTGGCCATGCCGATCACCGAGCGCGAGCGCGAAATTGCCGAGGCGCTGGGTCCGGTGCTGGCCGCACGCGGCCTGCTGCTGGTGGGGCTGGACGTGATCGGCGGGCACCTGACCGAGATCAATGTCACCAGCCCGACCTGCTTTCAGGAAATCAGCGACCAGAGCGGCTTGAATGTGCCGGCCCTGTTCATCGATGCGCTGGAAGCGGCCATCGCCCGCTGAAGCTCAGAACAGCTTGTCGGGCGTATAGCGGATGCCGATCGAGGTCCAGGTGTTGCGGCCCTGGCTGCCGGGCTGGGTGCCCCGGGTGGCGTCGATCTGAAACAAGCCGGGGATCACCGAAAAACGCAGCCCGCTCTGCACCCACGGTTTGTGCCGGTCATCGCCAAAGGTCTCGGCAATCAGCATGAGCCGCCCATTCACCCAGTACTCCACGCCAGTGCCCCAGGTGGTCGCGCTCAGCCGGGTCTGGCGGTCGCGCGTCCAGCCCAGGTTGGCATGAAAAACCAGCCGGTCGTCCCGCGCAGAGGCCGAAAAAGGCAGGTAGAGGTAGCTGCCGCCGAAGTTGTTGGGGCCGGGCTGTGCCGAAGGGTGCCAGACGCGCCCGACGGCCAGGCCCCAACCCCAGTCGTTGCTCTGCAAGGCACGAAACAGCGTCTTGCCCTGCAGCACCTGGTCGCTGCTGCCCGGCTGCCCGTCGCCCCTGAAGCGCCCGGTGCCCGCAGTGATTTCGAAATGGCCGCCCGGGTTGCAGGCTGGCAGCGCCCAGAATTCGCTGCGGTCGCTGTAATCGCGCGTCCAGCTCTCGAGTTGGCAACTGCCCGCGGTGGTCAGGCGCGCGTCGTCGGTCATGAAGGGCCGGGCCGCCATGGCGGGCATGGCGGCGAGCAGCGCTGCAATCAGGGCCATCAAGGCCATCAGGGTGGGCAGACGTTGGGGCATGGGTGAATTTTGGGGCAGTCCGATGACGGCGCGGTGACAGGCCATGACCGGCTCAGTGGACATCGCCATCGACAAAAGCGTAAAGCCGACCGGGTTCCAGCACGGTCCAGTTTTCGTCGGTGGTCAGGGGCTGGGTGACGACCACCGCCACGCGGTCGTGGATGCGGGTGTGCTCGGCAAAGTTCACGCTCAGGTCGTCGTCGCTCAAGGTGGCTCGGGTGAAGGGGTGGCGGCGCAGCACGTAATGCAGGTGGGTGCTGGCGTGCGCCCACAGGGCCTGGCCGTTGGAGAGCAGGAAGTTGAAGGTGCCGTGGCTGGCGATTTGCGGCACCAGCTCGCGCAGGGTCTGGCTCAGCTCGGCCACGCTGGGTACCGCCGCATGGGACTTGGCCAGCTCTTGCATCAGCCAGCAAAAGGCCCGCTCGCTGTCGGTCTGGCCGACGGGACGGAAGCTGCCATGCAGGCGCGGGGCGTAGTGATCGAGGTTGCCGTTGTGGGCAAAAACCCAGTAGCGGCCCCAGAGTTCGCGCACAAAGGGGTGACAGTTCTCCAGAGACACTTCGCCCTGGGTCGCCTTGCGGATGTGGGCAATGACGTGGGTGCTCTTGATCGGGTAGCGGCGCACCAGGGCGGCCACCGGCGACGTGGCCGCGCTCTGGTGGTCCACCATGTGGCGCACGCCCTTGCCCTCAAAAAAGGCGATGCCCCAGCCGTCGGCATGGTGGTCGGTCAGGCCGCCGCGCTGCGCGAAGCCGCTGAAGCTGAAGGTCACATCGGTGGGGGTGTTGCAGTTCATGCCGAGCAACTGGCACATCAGCGCGCTCCTGAATCGGCCTGACGGCTCGCGGCCACACAGGCCGGACAGATGCAGGCCTGACGCTGCGCCGGCACCGGCACGCTTTGCAGCAGCTCGGCACTGAAGGTTTCGCTCACACACCAGCACGGGCCGGAAGGTCGCCCGGCCTCGGGCAAGGCCATGGCGCAGGCATTGGGGCCACCGCACAGCGGGCAGCGGTGGGGGTCTACGGTCAGGAACGCGCTCATGGGCTGCAGTGTAGGCCCTCATGCCTGCCTTCCAAAAAACAACGGCACCCTGAGGTGCCGTTGTACAGGTCAGGCGCCCAGCGAAACCGTTCAGCCCGCCTTGACCTTCAGGCGCCAGGCGTGCAGCAGCGGCTCGGTGTAACCGGACGGCTGTTCCTTGCCCTTGAACACCAGGTCGCAGGCGGCCTGGTAGGCGGCGCTCTTGGCAAAGTTGCCGGCCATGTTCTTGTAGAGCTTGTCGCCGGCATTCTGGCCGTCGACCACCTTGGCCATGCGCTCGAAGGTTTCGCGCACCTGCTTTTCGGTCACGACGCCATGGTGCAGCCAGTTGGCCATGTGCTGGCTGGAGATGCGCAGCGTGGCGCGGTCTTCCATCAGGCCCACGCCGTTGATGTCGGGCACCTTGGAGCAGCCCACGCCCTGGTCGACCCAGCGCACCACATAGCCCAGGATGCCCTGCGCGTTGTTGTCGAGTTCCTTTTGCTTGTCCTCGTCACTCCAGTCGGCCTTGGCCACCACCGGGAACTGCAGCAACTGGTCGAGCGTGTCGTCGCGCAGCTTCTTGGGGTCTTGTTTGGCCACGGCCTTTTCCATCTGCTTTTGCAGGGCAGGCACATCGACCTGGTGGTAGTGCATGGCGTGCAGCGTGGCACCCGTGGGGCTGGGCACCCAGGCGGTGTTGGCACCGGCCAGCGGGTGCGCGATCTTGGCCTTGAGCATGTCGGCCATCAGGTCGGGCATGGCCCACATGCCCTTGCCGATCTGGGCGCGGCCGCGCAGACCGCAGGCCAGGCCCACATGGACGTTGTTCTTTTCGTAGGCGGCCAGCCAGGTGCTGTTCTTGATGTCGCCCTTGCGCATGACGGGGCCGGCCAGCATGCA
>CAYSIY010000153.1:0-5426 GCA_964431215.1 uncultured Limnohabitans sp.
CACCCGCGCCAGCGGCACCAACGCCGTGCGCTACGGCACCATGCGCGAAAACGTGCTGGCGCTCGAAGTGGTGACCGCGCAGGGCGAGGTCATCCGCACCGGCACCCGCGCCAAGAAGTCCAGCGCCGGCTACGACCTGACCCGCCTGATGGTGGGCAGCGAGGGCACGCTGGGGGTGATGACCGAGATCACGTTGCGCATCTACCCGCTGCCCGAGGCGATCTCGGCGGCGGTCTGCTCCTTTCCGAGCATCGCGGACGCGGTGCACACCGTCATTGAAACCATCCAGCTCGGTGTGCCGATTGCCCGGGTCGAGCTGATTGACGCGAACACGGTGCGCATGGTCAACCAGTACGCCAAGCTGGGCCTGCGCGAAGAGCCGATGCTGCTGATGGAGTTTCATGGCTCCCCGGCTGGCGTGAAGGAACAGGCCGAAACGGTGCAGGCGCTGGCCAGCGAGCACGGTGGCCAGGCCTTTGAGTGGGCCAGCACACCCGAAGAGCGCACCCGCCTGTGGACGGCGCGGCACAACGCCTACTTTGCCGCCATCCAGAGCAAGCCGGGCTGCCGCGCCATCGCCACCGACACCTGTGTGCCCATCAGCAAACTGGCCGACTGCCTGCTGGACTCGATCACCGAGGCCGATGCATCGGGCATTCCGTACTTTCTGGTCGGCCATGTGGGCGACGGCAACTTCCACTTTGGCTACCTGATCGACCCGGACCAGCCCGCCGAATTTGACGCGGCTGAAAAGCTCAACCAGCAACTGGTGGCCCGCGCCCTGCGCCTGGGCGGCACCTGCACCGGCGAGCACGGCATCGGCCTGCACAAGATGGACTTTTTGCGCCATGAGGCGGGTGAAGGCGCGGTGAACATGATGCGCACCCTCAAGCACGCGCTCGACCCGCACAACATCATGAACCCGGGCAAGATTTTCAGTTGGTAATGCCCTGCCCGGGCATCCACGGGTTTCAGGCCTTGAGTTTGTCGATCAGGCCATTGAGCTCGTCGAGCGAGCCGAACTGGATGGTCAGCTCGCCCATCTCCTCCATCTTGCCCAGGCGCTTGACGCGCTTTTTGACCTTGACCTCGACCTGCGCCATCAGCAGGTCCGACAGCTCTTCCTCGACGCGCCGGACATCGCGCGATTTTTCCTTGCTGGGCTTTTGCGTGACCAGGTTGAACTCGGCACCCAGTTTTTTGGCCAGCCCCTCGGCTTCGCGCACCGAGAGTTTTCGGGCACTGATCTGGTTGGCAGCGGTGATCTGGGTGGCCTTGTCCAATGTCAGCAGGGCGCGCGCATGGCCCATGTCGAGGTCGCCGGCCATGAGCATGGTCTGCACCGGTTCGGCCAGGTTCAAGAGGCGCAGCAGGTTGCTGGCCGCACTGCGCGAGCGGCCCACGGCCTGCGCCGCGGCTTCGTGCGTGAGGCCGAATTCACGGATCAGGCGCTGCAGGCCCTGCGCTTCTTCGAGCGGGTTGAGGTCTTCGCGCTGGATGTTCTCGATGAGCGCCATGGCGGCGGCGGCCTCGTTGGGCACATCGCGCACCAGCACCGGCACCTTGTCCAGACCCGCCAGTTTGCTGGCCCTGAAACGGCGTTCGCCGGCAATGATTTCGTACTTGCCGGCGTTGGCACCGTCGCTGAGCTGACGCACAAGAATCGGCTGCATGATGCCCTGCGCCTTGATGGATTCGGCCAGCTCGTAGAGCGCGCCCTCGTCCATGCAGGTGCGCGGCTGGTACATGCCGGCGACCATCTGGTCCAGGGACATCATCATGGGCGTGCCGCTGTCGGCTGCGGGCACAGCGCCCTCTGCGGTTTCGACTTTAGGGCCGAGCAGGGCTTCGAGTCCGCGGCCGAGGCCTTTGGGTTTTTTGCTGACCATGTTCATGTGTCTTTCTGTGTGCGGGTGACTGCGCCGGAGCCGGTCACGCCAAGGCTTGTGTGAGGGCAGCCGGTCCGGCCGGCTGCATGAGTCTCTGGAGCAGGGCATGGCCTTCGGGCCAGTCGCCCAGGCCGCTGTCGGCGTTGATGTGTCCGGCCTCGCCCAGGTCCACCCAGTGCGCGCCCCAGTCGGTGGCCAGGGCGCGTGCGCGGTCGTGGCGGCAATACGGGTCATTGCGGCTGCCCACCAGCGTGGCAGCAAAGGGCAGGCGCTGGCGCACGATCGGCGTCCAGCCCGGAATCTGCTCGCGCAGCTCGGGGCCCTCCACATCGCCCGGGGCCACCAGCAAGGCCCCGCGGATGCGCGCCGTGTGCCGTGACACCGCCGCCCAGGCCGCGACCTGGATGCAGCCCAGGCTGTGCGCCACCAGCACGATGTCCGCACCGGTCCCGGGCGTGTCGCTCACCACCTCATCGAGCCGGGCCAGCCAGTCGCCACGCTTTGGGCGCAGCCAGTCGTCCTGCTCGACCGGGGTGTAGCCGTGCCGCACCACCCAGCGCATCTGCCAGTGGTCCGGCCCGCTGCCCCGCCAACCCGGCAAGATCAATGTGCTGGGGCGCATGTCACAGGGAGGGGGCGCGGCGAACGAGTTCGGTGGCGAACTCCACATAGGCCTGGCTGCCTTTGGCGGCCGGGTCAAACACCACGCCGGGCAGCCCGTAGCTGGGGGCTTCGGCCAGACGCACATTGCGCGGGATGACGGTGTCAAACACCTTGTCACCAAAATGGGCCTTGAGCTGATCACTGACCTGCATCTGCAGGGTGATGCGCGGCTCGAACATCACCCGCAGCAGGGCAATGATCTTGAGCTCCTTGTTGAGGTTGGCATGCACCTGCTTGATGGTGTTGACCAGATCGGTCAGTCCTTCGAGCGCAAAGTATTCGCACTGCATCGGCACGATCACGCCATGCGCGGCGCACAGGCCATTGAGGGTGAGCATGGACAGCGAGGGCGGGCAGTCGATGAGCACGAAGTCGTAGCGGGCATCCACCGCCGCGAGGGCGTTTTTCAGGCGCTGGTCGCGGTGATCGAGCTGCACCAGCTCCACCTCCGCCCCGGCAAGCTCGCGGTTGGCGCTGAGCACGTCGTAGCCGCATTTTTCGGCCCTGACGGCGGCCTCGGCCACGCTGGCCGATTCGAGCAACACGTCGTAAATGCTCAGTTCAAGCTCCCGCTTGTCGATGCCCGAACCCATGGTGGCATTGCCCTGGGGGTCGAGGTCCACCAGCAGCACCCGCTGCCCAAGCTTGGCCAGACCGGCGGCCAGGTTGACGGTGGTAGTGGTCTTGCCCACCCCACCCTTTTGGTTGGCAATGCAGAAAATTTTGGCCATGGTGCAAAGTCCGATTTATTTGGAAACGGCCAGCTTGATGCCAAAGCCGATCAGGAAAACACCGGCCAGCTTCTCGAGGATGCGGCCGATACCGGGGTTGGCCCGCATGCGCTCGGCCAGATGATGCGTGAGCAAGGTCATGCCCAGGCCGTACAAGAAAGTCAGGGCGGCGATGGTCGCGGCCATGACCGCGAAACTCAGCAGGCCCAGATGCTGCTTCGGGTCGACAAACAGCGGGAAGAAGGCCATGTAAAACACAATGGCCTTGGGGTTGAGCATGGTGATGGCCAGCGCCTGCTGAAAGTACTGGCGCGGGCGGATGTTGAGCACAGGCGCATCACCGGGTCGGGCACTCAGCATCTTCCAGCCCAGCCAGGCCAGATAGACCGCTCCGAGCCACTGCACGGCGGCAAATGCTGCCGGGGTGGTGGCCAGCACCGCCGCCACACCGGCCACGGCTGCCCACATCAGCACCTGGTCACCGGCCATCACACCCAAAGTGGCGGCCAGTCCACCCCGGATGCCGCCCTTGCCCGTCGAAGTGATCAGGGCCAGATTGCCCGGACCGGGAATGGCCAGGAACAGCACGATGGCCGCGACGAAAGCACCGTAGTCGGAAATACCGAAAAACATGAACACCCTGAAAAATGAGTGGCAAGACAAACCGCGAAGGTGCGAGTGTAAGCCATGGCCCCCTCACACCCCCCATGTCCGCCGCCGGTCGGGCATCCATCGCCCCCCGGGTCAAGCCCGAGGATGACAATGGAATGAAAACAACCCGAGGATGACGAAGAAGGTGCGCCCGGGGATGGCTCTACAAACTCGGGCGCATCCAGACCAGGCAGCGCTCCGCATCCAGTCCGGGCACCTTCAGTGGTTCCACGTGAAACACTTCCACATCGGCGGGCAAGGCATCGATTTCCGCCTGGGGGTGTCTGGCTTTCATGGCCATCCAGACGCCCTGCCCGGCCAGTGCCTTGCGCGACCAGTTCACAAAGTCCGGCAGGGCGGCAAAGGCCCGACTGCAGATCACGTCAAACGGACCGGTCAGCGTCTCGACCCGGGCGTGGATGCCGTGCAGGTTTGGCAGCTTGAGGCTGGCCGCCACCTGTTGGATGAACGCGGCCTTTTTGCCCACCGTGTCCACGCAGCTCACCTCCAGCTCAGGCTGGCAGATGGCCAGCACGATGCCGGGCAGGCCGCCGCCCGATCCCACATCCAGCACCTTGGCCGGTTGCCCTCGGGTATGGCGCAACAACGGCATCACCGCCGTCAGGCTGTCGAGCAGGTGATGGGTCAGCATTTCCTGAGGGTCGCGCACGGCCGTCAGATTATAGACCTGGTTCCATTTCTGGATCAGGGCCAGGTAGCCCAGCAGCTGTTCAAGCTGGACATCGCCCAGGCCCAACCCCAGTTCGGTCACCCCCGACTTGAGCGTTGTGAGCGCATCGCTCATGCCGGCTGACTCTCTTCGGCCAGAGACCGGAAGCCTTTGAAGCCGCCTTTTTTCAGGTGGATCAGCAGCAAGGAAATCGTCGCGGGGGTGATGCCCGAAATGCGCGAGGCCTGGCCCAGGGTTTCGGGCCGAAGCTGGCTCAGCTTCTGGCGGGCCTCCATCGACAGGGCGCTGACCTGCATGTAGTCCAGATCGGCGGGCAGTTTCAGGCCTTCGTAGTAGGCGGCACGCTCGACTTCTTCTTTCTGGCGGTCGATGTAGCCGGAATACTTGGCGGCAATTTCCACCTGCTCGACCACCGCCTCCTGCAGTTCACCCAGCGTTTCACGTGAAACATCGGGGCTCATGTAGCGGCCGCCGTTCATGCCGGTCAACTCGGCATAGGCCACCCCCGGGCGGCGCAGCAGGTCAAACAGGGTGTATTCGTGCTCGATCGCCTTGCCTAAAACCCGGGCCGACTCTTCGGCCGGCAGGTTACGGGGGTTCACCCAGGTGGACTTGAGCCGCTCTGTTTCACGTGAAACCGCATCGCGCTTGCGGCAGAAAGCGTCCCAGCGGGCATCATGGACCAGTCCCATCTGGCGGCCCACCTCGGTCAGGCGCATGTCGGCGTTGTCCTCACGCAGTTGCAGGCGGAACTCGGCGCGGCTGGTGAACATGCGGTAGGGCTCGGTCACGCCCTTGGTG
>CAYSIY010000154.1:0-5399 GCA_964431215.1 uncultured Limnohabitans sp.
GAGCTTGTCGGTCACCTGCTCGGCCACCTGCTGCGCGTTGGCGCCGGGCCAGTAGGTGCGCACCACCCTGGCCCGGAACGTGAACGGCGGGTCCTCGTCCTGGCCGAGCTGAAAGTAGGCAGCAATGCCCAGCACCATCAGCGCCACCATCAGGTAGCGGGTCAGGGCCGGGTGTTCAAGCGCCCAGCGCGAGAGATTGAAAGCGGTTTTTTCCTGCGTCATCTGGGCCTCACTGGGCAGGCTTGGCGGGCGGGCTGTAAAGCGTCACTTTCTGCCCCGGCGAGAGCACATGCACGCCTGTGGCAACCACTTTCTGGCCTGCTCTCAGGCCCGAGGCAATCACCACGTCCTGACCGTCCACGGTCTGCACCTGCACCGGTTGCGGCTTGACGGTCATGCTCGCCTCGTCGAGCAGCCACACCGTGGTGGCCTGCCCTTCCTGACGCAAAGCCGTGGTGGGCAGCTTGATGGCCGGCGCTGCTGCGGCCTGCAATGGGGGCGCTTGCACATTGACTGTGCTGCCCAGCGGCAGCGACTGTGAGCCAGACAGGGCCAGTTTGACCTGGAAGGTTCGTGTCAAGGGGTCGGCGCTGGCCCCGATTTCGCGCACCTGGCCTTGCAGAGGCTGACCCGTCGCCTGCAGCGTGGCCTGCAGGGTCTGCCCCAGCCGGAACGCACCGACCGCCTGCTCGGGCACCGAAAACACCGCATCGCGCGGGCCATCGTGCGCCAGACGCACCACCGGCTGGCCCGCCGGGACCACCTGCCCGATCTCGGCTTCGATGCCGGTGACCACACCCGAAGCGGTCGCCAGCAGTCGGGCATAAGCCGCCTGATTGTTTTGCACAGACCACTGGGATTGGGCCTGGGTCAAGGCCGACTCGGCGGCTTTCAGGGCCGCTTCGCGTCGCTCGAACTCGGCCCCGCTGATGAAGTTCTGCGCCCGCAGCGCCTCAAAGCGCCGCAAGTCGGCCAAAGCCACATCGCGCTGGCTCTGAGCGGCCACCACCGCTGCCTGTGCCGCCTGTGCGGCCAACTGGTAATCCTGCGGATCGATCTGCGCCAGCAGCTGTCCGGCCTGCACCCGCTGCCCCGGCTCGACCGATCGACCGATCAGCTTGCCGGGCACCCGGAATCCCAGGCGTGACTCGATGCGCGCACGCAGCTCACCAGCGTACTGGGTCGATGGGGCCAAGGCCCCCTCGCCGACCGTGATCAGCTTGACCGCCCGCACCGGCTCTTGTGGCGCTTCCTGCCGGGAACAGCCCGCCACCGTGATCAGCGTCGCACTCAGAGCGAGCCAAAAAGACACTTTGGAATACATAGGAGGAATTTTCATGGTCGATGGCCATTTAATGACTGACTGGTTAGTAATCTAGAACAAGCCTTGTGCGGTGTCAAGCGACAATCGGCCCATGCGCACGGCTCCACTGAACACCCGCCAGCTTCTCCAGGGCGTCTCACGCTCATTTGACTTGTCGATCCGCCTGCTGCCCGAAGCCCTGCGCGAGAGCGTGGGACTGGCCTACCTGCTGGCGCGCATCACCGACACCGTGGCCGACACCACTTCTGTGAGCGCAGGTCAACGCCTGACGCTGCTGGGCAGCCTGCAACACGCCATCGCCGTGCCCGGTGCCCACCCGCAGCTCTCCCATGCCCTGCAGGATTTTGCAAGGCATGTGAACAATCCCCACGAACAGACCCTGCTCCTGCGCGGCCAGGACTGCCTGGAGGCGTTTGCACGCCTGGCCCCCGCGGATCGGGCCATCGTTGGCGATGTGCTGAACGCCATCACCGAGGGACAGCGCTGGGATCTGCTCACGCTGGACGACCCAAAGCGCGGCGTGCAGACCTGCGCCGAGGTGGACCGCTACACCTGGCAGGTGGCGGGCAGCGTGGGGGAGTTCTGGACACGCATGTGCGAGCTGCATCTGCGCGACTGGCACACCGGCAACACAGCCGCCCTGATGCAATGGGGCGCGGCCTACGGCAAAGGCCTGCAACGACTGAACATCCTGCGCGATGCGCACCGTGACCTGCATGCCGGACGCTGCTACTTTCCGGTCGAGGCGCTGGCCCCGCTGGGCCTGGACCGTGACCGCCTGTGCGCCGCCGTGCGTACCGGCGACCGGCTCCATCTCAACAAGCTGTCGCCGCTGCTGCACGAATGGCACCACCATACGGAGTCGCTGCTGCAGGATGGCTTGAACTACAGCCTGTGCCTTCGGGGTCGCCGCTTGCGGCTGGCCAGTGCGCTGCCCTGCCTGATCGGTATCCGCACGCTCACGCTGCTGCGCCAGGCGGGCACGCAGGCGCTGCTGGGCCATGTCAAGGTACCGCGCCGGGACGTGCGCCGTCTTTTTTGGGCCCTGGTGCTGTCGGGCGTCTCCGACGCGCAATTGCGGCGCAGCTGGAGCGATGGCCTGGCGGCGCCCGTGCCCCACCCCCTGTCGGCGAGAATCCAAGCATGAGCCCGCAAGACTATGTCCAGAACAAAGCCGCCGCCTCCGGCAGCAGCTTTTATTACGCTTTCCTCTTCCTGCCGCCAGAGTGCCGGGTGGCCATCACCGCCTTTTACGCCTTTTGTCGCGAAGTGGACGATGTGGTCGACGAGGTCAGCGACCCCGGCGTGGCGGCCACCAAACTGGCCTGGTGGCAAAAGGAAGTGCAGCAGGCCTTTGCGGGCCAGCCCAGCCACCCCGTCATGCAGGCCCTGATGCCGCACACCACGGTCTACGGCATCACCGCGGATCATCTGCTGGCCGTGGTCCAAGGCTGCCAGATGGACCTGCAGCAAACCCGCTATCTCGACCACCCGGGTCTGCAGCGCTACTGCCATCTGGTGGCCGGAGTCGTGGGCGAAGTCGCCGCCCGCATCTTCGGCCAGACCGACGAGGCCACCACCCGCTACGCCCACACCCTGGGACAGGCTTTGCAGCTGACCAACATCATTCGCGATGTGGGAGAAGACGCCCTGCGCGGGCGCATCTACCTGCCCGTTGACGAGCTGCAACGCTTTGATGTGAAAGCCCAGGAGCTGCTGCAGCGCCAGTATTCGGAACGCTTTGTGGCGCTGATGAAGTTCCAGGCAGCGCGAGCGCATGCGCACTACGACGAGGCCCTGGCCCTGCTGCCCGCCGCCGACCGCCGCGCCCAAAAGCCCGGCCTGATGATGGCAAGCATCTACCGCACCCTGCTGCGCGAGATCGAGGCCAGCGACTTCCAGGTGCTGCACCAGCGCATCGCTCTCACGCCGCTGCGCAAGCTGTGGCTGGCGTGGAAGATGCAGGCGCTGGGTCGCTTCTGAACCCCGCTCCCGTCTGGACAGGGTCAGGCCCCCAATGCCCGCGACTGTTTTTGCGCCGGGCGCTCCAGGCAGCGCTGCAGCCATTCCTGCGTGAGCGGATGCGCCGCCAGCAGGCCCGTGGCCGGACGCAGCCAGGCGGCCACGCTGGCCACACAGAGATCGGCCACCGTGAAGCGGCGGCCAGCCAGATAAGTTTCACCACGCGCTTGCTGATCCTGCAGGTGTTTTTCGAGCACCGCCAGGGGCACTTTCAGGCGTGACTCGGCCCTCTCGGCCAGTTCGGACTTGCGCTGGTTCTCGGGCATGGCCAGGCGGTGCATCAGCACCGTCAGGGCATCGGCCTCCATCTCGGTCACGGTCCAGAAGCTCCAGCGCAGGGCTTCGGCTTCTTCACGTGCCGTGGCGGGGGTGATCGACTGGCCATCGGCGCGCCCATGCACGCGGGCGATGTAGAGCGCACAGGCCATGCTCTCCCAGACGGTGACGGTGCCCTCGGGCCGCTCGTCCACCACCACCGGAATGTGGCCATTGGGGTTGAGCGCCAGAAACTCGGGCGTGCGGGTGGCACCCTCCTTGTAGCTCTGGTGGACGTGCTCGAAAGGCACGCCCAGCTCCAGCGCGGCCCAGAACGGGCGGCTGGCACGGGAAGCGCCGATGCCGTAAATTTTCAGACCCATGTGTGTCTCCCAGGATGGTCAATTGGAGGAAGGCTGCGGACAGTCCAGCGGATAGTCAGGCCAGTGCCGACACAGCGTGTGCAAGTCTGGCACTTCGAGGTGCGGGCGGCTGTCGCCGTGGCTCCAGGCGTGGCCCTCACGGTTGACCCAGGCGACCTGCATGCCGGCGGCCAGGCCGCCCAGGGCATCCAGATGGGCGTCGTCTCCGACGTGCAGCACTTGATGGGGGGCCACCCCGGCCGCCCGGGCTGCCGCCTCGAAAATGCGCCCATCCGGTTTGGCCACGCCCGTCTCGCGGGCGCTCACCGAGGCATGAAAGTGCTGGCCAATGCCGACCCGGTGCACATCGGCATTGCCGTTGGACAGCGCCACCACCGGCAGGCGGGCGCTCCAGAAAGCCAGCGCAGGCAAGGCGTCATCGAACAATTGCACCCGTTGGCGCTCGGCAAAAAACACCTCAAAGGCGGCTTCGGCCAGATCAGCGGGCTCCCCGGCCTGCAACAGCAAGTCGCGAATGGCCTGCAGCCGCAGATACGACAGATCGTGTGCCCGGTCGGCATGGCGGGCATTGATCCGGGCGCGCACCGCATCCTTGATTCCCGGTTGCGCAGACAGGGCGGCGGCGCCCGGAGCGTGCTGCTCCAGCCAGTCCTGCAGCACGGCCTCGGCACGGGCAATGGTGGGCCAGACGGGCCAGAGCGTGTCGTCCAGGTCCAGGGTGATGGCGCGGATGCGGGAAAGGTCAAGCATGGTGAGCGAGAATACCGCATGGCCTTTCGCACCGAACCCCCCTACCAACATGGCACGCCGCCCAAGACGGCCATCCTGTACTGCAACCTGGGCACGCCCGACGCGCCCACGGCGTCTGCCTTGCGCCGCTACCTGGCCGAGTTTCTGGGCGACAGCCGTGTGGTCGAAATTCCCAAACCGATCTGGTGGCTGATCCTGCACGGCATCATTCTGCGGGTGCGCCCCGCCAAGTCGGCCGCCAAATACGCCAGCATCTGGACAGAACAGGGTTCACCTTTGCTGGTGCACACCCGTGCCCAGGCCGAAGGCCTGCAACAGGCACTCACCGCCCGTGGCCACCATGTGCTGGTGCGCCACGCCATGCGCTACGGCCAGCCGGGCATTGACGCGCAGCTCGACGCCCTGCGGGCCGAGGGGGTGACCCGTGTGCTGGCCATCCCGGCCTACCCGCAGTACAGCGGCACCACCACCGCCAGCGTGTTCGACGCCTTCTACCGCTGGAGCCTCAAGGCCCGGCAGGTGCCGGAGTTCCGCTTTGTCAACCACTACCACGACGACCCGGGCTACATTGCCGCGCTGGCCGCCCGCGTGCGTGCCCACTGGCAAGCCCACGGCCAGGGCGAAGTGCTGGTCATGAGCTTTCATGGCGTGCCCGAGCGCACCTT
>CAYSIY010000155.1:0-5381 GCA_964431215.1 uncultured Limnohabitans sp.
CGCGGTGCAGCGGGATGTTGGTGCTGATGCCCTCCACCACGGTCTCGGCCAGTGCTGTCTGCATACGGGCAATGGCCTGCTCACGGGTGTCCCCGTGCACAATGATCTTGCCAATCATCGAGTCGTAGTTGGGCGGTACAAAATAGTTGGTATAGGCGTGCGAGTCCACGCGCACCCCCGGACCACCCGGCGAGTGCCACATGGTGATACGACCGGGCGAAGGGGTGAACTTGAAGGGGTCTTCAGCGTTGACTCGGCATTCGATGGCATGGCCACGGATCTCGATCTGGCGCTGGACAAACGGCAGCTTTTCGCCAGCGGCCACCATGATCTGCGTTTTGACGATGTCCACGCCGGTGATCCATTCGGTCACCGGGTGCTCCACCTGCACACGGGTGTTCATCTCGATGAAGTAGAACTCGCCGTTTTCATAGAGAAACTCAAAGGTACCCGCTCCCCGGTAACCAATCTTCTTGCAGGCCGCCACGCAGCGCTCTCCGATCTTGTCGATCAGCTTGCGGGGAATGCCCGGAGCGGGGGCCTCTTCGATCACCTTCTGGTGGCGACGCTGCATGGAGCAGTCACGCTCGCCCAAGTACACCGCGTTCTTGTGCTTGTCGGCCAGCACCTGGATTTCAATGTGACGCGGGTTCTGCAGGAATTTTTCCATGTAGACCGCAGGATTGCCAAAAGCCGCACCGGCTTCGGCCTTGGTCATCTGCACTGCATTGATCAGGGCCGCCTCGGTGTGCACCACCCGCATGCCACGACCGCCGCCACCGCCCGCCGCCTTGATGATGACCGGATAACCGATGCTCTTGGCCACCCGCCGGATCTGCACCGGATCATCCGGCAGCTCGCCTTCGGATCCGGGCACGCAGGGCACGCCCGCCTTGATCATGGCCTGCTTGGCTGACACCTTGTCGCCCATGATGCGGATCGAGTCCGGCGTGGGACCAATGAACTGGAAACCACTCTTTTCGACCCGTTCAGCGAAGTCGGCGTTTTCACTCAGGAAGCCATAGCCGGGGTGGATGGCTTCGGCGTCGGTGACTTCGGCAGCCGAAATGATGGCCGGCATGTTGAGGTAACTCTGAGCCGAAGGGCCGGGGCCGATACAAACGGCTTCTTCAGCCAGCTTGACGTATTTGGCTTCTTTGTCAGCCTCCGAATAAACCATCACGGCCTTGACACCCAATTCGCGGCAGGCACGCTGGATGCGCAGGGCAATCTCGCCGCGGTTGGCGACCAAAATTTTCTTGAACATGGGCAGCCCCGACTTATTCGATGATGAACAGTGGCTGACCGTATTCGACCGCCTGACCGTTCTCGCACAGGATCTGGGTCACGGTGCCGGCCTTGTCGGATTCGATTTCGTTGAGGATCTTCATCGCCTCGACGATGCACAGGGTATCGCCCTCCTTGACCACCGACCCGATCTGCACGAAGGGTGCCGCACCAGGACTGGAAGAACGGTAGAAGGTGCCCACCATCGGGGACTTGACCGTATGGCCAGCCACCACAGGGGCCGGTGCGGCCGCCTCTGCAGACGCTGCCTGGGGGGCTGCCGCTGCCACGGGTGCAGCCATCGCGACAGGCGCTGTCATCGTCACGGGGGCCGCCACGGCCACGCCAGCACTCTTGACGATCCTGACCTTGCCTTCGGCCTCGGTGATTTCGAGTTCAGAAACATTGGACTCGGACACCAGATCAATCAGGGTCTTGAGTTTGCGCAAATCCATGGAACCTCCTTGCTTCAGCAAATAACGTGTTCCGAATTTAACCCAATTTCAGGCAAAACACGGAGCCAGCCCGAGAAGCGGCTGACAGACAGGCACGGATTGTGTGCAAAATCCCGCCATGCGGGACGCCGGGGGCCTCAGGTGCTGACCCGAAGCCAGTCCTGCAAGTCTTCCATCGACAATTGCCCCAGCTTCTGTCGATAAATGCTCGCATCTTTCTGAAAAAAAACACTGTACGGCAAGCCGCCATTGAGGTTACCCAAGGATTTGGCAAGCTCGGCACCCTGCAATCCGGCCAGTCCAACAGGAAAGGACAGAGGTTGTCGCTCCAGAAAGCGTCGCACCGACGAGGGCTGGTCAATCGCCAGCGCCACGACCTGGATGCCTTTGGCCGCATGTTCGCGCCAGAAGGCCTCGATCATGGGCAATTCTTCGACACATGGCGGGCACCAGGTCGCCCAGAAATTCACCAGCAGGGGCCGTCCACGCCAGCGGCCCAGGTCCAGATCGCCCCCCTGCGGCTGCTCGAAGCGCTGCAGCCAAAACGCTTGCTGGGCCTGCGGCGCACTTTCAACCGGGGTCATGCGCCACCAGGCCAGACCCGCGCCGGCGGCTGCGGCGGCCGCGCCCACCCCCAACATCCAGCGGCGACGCAACGAGGAGTTCTGTGGTGGATTCATGCGTTCATTGTCCGGCATCTTGCGCCAACAGACGCTCCAGCGCCGCCAAATCCCCTCGCGGAGGGCGCCCTTGGGCATCGGGCAAGAGCGCGCCACGCAGGCCTTGCTGGTCATAAATCCGCAGATGCACCCCGATGTCCTCCTCCAGGCCCGGGCAATGGCTATGCAGACTGAGCACATCCACCGGCTCCCCATGGATACCGGTCTGGGACTGCACCTCGTAGCGCTGGTTCTGGTTGATCAGAGCGATTTCGACCGACTTCGGGTCATCGCAAAACAGCGCCAAGTCGAGATCGGACAGCCGTGTGGCCCAGCCCTGCCAGACGGCTCCGCCCAGATGGGGCCGGTATTCGGCCAGGCGCATCATCCACAGCCGGGCATGCTCGCGCAGGGCGCGCAGTTCCTGCGGCTGGGTGTCGGCACAAAAGATCGAGATGTACTCGCGCACCTGCTCTTCCACTTGAGCGTTGGAGGGCAAGGCTGTGCGGACAGGCAATCCCAGCGCCTTGATGGCCCGGTGCTTGGCGGGCCCCAAACCCAGCCCATCTTCGACCACCATGCGGGCGGCAGTGGCCGCAATTTCGAGTTGAACATCGGTCATGGGGAGATTCTCGCTCAGCCGCCTGCCTGAACAGGGTGGCCCCTGAAGACACCGCCTCCATGGGCCCATGCACACCCGCCCGCTCTCTACAATCGAAGGCCATGCATATACATATTCTCGGGATCTGCGGCACCTTCATGGGCGGCCTTGCGGCCCTGGCCCGCGAAGCCGGCCACCAAGTCACCGGCTGCGACGCCGGCGTCTACCCCCCCATGAGCGACCAACTGCGCGCGCTGGGCATCGGGCTGATCGAAGGCTTTGACGCCAACCAAATGGCGCTCCAGCCCGACATGTACGTGATCGGCAACGTGGTGAGCCGAGCCCGTCTGGCCGATGGTTCAGCCAAGTTCCCGTTGATGGAAGCGATTCTGGAAGCAGGCGCCCCCTACACCAGCGGCCCGCAGTGGCTGGCCGAACACGTGCTCCAAGGCCAACATGTGCTGGCCGTCGCGGGCACCCACGGCAAAACCACCACCACCTCCATGCTGACCTGGGTCCTGGAGCAAGCGGGGCTCAAGCCGGGCTTTCTGGTCGGCGGTGTGCCACTGAACTTCGGTGTTTCGGCGCGGCTTGGTGGCGGCCAATATTTCGTGATCGAAGCCGACGAATACGACACCGCCTTTTTCGACAAGCGCAGCAAATTCGTGCACTACCGCCCGCGCACGGCGATCCTGAACAACCTCGAATTCGACCACGCCGACATCTTTGACGACCTGGCCGCCATCGAGCGCCAGTTTCACCACCTGGTGCGTACTGTGCCCGGCTCGGGCCGTGTGGTGGTCAACGGGCTGGAAGAGAGCCTGACCCGCGTGCTGGCGCAAGGCTGCTGGAGTGAAGTGCGCAGCTTTGGTAGCGCCGTGAGCGATTTCGTGGCCGAGGGTGAGCCTTCGCACTTCAGGGTGCTGCAGACCGGCAAGCCTGTGGCCGAAGTGCAGTGGGCTATCGGTGGCGTGCACAACCAGCTCAATGCGCTGGCAACCATCGCCGCCGCCGAGCATCTGGGCGTGGCCCCTGCTGTGGCAGCGCAAGCCCTGACCACTTTTGAAAACGTCAAACGCCGCATGGAAGTGCGCGGCATGGTCAACAACATCACTGTTTACGACGACTTTGCCCACCACCCCACCGCGATCCGCACCACCATCAATGGCTTGCGCCGTCAGGTGGGCGATGCGCGCATCCTGGCCATCTTCGAGCCACGCAGCAACACCATGAAGCTCGGCACCATGAAAGCCCAGCTGCCCTGGAGCCTGGAAGAAGCCGATCTGGCGTTCTGCCATTCAGGCGGTCTGGGCTGGGACGCAGTGAGCGCACTCGCTCCCATGGGTGATCGTACTCAGGTGTCCGAGACGATCGACGGCGTGATCGGGCAAGTGCTCGCTCAGGCGCGTCCTGGCGACCACCTGCTGTGCATGAGCAATGGTGGCTTTGGCGGGATTCATGAGCGCCTGTTGGCACAGCTTGGCCACCGCGCAACACCTCTGACCCATTGCCCTTGAGGGGCCCGGGAACAATGGCTCCTCGCCCGCACGGATGAGCGAGCCTTGCCCTTGTCGTCATCCTCGCGAACGCGGGGATCGATATCTCCGAGCCGTCAGGCAAAACCCTGGATACCCACATCCGCGAAAACAGCCCCAGCTTGAGACCATGACCCTGCGGGGGGCTATGGATGCCCGCCTTCGCGGGCATGACGGGAAAAGCTGGGGGGCATGGATTCCCGGTCAAGCCGGGAATGACGCAGGGATGCGAATGCCGGAGGGGTGCGAATGACGGAGCAGGGTCAGCCAGCCCGGCGCGCCTTCACCGAGTCCGAGAGGATTTGCAGCACCTGCTCGCTGTCGTCCCAACCGATGCAGGCGTCGGTGATGCTCTTGCCGTATTCAAGCGTGGCCACATCGTCCTTGCCCGGGGTGAACTTCTGCGCACCTTCTTGCAGGTGACTCTCGACCATCACGCCGAACACCCGACGCGAACCACCCGAGACCTGGGCCGCGATGTCTCTGGCCACATCGATCTGCTTTTTGTGCTGCTTGGAACTGTTGGCATGGCTGAAGTCGACCATGAGCGTGGCCGGCAACTTGGCCGCCTCCAGCTCCTTGCAGGCCGCTGCAACGCTTTCGGCGTCGTAGTTGGGTGCCTTGCCGCCACGCAGGATGACGTGGCAATCCTGATTGCCCTGGGTCTGCACGATGGCCACCTGACCGTTCTTGTGCACCGACAAAAAATGGTGGCCACGGGCTGCGGCCTGGATGGCGTCGGTCGCGATCTTGATGTTGCCGTCGGTGCCGTTCTTGAAGCCAATCGGGGCCGAGAGGCCCGAAGCCAGCTCGCGATGCACCTGGCTCTCGGTGGTGCGCGCCC
>CAYSIY010000156.1:0-5375 GCA_964431215.1 uncultured Limnohabitans sp.
GCCAACTGGTGGGCGGGAAGAAGGCGTTGCCTTCGTCCCAGCGAATGGCCACCAGTTCGGCCAGCGCCGGGGCCAGGCGATGGATGGGGTTGTCGGCCAGGTGCGGGTAAGCAATGTGCCCCTGCACGCCCTTGACGGTGAGCTTGCCGCTCAGGGTACCGCGGCGGCCGTTCTTGATCATGTCGCCTGTGCGCTGCACCGAGGTGGGCTCACCGACGATGCAGAACTGGGGTGCTTCGCCGCGCGCCTTCAGGCGCTCACAGACCACCACGGTACCGTCGAGCGCCGGGCCTTCCTCGTCACTGGTCAGCAAGAATGCGATGCCCAGCGCGGGGTTCGGATGGGCCGCCAGAAACTCCTGCACCGCCACCACCATGGCCGCCAGCGAAGTTTTCATGTCGCTGGCCCCACGGCCATACAGCTTGCCGTCCTTGTGGGTGGGGGTAAACGGGTCGCTGGCCCACTGAGCGAGTGGGCCGGTGGGCACCACATCGGTGTGGCCGGCAAAGGCCAGGGTCTGGCCCGATGTACCAGCGCGCTTGGCCCAGAGGTTGCGCACACGGAACGATTCGGGGCCGGAGTCGATGAATTCGCAGGCAAAGCCCAGCGGCTTCAAGGCATCGGCAATGATGTCCATGCAGCCCGCGTCATCCGGGGTGACGGACGGTCTGGCGATCAGTTGCTCGGCCAGACGCAGGGTGGGGTGGCAGCTTGGGGTGACGGGGCTCATGTTCAAGCCTTGTTCGGATGCTGGCGGACGAATCGGGCGATGCGCTCGGCCGCTTCCAGGCACTCGCCGGTTTCGGCCACCAGGGCCATGCGGATGCGACCACGCCCGGGGTTGACACCGTTGAATTCGCGCGCGAGGTAGCTGCCCGGCAGCACAGTGACGTTCTCCTGCGCGTAGAGTGCCCTGGCAAAGGCCGCGTCGTCGCCTTGCCAACCGGCAGGCACTGCGGCCCAAAGGTAAAAGCTGGCGTCGGGCAGTTTCACGTCCAGCACTTTGGCCAGCACGGGCGTGACCTGCGCAAATTTGGTGCGGTAGAGCTGGCGGTTTTCAAGCACATGGGCCTCATCGTTCCAGGCCGCCACACTGGCCGCCTGGACCACCGGGCTCATGGCGTTGCCATGGTAAGTGCGGTAGAGCAGGAACTGCTGGAGGAGGGCTGCATCGCCCATCACGAAGCCGCTGCGCAGGCCGGGCACATTGCTGCGTTTGGACAAGCTGGTGAAGGCGATCAGGCGATCAAAGCCGCGGCCCAGCCTGGCGGCGGCCTCCAGGCTGCCCAGCGGCGGCTCGTCACGGAAATAAATTTCGCTGTAGCACTCATCGGACGCAATCACGAAGCCGTGCCGCGCGGACAAGTCAAACAGCTTTTCCCACTCCGCCAGAGGCATTACGGCACCGGTGGGGTTGCCCGGCGAGCAGACATAGGCCAGTTGCGTTCGTGCCCAGACTTCGGCGGGCACGCTGTCCCAGTCGGAGGCAAAGTTACGCGCCGGGTCGCTGGGCACAAACCAGGGCGTGGCCCCGGCCAGCAGGGCGGCCCCTTCGTAAATTTGATAGAAAGGGTTGGGGCTGAGCACGGTGGCGTCGGGCTGGGTGGGGTCGATCACCGCTTGCGCCAGCGAGAACAAGGCCTCGCGCGAGCCCAGCACCGGCAGCACCTGGGTGGCGGCGTCCAGTTTCAGGCCATAGCGGCGCTCCACCCAGGCGGCGCAGGCCTGGCGCAGGCGAGGCTCCCCCGCAGTGGCCGGGTAGCCGGCCAGTCCGGTGCCCAGTGCATCGGTCAGGGCCTGCTGGATGAAGGCGGGGGTGGCATGCCTGGGCTCGCCAATGCCCAGACTGATGTGGCGCTGGGCAGGATGGGGCGTGACGCCGGCAAACAACTGGCGCAGCCGTTCAAAAGGGTAGGGCTGCAGCTTCGAGAGGAGAGGATTCATTCCCCGATTATCCGGGATGGCTCTCGGTTAACATTGAAGTTTGGTCTTGGCCTTGCGTCAAAACCCGTTCGGACATCCGGAAATTTCCTTTGAATTCTGTGGTGTTCATTCACAGTGACAGCCGACCGCCGTGCGACTCAATTCCATCAAGCTTTCGGGCTTCAAATCGTTTGCCGAACCGACCCACTTCATGCTCCCGGGGCAACTGGTGGGCGTGGTCGGCCCCAACGGTTGCGGCAAGTCCAACATCATGGACGCGGTGCGCTGGGTGCTCGGTGAGTCCAAGGCGTCCGAGCTGCGTGGCGAGTCCATGCAGGACGTCATCTTCAATGGCACCACCAGCCGCAAAGCCGCCAGCCGCTCCAGTGTGGAGCTGGTGTTTGACAACGCCGACCACCGCGCGGGTGGCCAGTGGGGCCAGTTTGCCGAAATTGCCGTCAAGCGCGTGCTGACCCGGGATGGCAACAGCAGCTATTTCATCAACAACCAGCCGGTGCGCCGCCGCGACGTGCAGGACGTGTTTCTCGGCACCGGTCTGGGGCCGCGGGCCTACGCCATCATCGGCCAGGGCACCATCAGCCGGATCATCGAGTCGCGGCCTGAAGAGCTGCGCCTGTTCCTCGAAGAAGCGGCGGGCGTCTCCAAATACAAGGAACGCCGCCGGGAAACCGAAAACCGTCTGTCGGACACCCGCGAAAACCTGACCCGGGTCGAAGACATTCTGCGTGAACTCAACGCCAACCTCGAAAAGCTCGAAAAGCAGGCCGAGGTGGCCCAGCGCTACAAGGCCCTGCAGGCCGACAGCACACTCAGGCAACACCAACTTTGGTTCTTGAAGCGCCGCGAGGCCGAGGCAGACCAGGGCAAGGTCAAGGCCGAGGTGGACCAGGCCATCAACGCGCTGGAATCGCGCATGGCCGATCTGCGACATGTGCAAGCCGATCTGGAGACGATTCGCCAGGCGCATTACGCGGCCGGTGACGAGGTGAACCAGGCCCAGGGCAAGCTCTATGAGGCCAGTGCCGAGGTGGGCAAGCTCGAGGCCGAAATCCGCTTCGTGGTGGAAGGCCGCCACCGGGCCGAGCAACGCTTGCTGCAACTGCGTGAGCAAACGGCGCAGTGGCAGCAACGCAGCGAACAGGCGCAGATCGAGCTCGAGAGCCTGGCTGAACAGGCGGCCCTGACCGAAGACCAGAGCATGACGCTGGCCGCCCAGGTCGAAGACCAGGCCATGGCACTGCCCGACCTCGAAGAGGCCTTGCGCCAGGCCCAGAGCAAGGCCAATGAGCAGCGTGCTTCGGTGGCCCAGGTGCAGCAGCAGATCCAGGTGCTGGCCGCCGAGCAGCGCAGCATCGAAGAGCAAAGCCGGCAGCTTGGCCAGCGCCGCGAACGGCTGCTGACCGACCGCAATGCCCTGGCCGCGCCGGATGAGGCGCGTCTGGCCACCCTGCGCGAGCAACTGGCCGAGGCCGAAACGGCCGCCGCGACGGCTCACGCTCGGCTCGAAGAACTGCAGGCGCAGGTGCCGCTGCTTGACGAAGACCGTCGTCGGCGTCAGCAAGGGGTCAATGAGGAGTCTGCCCGGCTGGCGGATCTGACCGCCCGCATCGAGGCGCTCAGGGCGCTGCAGGAGAAGGTTCGAACCGACGGCAAGCTCAAGCCCTGGCTGGCCAAGCATGGCATGGAGGGGCTCGAGGGCCTGTGGAGCCGCATCCACATCGAATCCGGCTGGGAAAACGCCCTGGAGGCGGCCCTGCGGGAAAAGCTGGCGGCGCTGGAAGTCTCTCGCCTGGACATGGTGCGCGCCTTCGCCAACGATGCGCCACCGGCCAAGCTCGCGTTTTTCAGCCCGCCCAACGCTGCCCCTGCGTCCACACGCGCAGGCTTGCCGCCAGGCTGCCGCCCTCTGGCGGATCTGCTGCGGGTCAGCGATGCGGGCCTGGCGGCACTCCTGGCCGACTGGCTGCAGGGCTGTCACACCGCTCCCAGTCTGGACGAAGCCCTGGCCTGGCGGGCTCAGATGCAGGCGGGTGAAGCCCTGTTTGTTCAGTCAGGGCATGCGATCACCGCCCACAGCGTCAGCTTTTATGCGCAGGACTCCGAGCAGGCCGGCCTGCTGGCCCGGGCTCAGGAAATTGAAAACCTGGACAAGCAGCTGCGTGCGCAGACCCTGATCGCCGAAGAAAGCCGGACGGCCCTGGTCAAAGCCGAAGCCGCCTATGCCGAGGCCTCGCACCGCCTGATCGGCACGCGTCAGGAGGCCACTGCCTCGCAGGCCCGCGCCCATGAGCTGCAGGTTGAGACGATGCGCCTGTCCCAGCTGGCCGAGCAGATGCGCGAGCAAAGTCAGCGCATCGAAAGCGATCTGGCCGAGGTGGACGCTTTGCTGGAGGAATTGCAGGAGCGTCGCGTCACGGCAGAGGCCCGTTTTGAAGAGCTGGACATGCAACTGGCCGACAGCCAGGAGCGCCACGCCAGCCTGGACGAACGCGTGATCGAGGCCGAGCGCAAGCTTGCTGAATGCCGCGAGCAGCAGCGCAGCCTGGAGCGTCAGGCCCAGGAAGCGCAGTTCGCCCGACGCAGTCTGCAGGCGCGTGAAGGCGAGCTTCAGCGGACCCTCGAGACGGCCCGGCAGCAGTTGCAGAGCATTGCGCAAGAAGAGCAGCGCGCCCAGGACGAGCTCTCCCGACTGAGCGACGCTGCCGCGCAAGGCGGCTTGCAGCATGCGCTGGCCGTGAAGCTCGAGCGTGAACAGGCCCTTGCGGCCAAACGCAGCGCCTACGACGATCTGACCGCCAAACTGCGCGCCAGCGACGAGCGCCGCGTGGCTTTCGAGCGCGAACTGGAGCCGCTGCGTCAACGCATCACGGATCTTCAGCTCAAGGAGCAGGCGGCGCGACTGGGTCTGGAGCAGTACACCCAGCTGCTGACCGATCACCAGGCCGATCTGGATGCAGTGGCCCAATCCATCGAGGTCGGCGAGGTGCGCTTGTATGGCCTGCAAGGTGAGATTGATCGCCTCCAACGCGAAGTCACCGCCTTGGGGCCGGTCAACCTGGCCGCCCTGGACGAGCTCTCGGTGGCGCGCGAACGCAAAACCTTCCTCGATTCGCAAAACGCCGACCTGATGGATGCGATGAATACCCTGGAAGACGCCATCCGCAAGATCGATGGGGAAACCCGCGAATTGCTCGGCTCAACCTTCCAGATCGTCAACCAGCACTTTGGGCGCATGTTCCCCGAGCTCTTTGGTGGCGGACAAGCACGTCTGGTGATGACCGGCGAGGAAATCCTGGACGCAGGGGTGCAGGTCATGGCCCAGCCACCGGGCAAGAAAAACCAGACCATTCACCTGCTGTCAGGAGGGGAGAAAGCGCTCACGGCGATTGCGCTGGTGTTTGCGATCTTCCAACTCAACCCCGCGCCGTTTT
>CAYSIY010000157.1:0-5262 GCA_964431215.1 uncultured Limnohabitans sp.
CGCGAACTCGAACACCAGCTCAAGGATTCGGGTGCCACGGCCATCGTGATCCTGGAGAACTTCGCCCACACCCTGCAGGAAGTGATCGGGCACACGCAAATCAAGCACGTCGTCATCACCGCGCTGGGCGACATGCTCGGTCCCTGGTATGGCCGCTGGATGACTTTCGCGGTGCGCCATCTGGCCAAGCTGGTGCCCGAATACGAATTGCCGCTGGATCAGGGCCGACAGGTCACCCCCTGGCGCAAGGCGCTGGGCACCGGCCACCAGCTCACCCTCAAGCCCACGCCTCAGACCCTGGACGACATCGCCTTCCTGCAGTACACGGGGGGCACGACCGGCCTGTCCAAAGGCGCGATGCTCACCCACCGCAACGTGGCGGCGGCCATGCTGCAGGCCGAAGCCTGGTTCAGTCCGGCGCTTGAAGGCATTGGCGACCTGCGCAAGGTCAACTCGATCGCGGCGCTGCCGCTTTATCACATCTTTGCGCTCACGCTGTGCCTGCTGGCCATCCGCCAGGGCTCGCACATGACGCTGGTGCCCAACCCGCGCGATTTCGGCAAGTTCATCGAGGTGCTCAAGAAACGGCCTTTCCACATCCTGCCGGGCGTCAACACCCTGTTCAATGCCCTGCTCAACCACCCGATGTTCAAGACGATCGACTTTTCGTCCCTGCGCCTGACCCAGGCGGGCGGCATGGCGGCCTCGGAAGGCACTGCACGACAGTGGCAGCAAGCCACCGGCAGCGCCATGATCGAAGGTTGGGGCATGAGCGAGACCTGCGCCATCGGCACCAACAACCCGGTCACGCAAAAGCACTTCAGCGGCAATATCGGCCTGCCCCTGCCGGGCATCGAGATCGCCATCAAGGACGACGACGGCAACAGCCTGCCCGTGGGGGAGTCGGGCGAAATCTGCATCAAGGGGCCCAACGTGATGACGGGCTACTACAACAAGCCCGAGGAAAACGCCAAGACTTTCACCTCCGATGGTTTCATGCGGACTGGCGACATCGGCATCATGGACAACGACGGCTTCACCCGCATCGTGGACCGCAAAAAGGACATGATCATCGTCAGCGGCTTCAACGTCTTCCCCAACGAACTCGAAAACGTGATCTCCACCTGCCCCGGCGTGGTGGAGTGTGCGGCAGTGGGGGTGCCCGACACCATGCAGGGCGAGGCGATCAAGGTCTTCGTGGTGCGCAACGACCCGATGCTGACCGAAGACGCGGTGGCCCGCTTCTGCCATGAGAACCTCACCGGCTACAAGCGCCCCAAGTACATCGAGTTCCGCGACGAATTGCCCAAGACCAATGTGGGCAAGATTCTGCGGCGCGAGCTTCGCAGCGGCAAGTGACCGGTCCTGTCCGGCAGGGGACTGCCTGCCGGACAGCGCCTGGCCAGTGCCTCTAAACTGGGCTCATGGCTTTCGACCCTCTCCTGCCCGCCGGCGTTCAGGTCTTCGAGCGCGGCTGGCTCTCGTCCAACAACATCCTGCTGACCGATGCCGACAGCGCCACGCTGGTGGACAGCGGCTACTTCAGCCACGCTGCGCAGACGCTGGCCTTGCTGGAACATGCGCTGGCGGGGCGGCCGCTGGACCGCCTGGTCAACACCCATCTGCACAGCGACCACTGCGGCGGCAATGCGGCGCTGCAGGTCCGTTACCCGGCGCTGGACACCCGCATCCCCCCCGGCCTGGCCGCACCGGTGCAGGCCTGGCGCCAGACCGATCTGAGCTACGAACCCACCGGACAGACCTGCCCGCCCTTTGCCATCCAGGGCCTGCTGCAGCCGGGCAGCAGCCACCGCTGGGCCGCCACCGAATGGCAGGTGCATGCGGCACCAGGCCATGACCCGCATTCGGTCATCCTGTTCGCGCCCGAGCACCGCCTGCTGATCTCGGCCGATGCCCTCTGGGAAAACGGCTTCGGCGTGGTGTTCCCCGAACTCGAAGGCGAGTCCGGTTTTGACGAGGTGGCTGCCACGCTTGACCTGATCGAGCGCCTGGACCCGCTCACCCTCATCCCCGGTCATGGCCGGGTGTTCGCCGACACCGCAGGTGCCCTGCAACGCGCCCGCAGCCGTCTCGAATCCTTTGTGCAGAGCCCCGAAAAACACGCGCGCCATGGCGCCAAGGTGCTGCTCAAGTTCAAGCTGATGGAGTTCGGTCGCGTCGCGCATCCGGACTTCATGCGCTGGGCCGGGCAAGTGCCTTATCTGCGGGGCCTGCACCAGCGCCACGCAGACGGCCAACCCATGGACACCTGGCTGCGGCAATTGCTCGGCGATCTGGCCCGCAGCGGCGCGCTGCTGGACGATGGCCAGGTGCTGGAGGATGTCGCTTCCTGAAAAGACAAAGGGCCTGCTGACGCAGGCCCTTTGAACATGGAGCGGGATAAGAGGCTCGAACTCTCGACCTATACCTTGGCAAGGTATCGCTCTACCAACTGAGCTAATCCCGCAAAACTTTGGCTCCCCGACCTGGGCTCGAACCAGGGACCTACGGATTAACAGTCCGGCGCTCTACCGACTGAGCTATCGGGGAATGAATCGGTACAAACAAAAGCCCATCGGGCGATGGGCCTTCGTCAAATCAGGCGCGAAGTATACATCATGTGCAGACATGCACCGCAGGACGGCGGCCATCGTTCCACCGGCCGCCAAGTGCGCGCTCGATTTGTGCGGCCAGTTGGAGCAGCAGCCCGTCACTGGCCTGGCGCGCCTGGGCATGGATGCCAAAAGGCAAGCCGTTCTCCTGCACCGCCATCGGCAGCGAAATACCGGGAATGCCGCAGAGGTTGGTCAGCGGTGTGTAGGCGAAGAAGCGCCACAGATGCTCGAACCAGTCATGGACAGAGGGGTTGTCGCTGAGGGTGAGGTACTCGGTGGTGCCCAGCCTGGGCGTGGGCAGCGCCGTGATAGGGGTGAGAAGGATGTCCCACTCTTCAAAGAAGGCCCCGAAACCGCGAGCCGTGGTGTTGAACACCGCCTGCATGCGGGCACGCTCGGCCCAGGTGGTGCGCAGGCCCTCCTGCCAGATCCGGATGTTGATCGGCTCCACCAGGCCTTCGGGTGGGGCATCGAGCCGGCGTGCGGCCAGCAGGTTGGAGATGGTCTGCGAAAAATTGCTGATGTAGCACAGTGTCTGTGCCGCAAAAGCCGCCCGGTAGTCGACATCCGGCCGGGACCACTCGACATGGTGGCCCAGACCCTGCAAATAGCGCCCTGCACGCTCGAGTTCGGCAACGATGTGCGGCGTGGCGCGGTAGTCTCCCCATTCGTGCGAGAGCGCGATGCGCAAGGGAGCCGGATCGCGTCCGATGAGCTGCGTATACGGCTCGCTCGGCATCCAGTAGGGCATGAACTCGCCGGGGGCGCCCCCACGGCAATGGTCCACAAAGGCGGCCGTGTCACGCACCGTGCGGCTCTGGCAACCCTGGGTGGAGACGAAACCGCTGATGTCCGAGAGCCCCGGCGCGATTGAGAAGACGCCGCGCGAGGGCTTGAGGCCGATGTTGCCGTTGAAGCCGGCCGGGATGCGGATGGAGCCCCCGCCATCGGTGGCGTGCGACAAGGGCAGCACGCCTGCGGCCAGAGCAGCGGCGGTGCCGGCGGACGAACCGCAGGTGGTGTAGTGAAGGTTCCAGGGGTTGCGCGTGATGTACACGGCCGGGTTTTCGGCCGAACTGCAGACACCGAATTCGGGGGTGGTGGTGCGGCCGATGATGTTCAGGCCCGCCTTGCGGATCTGCCCGGTCAGGAAGCTGTCGAGCTCGGGACGGTGGCCCCGCATGAACAGCGAGCCCATTTCCTGCAAGCGGCCCTTGAGCGTCGGCCCCAGGTCCTTCATGAAAAACGGGACCCCGGCCAGTGGTCCTTGGGGGTTCATGCCGTCGCGCAACGGGTCAGCGATCACATCCTCGAACACCTCGACCACCGCCCCGAGCGCCGGGTTCACCTTGGCCACGGCAGCGGCCGCCTGCGCGGCCAACTCGGCGGGTGTCACTTGCCCCTGACGCACCAAGGCGGCCAGCCCTACCGCGTCCTGCGCGGCCCATTCTTCCCAAGACATGGCCAATGACATGTTCCTACCTCCTGCCCAGGCGATTGGACCATGAACGAGCCGCCCGGTCCGTCACCGGGCATGAAAAAGAGGCGGCGCGGCAGGCTTCAGTGCGACGCCTCGAAAAGGTTCTGACACGCCGTGCAGCGCAGCGCCGTGGGACAGGCCTGCAGCCGGGCTTCGGCAATGGTGACGCCGCAGTCCAGACACTGGCCATGAGCGCCCTGGGCCATGCGCTCCAGAGCGGCCTCGATCGCGAGCAACTCGGCCGTTTCGTGCTCGTTCATCGCGAACTCTTCATTGATCTCGGTGGTGGCCTGGGCGCGGGCGTCCGATGCGCGGACGTCGTGCTCGGCCGCCATGTCAGCACGCGAGACCACGCCTCCCCGCTCATGGGCGATGCGATCGAGCAAAGATTGGCGAAGAAGCAAAAGCGTCTGGCGATGTGTTTCGGTTTGTGCGGTGTTCATGCCCCCATCGTAGGAAAACACGATGCCGGAACATTGATGCGCATCAACAGGAATGACCGCCCGGGAGATGCTTCAGGCTTTGGCCCGCGCACGGGCCATGAGCAGCTCGGTGTTGGCCTTGCGGTCGGCGTTGACCTTTTGCAGGGCCGGACGCTCACCCATGCGCTTGAGGTAGTCGCGCACCGGCAGGTCGGCCAGAATGTCGCGCCCATAGATGATCTTGGTGGCGCCGCTGACCAGCGGCAGATGCACCACGGCGGCGCAATCGGCCAGGGTCATTGTGGGGCCGGCCACAAAAGGATCGAAGCGGGCCAGCTGGCCAAATGCCGCCACATTCTTCTCCAGCTGGGCGAGGGTCTTTTCCTTCGCGGCATCACTGACCTTGCCCCCAAAGAAAGCCTCGGGATAGAGGTTGCGGGCCACGAGCTCGAGGTGCAACTCCAGAAAGGTCACCAATTCGCGCACCTTGGCGGCCGCATAAGAGTCCGCCGGACGCAAGGGCGACTGCGGATAGCGGTCCTCGATGTATTCCAAGATCACTGCCGATTCGCACAGCGGGCCCTGCTCGGTCTTGAGGTAGGGGACCTTGCCCAGCGGGCTGCAGGCCGGATCGGTTTGCCCGACCCAGACCAGCTCCTCTTGAAAAGGCACGCCTTTTTCGAGCAGGGCGAATTTGACCTTGTTGTAGTAATTGCTGGCCGCAAAGCCGCAGAGGGTGAGCATG
>CAYSIY010000158.1:0-5255 GCA_964431215.1 uncultured Limnohabitans sp.
TATTGAATCCGGCAGTGACGCCGCCTTTCCAGCTGGACGAAGAAAATCTCTCTGAAAATGTGCGTCTGACCCACCGCGTGATCGACCTGCGTCGCCCGCAGATGCAGCGCAACATGATGCTGCGCTACAAGACCGCCGTCCAGGTGCGCAACTACCTCGACAAGCTGGGCTTCATCGACATCGAAACCCCCATGCTCGGCAAGAGCACGCCCGAAGGCGCCCGCGACTACCTGGTGCCCAGCCGCGTGCACGATGGCCAGTTCTTCGCGCTGCCGCAATCCCCGCAGCTCTTCAAGCAGCTCCTGATGGTGGCCGGCTACGACCGCTACTACCAGATCACCAAGTGCTTCCGTGACGAAGACCTGCGCGCCGACCGCCAGCCGGAATTCACCCAGATCGACATCGAGACCTCCTTCCTCACCGAAGAAGACATCCGAGCGATGTTCCAGGGCATGATCAAGCATGTCTTCCAGAAGACGATGGCCATCGACCTGGGTGAGTTCCCCATCATGCCGTATGCCGAAGCCATGTTCCGCTTCGGCTCGGACAAGCCCGACCTGCGCGTCAAGCTCGAATTCACCGAGCTGACCGAAGTCATGAAGGACGTGGATTTCAAGGTCTTCAGCACCCCTGCGACCACTCAAGGCGGCCGCGTGGTGGCCCTGCGCGTGCCCGGCGGTGGCGACATGAGCCGCGGCGAGATCGACGGCTACACCGAATTCGTCAAGATCTACGGTGCCAAGGGCCTGGCCTGGATCAAGGTCAATGACGTAGCTGCCGGTCGGGAGGGACTGCAGTCGCCCATCGTCAAGAACATCCACGACGCGGCCATTGCCGAAATCCTGCGCCGCACCGGCGCGCAAAACGGCGACATCCTGTTCTTTGGTGCCGACAAGGCCAAGGTGGTCAACGACGCCATTGGCGCGCTGCGCCTGAAAATCGGCCACAGCGACTTTGCCAGGAAGAGCGGCCTGTTTGAAGACCGCTGGGCACCACTGTGGGTGGTGGACTTCCCGATGTTCGAGCACGACGAAGATGAAGACCGCTGGAACGCCGTGCACCACCCCTTCACCGCGCCCAAGGACGGCCACGAGGACTACATGGACACCGACCCGGGCCGCTGCATCGCCAAGGCCTACGACATGGTGCTCAACGGCTGGGAGCTCGGTGGCGGCTCGGTGCGTATCCACCGTGCCGAAGTGCAGAGCAAGGTCTTCTCGGCCCTCAAGATTTCGCCCGAAGACGCGCAGCTCAAGTTCGGCTTTTTGCTCGACGCCTTGCAATACGGTGCGCCACCGCACGGTGGCCTGGCCTTTGGCCTGGACCGCCTCATCACGCTCATGACCAAGGCCGAGTCCATCCGCGACGTGATCGCCTTCCCCAAGACCCAGCGTGCCCAGTGCCTGCTCACGCAAGCGCCCAGCCCGGTCGACGAGAAGCAACTGCGCGAGCTGCACATCAAGCTGCGCAATCCGGCAGCGGCAAGCTGAAGCACAGCGCTACCCTCGGGCCTGAACCTACCGCACCGTCATCCTCGGGCTTGACCCGAGGATCCATCCAAAGCGCCACCTTGCGGTGGCGTTTTTGCGGGGCTTCAGGGCAGGGTGAGGTGACTGGCCCAGGCCAGGTGGGTGTCCGCCTCGTAATCGGCCACGATCCAGGCCCGCGAAGGGTGCCCGGCGGCGTCCTCCAGACATTCGCGGATCAGCCGTGCGGACGGGATGTCCAGCGCCGCATAAGGCTGGTCGATGCAGGTGAGGGTCGCGCCACTGGCGAGCAAGGCCACCAGCGCCACCTTGCGACGGCTGCCGGTGGAGAGCATGAACAGGCGCTTGCCCAGATGGTCCTGCAAATCGAGCGCGTCCGAGAGGTCGGCCTGCAGCTCGGCATCCCAGCGCGGGCAGCGCGATTGGAGTTGCGCCCACACTTCTTCAGGCGTTTGTTCATCGTGCTCGGGCAGGCGCAAGTCGAGCCAGAGCGCGTCCGACCTGCTTTCGCTCAGTTCGCGCAAGAGCCGCGTCTTGCCCGAGCCTTCATCGCCCGTGACCGCGTTCAGCCCTGGCAGGATGCGCAGGCCTTGCCATTGCAGAAGGGCTGGCACGTGGGGGGTGTTGATGACTTGATTCCACATGCCGCTGATGCTAGCAGCGCCTCATTAGAATGAAAAAATGGCAACTCCAGAGCGCTCCTGCAAAATTCCGCAATCCGTGCTGGTGGTCATTCACACCCCCGCGCTGGAGGTGCTGCTGATTCGCCGGGCCGACGCCGGCACCTGGCAGTCGGTCACGGGCAGCAAGGACCACCCGGATGAAAGCTGGCGGGACACGGCAGTGCGCGAGGTGCGCGAGGAAACCGGCATCGATGCGCTGGCCGCGTCATGCCGCTTGCAAGACTGGGGTCTGGAGAACGTCTATGACATCTACCCCGCCTGGCGCTGGCGCTATGCGCCGGGCGTGAGCCGCAACACCGAACGGGTGTTTGGTCTGCAAGTGCCCTGCGTCATGCCCGTGCTGCTGAGCCCGGCAGAGCACACCGCCGAGCAGTGGCTGCCCTGGCGCGAAGCGGCCGACAGCGTGTTTTCTCCGTCCAATGCCGAGGCCATCCTGATGCTCCCGCGCATGCTGGAGTGGCTGCAATGATCCGCTCGCCACACGAACACCCGGTGCTGCGCGTGGCCACCTGGAACATCCACAAGGGGGTGCAGGGCCTGGGGCCGGGCAAGCGGCTGGAAATCCACAACATTGGCCACGCCATCGAACAGCTCGACGCCGACCTGGTCTGCCTGCAGGAGGTGCGGCTCATGAACCGCCGCGAGCAGCGGCGGTTTGCCCATTGGCCTGAGCAGTCGCAGGCCGATTTTCTGGCCCCCGAGGGCTATGAGCCGGTCTACCGCACCAATGCCATCACCCGGCACGGTGAGCATGGCAACGCACTGCTCTCGCGCTGGCCAGTGCTCTCGCACCAGCATCAGGACATCTCGGACCACCGCTTCGAGCAGCGCGGCCTGCTGCACGCCCAGGTGCGCCTGGCCGGACAGAAGGTGCATGTGCTGGTGGTCCATCTGGGGCTCATTGCAGGCAGCCGCGAGCGCCAGGTGGCCCAGCTCCAGGCCTATATCGCCCGGCACATCCCGGGCGATGAGCCGGTGATTCTGGCGGGCGACTTCAATGACTGGGGCCAGCGGCTGACCCGTCTTCTGTCGCTGGCGGGCCTGCACGAATGGGCGGGGCCACGCATGCCGACCTATCCTGCCCGACTGCCCCTGACCCAGTTGGACCATGTGTACGTGCGGGGCCTGCGGCCGGTCTCGGTCATGGTGCCGCAGGGCCGCATTTGGCAGCGCATGTCCGACCATTTGCCCCTGGTGGCCGAATTGGACTGGCTCGACTGACCATGCCACACAAGCGCACGCTCACGGACGGTCACCAACTGCACCTGATCGAGGGCGGAGAGGCTTACTTCCGCCAGCTCATCGACGCCATCAACCGCGCCCGCTCGCAAGTCCAGCTCGAAACCTATATTTTTGATTTCCATGGCACCGCTGCCGAAGTGGCCCAGGCACTCGAGCGTGCGGCCCTGCGGGGGGTGCGTGTGTGGCTGGTGGTGGACGGGGTGGGCACATCCCGTTTGCCCGCCGAGTGGCAACGCCGCTTTGCGCAGGCCGGCGTTGACTGCCGCGTGTACTCCCCACTGGGCACACTGGGGCTGCTCATACCCAGCCGCTGGCGACGGCTGCACCGCAAGCTCGCGGTGATCGATGGCGAGCTGGCATTTTGTGGTGGCATCAACATTCTTGATGACTGGCATGACCCCCACCATGGGCGACTGGCGTCACCCCGGCTTGATTTTGCAGTGCGCGCACGCGGAGCCCTGGTGCAGCAAGTGCAGGAGACCATGACCCAGTTGTGGTGGCGCTTGCAGGCTGTGCGGCATGTGCGCCAGCACAACTTTCCGGAGGCCTTCAGCTCATTTCGGGCCGCAGGCCTGCATTTGCCCTGGATACAGGATGCCCCGGCCCAAGAAGGTCAAAGGGTTGCCCGCGCCGGCCTGCTGCTGCGCGACAACGTGCGTCACCGCAGCCAGATCGAAAAAGCCTACCGCAAAGCCATTGCCGCAGCACGCAGCGAAGTGGTGATCGCCAATGCGTACTTCCTGCCGGGCCGAAGACTGCGCAAGGCCCTGGTGATGGCGGCCCGCAGGGGGGTGCGTGTGAGGCTCATCCTGCAAGGACGCTACGAATATTTCATGCAATACCACGCGGCTCGCCCGGTGTACGGCACCTTGTTGGCCGCCGGCATCGAAATTCACGAATACACCGCCAGCTACCTGCATGCCAAGGTGGCCGTGGTGGACCCATGGCACGACCGTCCGTGGGCCACCGTTGGCTCGTCCAACCTCGACCCCCTGAGTCTGTTGCTGGCCCGCGAGGCCAATGTGCTGGTGGCCGACGCCCACTTTGCCCGCCAGTTGCATGCACGGCTCGAACAGATCATGGTCGGGCAATGCGAGCCGGTGTCTGTTGAAAGCTATCGCCGTCGGTCATGGCACCAGCGATGTCGCGACCGCATCGCCTTTGCTCTGATGCGTCTGGCGCTTTTCCTGACGGGCAAGCGCTACTGAGCATCGCCCTGCGGTGCATGCACAGCCCTCCGGGCGCAAAACCCCTGCACCAGGGCTGACACCGTTCACTGTTACCATGGTCCATATTGATGAAAAAAAACGCCATGACTGATCACGCATCCACGCCCGACCCAGACGAAGGTGTGCCCGTTTCCGTCAAGATCCGCGAGCGGGTCAAGTCGGCCCGCAAGCGCTTTCATGCCAACGACAACATTGCCGAATTCATCGAACCCGGCGAGCTCGAAAAACTGCTCGACGAGGTCACCGACAAGATGAAGGGGGTGCTCGGCAGCCTGGTGATCGACACCGAAAACGATCACAACACCGGCGACACCGCCCGCCGCGTGGCCAAGATGTACCTCAACGAGGTCTTCCGGGGCCGCTACGTCAGGGGCCCTGAGATCACCGAGTTTCCCAACGCCGAACACCTCAACGAGCTGATGATCGTGGGCCCGATCACGGTGCGCAGCGCCTGCAGCCACCACTTTTGCCCGGTGATTGGCCGCATCTGGATCGGCGTGATGCCCAACGAACACACCAATGTGATCGGCTTGTCCAAATACGCACGTCTGGCCGAATGGATCATGGGCCGCCCGCAGATTCAGGAGGAGGCCGTCATCCAGTTGGCTGACCTG
>CAYSIY010000159.1:0-5236 GCA_964431215.1 uncultured Limnohabitans sp.
GTCGACCTCTACCAGATCAGCCAGAGCGCGCTGGAGGGCCGCTGCCCCGACCTGTTGCAGAACCTGCTGGAGGTGCGTGGCATCGGATTGCTCGACATCCGGGCCATCTTCGGAGAGACCGCAGTACGGCGCAAGATGCGACTCAAACTCATCGTGCATCTGGTGCGCAAGGAAACGCTGGAGCGGGAATACGATCGCCTGCCTGCAGAGCCGCTGACCCAGGACGTCCTGGGCATTCCGGTGCGCAAGGCGGTCATTCAGGTGGTGGCTGGTCGCAACATCGCGGTGCTGGTGGAGGCGGCAGTGCGCAACACCATCCTTCAGATGCGCGGGATCGATACGTTTGCCGAGTTCATGGAGCGGCAGCGCCGGGCCATGGAGTGAGCCCTGCCCCGCTCAGCTTTGCCGGTGCGGGCAGGGCTTGCGGGTGCAGTGGGCGTACAGACTCAGGGCATGGTCGGCGATCTCGAAACCCTGGGCCTGGGCGACCGCTTGCTGGCGGGCCTCGATTTCCGGGTCATAGAACTCTTCGACACGGCCACAGTCCAGACACACCAAATGGTCATGGTGCTGGCCCTCGTTGAGCTCATAGACCGCCTTGCCGCTTTCAAAGTGGTTGCGATGCAGGAGGCCGGCCTGCTCGAACTGGGTCAGAACCCGGTACACCGTGGCCAGGCCAATCTCGGCACCGTTTTGCAGCAAGTGCCTGAATACGTCTTCGGCCGTCATGTGGCGCTGTACACGCTGCTGGAAAACTTCCAGGATTTTCAGGCGCGGCACCGTGGCTTTGAGGCCGGTGTTCTTGAGGTCGTCGATCTGCATGGGGCTCTCGGATGGGGGGAGGTCGGGCCGCAGGCGGACCGCTACAATGCCTCGATGATATCGGCCCACCTTCAACCATGACAGCTTTGTCGACGATTCGCCTGCCCTTCATGGCATTTGCCCTGGTTCTCGTAACAGGATTGTCTGCTTGTGGCGTCACCGGTGGGGCGGGCAGTGACACCTTCAAACCGTATGTGCCTGACCTTGTGCAAGGCAATTTTGTCTCGCGCGAGCAGCGCCAATACCTGCAGCCGGGCATGACCCGCGCCCAGGTGCTCGATGTGCTGGGTACGCCCTTGCTCACCAGCGTTTTCCATCAGGACCGCTGGGACTATGCCTTTTCCATCCGTCGCCAAGGTGTGCCCACCCAGAAATTCCGGCTCACGCTGTTTTTCAGCAACGATGTGCTGGCCCGGATAGAGGGTGACGAGTTGCCCAGCGAGGCTGAGTTTGCCCAGCGACTGAGCCGCCCACGCCCGGTCGGCAAGATTCCCCCGCTCGAAGCGACCGAACAGCAGTTACGTCAATTTCCCGCCAGTCGGGCACCTGCAGCCCCCGCTGTTGCTCCCTCGCCTTTGCCGGCCACTTACCCCCCGCTGGAGTCGGCGCCTCGTTAAGTGCATTGCACTGCAGGCAGCGCTCCCTGAGACCCATCTGATGCCATGACCGTCCCTGCTTCAAATCCTTTTCAGGCCATTGCCGTGGCCGGAGCCTCTGGCCGTATGGGCCACATGCTGATCGAGGCCATCCTGGCGACCGATGACTGTCGCCTCGCGGGTGCCCTCGACATCGCCTCCAGCCCTGCACTGGGCCAGGATGCCGCCGCCTGGCTGGGCAAGGTGTCGGGGGTGAACGTGACCAGCGATCTGGCCATGGGGCTCAAGGATGCTGCTTTCCTGATTGACTTCACCCGGCCAGAGGGGACCATGGCCCATCTGAAGGTCTGCCGCGAACTGGGGGTGAAGGCGGTGATCGGCACCACCGGTTTCTCGGAGCAGCAGAAAGCCGAGATCGCCGAAATCGCCAAGGACATCGCCATCGTCATGGCACCCAATATGAGCGTGGGTGTGAACGTCACGCTCAAGCTGCTGCAAATGGCCGCGCAGGCGCTGGCCACCGGCTACGACATCGAGATCATCGAGGCCCACCACCGTCACAAAGTGGACGCGCCCAGCGGCACCGCGCTCAAGATGGGGGAGGTGATCGCCGAGGCCATCGGACGCGACCTGAAAGAGTGCGCCGTGTACGAACGTTACGGTCACACCGGTGAGCGTGACCCGTCGACCATCGGCTTTTCCACCATCCGCGGTGGCGACATCGTGGGCGACCACACCGTGCTGTTTGCCGGCACCGGCGAGCGCATCGAGGTGACACACAAATCCTCGAGTCGGGCCACCTACGCCCAAGGCAGCCTGCGTGCGGTGCGTTTCCTGGCCGGGCAATCGCGAGGCCTGTTCGACATGTTCGACGTGCTCCATCTGCGCTGAGCCATGAGCCTGGCCGACCTCTGGTTGCACAGCGACGCCTTCAATCTGTTTCTGGCGCTGGTGTTGCTGGCGCTGTCGGTCGCCAGTTGGGTGGTCATCTTCTGGAAGTGGCGTCTCCTGGCCCGTGTGCAGACCGATCTGCCTCGCAGCATCGCCGCCTTCTGGCAGGCGCCCCATCTTGCCGCTGCCCGTGAGCAATTGCCGGCCTTTGACCGTGACCGCAGCCTGCTGCCACTCATCGAGGCCACCGAACAACCCCTGAGCGGCACGCTGGCCGGTGCCGGTCTGCGCCACGAACAACTCACCCGTACCTTGCGCGACGCCCTTCATGGGGTGCTGCAGCGTCTGCAATGGGGACAGACCGTGCTGGCCACGGCGGGCTCGATCGCGCCGTTTGTCGGCCTGCTGGGCACGGTCTGGGGCATCTTCAATGCCCTGACCGGCATGGCGGAGGCCGGTCAACTGACGGTGGACAAGATCGCCGGTCCGGTGGGCGAAGCCCTGGTCATGACGGCCTTGGGTCTGGGCGTGGCGATTCCGGCGGTGCTGGGCTACAACCTGCTGGGCCGCCGCATCGCCCAGATCGAGGCCGAACTTGAAGGCTTTGCCCACGACCTGCGCGGCCTGCTGGCCGGCAAGGACTGAGTGCCATGGCCTTCGGCCGTCTCGAACGCCGCCCCACCGCCCCGCCGATGAGCGAGATCAATGTCACGCCCTTGGTGGACGTGATGCTGGTGCTGCTGGTGATTTTCATGCTCACGGCCCCGCTGCTCACCAGCGCGATCCGGCTCGATCTGCCACAGGCCGAGGGGTTGCAGTCGGGCGAGGCGCCGCAGTCGGTGACGGTGGTCATGGACGCCAAGGGGCAGCTGTTTTTCAATGACAAGCCGCTGGACGCCGCTGCCCTGGCGCAGCAGTTCGAGTCGGTTGCCCGCCGCAACCGCGACACCGAGGTGCAGCTTCGGGTGGATGAAGCCGTGCCATACGGGCAGGTGGTGGTGCTGATGGGCGTCGCCCAGAAGGCGGGCTTGTCCCGCATCGGGTTCGTGGCGCAGCCGGCTTCCCGCTGATTTTTGCGTCTTTGGGGGCGGTTTGGGGTGTGGCGGGGGCAAGGCACCTCGTCGCAAGCTCAATTTCGGCGCCTTGCCCCCGCCACACCCCAAACCTTGGTGTTGCGCAAAAGTCCGGGCAGGCCTGATGCGCTGAGTGGGCAGACGCCGCCTGACGAAATTGAGCCTGCGACGGGGAGGGCGGCGTCTGCCCACTCAGCGCTCCCCAGGAGCGTCAAACCCCGGGACCGCCAGACCCCACGCCCTACAATCAGGCCATCATGCAAGACAAGTACAGCCACCTCGACGTCGAAGCCGCCGCGCAGGCCCGCTGGGCGTCCCGTGACGCCTACCGCGTCAGCGAAGACCAGAGCAAAAAGAAGTTCTACGCCTGCTCCATGCTGCCGTATCCCAGCGGCAAGCTGCACATGGGCCATGTGCGCAACTACACCATCAACGACATGCTCACGCGCCAGCTGCGCATGCGCGGCTACAACGTGCTCATGCCCATGGGCTGGGACGCCTTTGGCCTGCCCGCCGAAAACGCGGCGCTCAAGAACAAGGTGCCGCCGGCCAAGTGGACCTACGAAAACATCGCCTACATGAAAAAGCAGATGCAGGCGATGGGCTTGGCCATCGACTGGTCGCGCGAAGTCGCCACCTGCGATCCGACGTATTACAAGTGGAACCAGTGGCTGTTCCTCAAGATGCTGGAAAAAGGCATCGCCTACCGCAAGACCCAGATCGTCAACTGGGACCCGGTGGACCAGACCGTGCTGGCCAACGAGCAGGTCATTGACGGCAAAGGCTGGCGCACCGGTGCACCGGTCGAAAAGCGCGAGATCCCGGGCTATTACCTCAACATCACCGCTTATGCGCAAGAGTTGCTCGACCACGTGCAGATGGGCAACGAGAAGGCGACGCTGGAGGGCTGGCCCGACAAGGTTCGCCTGATGCAGGAAAACTGGATCGGCAAATCGGAGGGCGTGCGTTTTGCGTTCACCCATGACATCCGGGGCGCAGACGGTCAGCTCATTGGCGACGGCAAGATGTACGTCTTCACCACCCGGGCCGACACCATCATGGGCGTGACCTTTTGCGCTGTGGCGGCCGAGCACCCGCTGGCGCTGCATGCCGCGGCCCGCAACCCGGCTTTGGCGGCTTTCCTTGAAGAATGCAAGACCGGTGGCACCACCGAAGCCGAGCTGGCCACGCAAGAGAAAAAGGGCATGCCCACCGGCCTGTTTGTGACGCATCCATTGACGGGGGCGCAAGTTGAGGTCTGGGTGGGCAACTACGTGCTCATGGGCTACGGCGATGGCGCCGTGATGGGCGTGCCGGCGCACGACGAGCGCGACTTTGCGTTTGCTTTGAAGTACCAGTTGCCTATCAAGCAGGTGGTGGGTGTGGTTTCGGCTGGGGCGGCCTCTGGCTCGTCAGTCGCACGCTCCGATTCCTCGCCAGAGGCCGCCCCAGCCGAAACCACCGGGTTCGATGCGAGCCGCTGGCAAGACTGGTACGGTGAAAAACAGCGCGCTGTTTGCGTCAACTCCGGTGAACTGGACGGTCTGGGCTACAAAGCCGCGGTCAACAAGGTCGCTGAACTGCTCGCCGCCAAAGGGCTGGGTGAGAAGAAAACCACCTGGCGTCTTCGCGATTGGGGCATCAGCCGCCAGCGCTACTGGGGCACGCCGATCCCCATCATCCATTGCGACGAACACGGTGCGGTGCCCGTGCCCGAAAAAGACCTGCCCGTGGTGCTGCCGCAGGACTGCATCCCTGACGGTTCGGGCAATCCGCTGCACAAGCACGAGGCTTTTCACGCCGGCGTGACCTGCCCGGTCTGCGGCAAGCCCGCGCGCCGCGAGACCGACACCA
>CAYSIY010000160.1:0-5228 GCA_964431215.1 uncultured Limnohabitans sp.
CAGGGCGGTGGGGGAGTCCCCCGAGGCGGCCCATGCCCTGGGCTATCCGGTGCGGCGCATCCGCCTGGCGGCCGTCGTCCTGGGCGGGGCGCTGTGCGGGTTGGCCGGGGCTTACATCTCGGTCATTTACACGCCGCTGTGGGTCGAGGGCATGGTGGCCGGCAAGGGTTGGATCGCCCTGGCCCTGACCACCTTTGCCACCTGGCGTCCGGCACGTGTCTTGCTTGGGGCTTACTTGTTCGGCGGCGTGACCATGCTGCAGTTCCACCTGCAGGGGGCCGGTGTCGAGGTGCCCAGCGAGGCCCTCTCGGCACTGCCCTATGTAGCGACCATCGTGGTGCTGGCCCTGATCTCGCGTAATCCGACCTGGATCCGGGTGAATATGCCGGCCTCCCTGGGCCGGCCTTTTCATCCGGGTTCATAATCATTTATTGTTCAACCCATCCTGTTCATTCACAAAGGAACTGACATGACAGACTTCTCCAAGCGTTCGGTCATCAAGCTGGTCGCTTTGACCGCCGTGGCCGCCGCCGCCCTGGTCGGCTGCGGCAAGAAAGAAGAGGCCCAGGCCCCGGCAGCCCCTGTGGCCAAGGCCGAGCCCCTCAAGATCGCTTTTGCCTACGTCGGCCCGGTGGGCGACGGTGGCTGGACCTTTGCACACGACAACGGTCGCAAGGCCATCGAGGCCGAGTTTGGCGACAAGGTGGTGACCTCCTTCGTCGAAAAAGTGCCCGAGAGCGCCGACGCCGAGCGCGTGATCCGCGACATGGCCCAGCAGGGCAACAAGCTGATCTTCGGCACCACCTTCGGCTACATGGAGCCCATGCTCAAGGTCGCCGCCGACTTCAAGGATGTCAAGTTCGAGCATGCCACCGGCTACAAGAGCGCCGACAACATGCGCACCTATGACAGCCGCACCTACGAAGGTGCCTACATGGCCGGTGTGATCGCCGGCAAGATGACCAAGACCAACACCCTGGGCGTGGTCGCTTCGATTCCAATTCCCGAGGTGATCCGCAACATCAACACCTTCACCCTGGGTGCCCAGTCGGTCAACCCCAAGATCAAGACCAAGGTGGTCTGGGTGAACGAATGGTTTAATCCGCCCAAAGAATCCGAGGCCGCCACTTCGCTGATCAACGGTGGTGCCGATGTGCTGTTCCAGAACACCGACTCCAGCGCCGTGCTGCAGACCGCCGAGAAAATGGGCAAGCGCGCCTTCGGCTGGGACAGCGACATGACCGCCTATGGTCCCAAGGCCCACCTGGGCTCGGCCATCATCAACTGGGGCCCTTACTACATCAAGGCCGTGCGTGATGCCCTCGAAGGCAAATGGACCGGCAACAGCGGTGTGTGGTGGGGCGTGAAAGAAGGCGCGATCGACATGGTTTCCGTGGCCGCCGACGTGCCCGAAGACACCAAGAAGCGCGTGGACGAAATCCGTGCCGGCCTGAAAGACGGCAGCTTCGTGATCTGGAAAGGCCCGATCGTCGGTCAGGACGGCAAGGAAGTGCTGGCCAAGGACGCTGTGGCCGACGACAAGTTCCTCGGTGGTGTCAATTTCTACGTCAAGGGCGTGGAAGGCAAGGTGCCGAGCGGCAAGTGATGACTGGCCATGGATCCCCGGGTCAAGCCCGAGGATGACGCCCCGGGTCAAGCCCGAGGATGACGCCTTCATGGTGGTCATTCCCGACCCGATCGGGAATCCATGCCTCCAGCCGTCTGGCCTGTGCCAGGCGGCTTTTTTTTATCCCGGGCCGGCTATTGACCGCCCCACGCCACCGAGATCGCCATGTTCAAAGTCCACGCCATCGCGCCACACCGTTTGCCTGAGCTGCTGCGGGCCATGCCCAAGGCCGAGCTGCACATCCACATCGAAGGCTCGCTCGAACCCGAGATGATCTTTGCGCTGGCGCAGCGCAACGGCGTGACGCTGCCCTACCCGAATGTGCAGGCCTTGCGGGCAGCGTATGCCTTTACCGATCTGCAGAGTTTTCTGGACCTGTATTACGCCGGGGCCAGCGTGCTGCTGCACGAGCAGGACTTTTATGACATGGCCTGGGCTTACTTTGAACGCGCCCAGGCCGATGGTGTGGTGCGCGCGGAATTGTTCTTTGACCCGCAGACCCACACATCCCGTGGCGTGCCGATGCAGGCGGTCATCGAGGGCCTGAGCCGGGCCTGTGCCGATGCGCACACGCAGTTGGGCATCAGCGCCGACCTGATCCTGTGTTTTTTGCGGCATTTGTCCGAAGACGAGGCCCTGGCCACGCTGGACGCGGCTCTGCCCTGGCGTGAGCACTTCATCGGCGTGGGGCTCGATTCGAGCGAAGTCGGGCATCCGCCCGAAAAATTCGCCCGTGCGTTTGCACGCGCCCGTGCGCTGGGACTGCACGTGGTGGCCCATGCCGGCGAGGAGGGGCCACCGGCCTACATCTGGAGCGCGCTGGATGTGCTGCAGGTCGAGCGCATTGACCACGGCGTGCAGGCCATCCACGATGCCGCCCTCATGCAGAGGCTGCTGGACACGCAAATGCCGCTCACCGTGTGTCCGCTCTCCAACCTCAAGCTCTGCGTCTTCAAGGACCTGGCCGACCACAATCTGGCCCGCATGCTGGACGCCGGGGTGCGCGTGACGATCAATTCCGACGACCCGGCCTACTTTGGCGGCTATTTGCTGGACAACTACCTGCAGACCTTTGCCGCCCTGCACCTGGGCGCTCCGCACGCCTACCGCCTGGCCGCCCACAGCATCGAGGCGAGCTTTGCACCCGAGGAAGACAAGCACCGCTGGATGCACGCGCTCAAGCAGGTGTTTCAGCAATTTGCCGAGCAGGATTGATGGGCCGCCTCCAGCATGCAGCGGATGCCTGAACAGCAGTCACTTGCCATCGACAATACGCCTTCAAGAGCACGCCTTGGCTGCTGCAGGGCGGCGGGGTCTGGCCGATCAACTAACGAATCAAACAGGGAGGTTCGGGATGCGTGTGGCCTTGGTGTCAGATATCCATGGTAATTTGGCTGCTTTGGAGGCTGTGATGGCCGATATGCAAGCCCGGCAGATCCAATGTGTGGTGAATTTAGGGGACACCTTGAGCGGTCCCCTGTTGCCCCTTGAAACCGCTCATCGGCTCAGGGAGTTGCCGTGGCTGCGTGTGGCAGGCAACCATGAGCGCCAGCTATTGCGCTTACCGGTGGATCGGCATAACCCATCGGATGCTTACGCATGGCGCCAATTGGACACTGCGGCCAAAAGCTGGCTGGCGACCCACATGGACTCTGCGGATACCCGACTACACCATGCGCAGGCGTGGCCCGAACACCTTGGCGGCGACCTGGCACTTTGCCATGGCAGTCCGCGCAGCGACACCGAGTATTTGCTGGAAACCCCCGAGGGCGATGGGGCCCGATTGGCCACCCCCAGCGAAATCGAGGAACGGTTGGCTGGACGCCTGCCCCAGTACATCACCCTGCTGGCCTGCGGCCACAGCCATGTGCCGCGCGCAGTTCGATGGAGTGCCGATTTATTGATCATCAATCCAGGCAGCGTGGGCTTGCCCGCATACGAGGACGATCACCCTTATCCCTTGAGTCACTTCCATCGGATCGAAAACGGTTGTCCGGATGCGCGTTATGCCGTGATCGAAAAAGTTCATGGTGTTTGGCATTGGGAGTTGATCGGTGTGCCCTATGACCATGAGTCGATGGCGTTGTTGGCCGAAAAGCGGCACAGACGGGACTGGGCGCATGCCTTGCGCACAGGGTGGATGCCCAGGGAATGAGTCAGGACGCACCTGCTGGGAAAAGAATACAAGAAGAAAATCAATGCTGTTTGCAGGCCCACATCGACTGGGTGGCCGCGCATCAGGTGCAAGTCCGCGTTGCGGGAAGCTTGCGAGAGGAACCCGGTCAGGATCCCAAAGGCGGTTTGTGGATTGTGCAAGCCCCGTCCAAAGAGGCCGTCCACCAGCTGATGCAGACCGACCCCTTCTGGACCTGTGGCCTGCGTGAGCGGGTAGAGGTGCTGCACTGGAGCAAGGCCCTGGACCAGCAAGTGCTGGTGTAGGGATGAATCAGGACTGGAATCGAGCTCAGATTTCAATTGTTCAAAGCAGCCATCAAACCCCGGACAACACCATGTCCAAGGCGGTCACCAGTGCGTTCGATTGCAAGGCGAGGTTTTCAACCCTGCGCTTGAGTTGCCGAGTGGGCAAAGGTGCTGTGAAGTGTGTCAGGGCACGCAGTGTCTGGCCTTGCACAGTGATCGATGGACAAAGTTTTTCTGGTGCCGGACCTGCGTAGTCTGGTGTTGCCAGCGGAATCACCAAACGTGTGGCCAGAGCGTCCAGCAAATCGCTTTGAATCACCACCACAAAGGGAATGCCTTGGTCGGCACTGTGACTGGGGTTGGGGTAGACGTCGTACTGGGCCACTGGGTCACCATGGGCGCAGGTCGTCACCGGGAATGCCGTGCGCATGAACCTGTGCGTTGTGCAGGGCAATCCAGTCTTTATGTTCTGCCTCAAAGGCTTTTTTGCGGGATTGCGGGGTGCTGCTCTGCCGTGCTACCAAGGCCTGGTATTCGCTGGCAGACAAGATGACGCTGTCGATGCGGCCGGCTTTTTCAATGAACACGGGCCCACGCTTGGCCTGTGCGCAAATGTTGCCAAATCGGTTCTTGGCCTCGGTGGCTGTGATGCGCATGTGGCACTCCTGGCAAGGGGATAAATGGCCATTTTAGCCATCTTGCGTTGCATGGCGATGGCTTCAATCCGCGACCGTTGTGCGAGGACGTTAAAATCATAACCAAACCCGCGCCCCGGCGGGTTTTGTTTTGTTTCATCCCCGGGGCCATGTAGAGGACCACCATGTACAAAAACCTCGCAGCCACGCTCGTGGCCGCCTGTTTTTTTTCTCCCTTTTCTTTCGCGCAATCCACACCGGTCACGCCACCGGTGCGGGCGGGTTTTGTCTATGTCTCGCCCATCACCGAGGCGGGCTGGACGCGGCAGCATGACGAGGGCCGCAAGGCCGTGGAGCAGTCGCTGGGCCCGCAGGTCAAGACCACTTTTGTGGCCGATGTGGCCGAAGGGGCCGATGCCGAGCGCGTGATCCGGGACCTGGCCCAGCAGGGGCACCAGATCATCTTCACGCCCAGCTTTGGCTACATGGAGCCCATGCTCAAGGTGGCCAAAGACTTTCCTAACGTGAAGTTCGAGTCGGTCACC
>CAYSIY010000161.1:0-5194 GCA_964431215.1 uncultured Limnohabitans sp.
CGGTCTTGCCAAAACCCACATCGCCACAGACCAGCCGGTCCATCGGTCGGGGGCTGATCATGTCCTGAATGACGCAGTGGATGGCGGCTTTCTGGTCGGCGGTTTCCTCAAAGCCGAAGTCGTTGGCAAAGGTCTCGTAGTCCTGTGGGCTGTAGCGGAAGGCATGGCCTTCGCGGGCGGCGCGGCGGGCGTAGATGTTGAGCAGCTCGGCGGCGGCGTCGCGCACCTGCTCGGCGGCCTTGCGTTTGGCTTTTTCCCACTGGCCACTGCCGAGCCTGTGCAGCGGGGCTTCGGAGGCAGCCACCCCGGTGTAGCGCCCAATCAGTTGAAGCTGGCTCACCGGCACGTACAGCGTGGCCTGGTCGGCGTATTCGAGGTGCAGAAACTCCTGCAGCGCAGGGCTGCCGTCGGGGTTTTTCTGGCCCATGTCCAGGTTCACCAGTCCCCGGTAGCGGCCAATGCCGTGCGCGCTGTGCACCACCGGGTCGCCCACGTTCAGCTCGCTCAGGTCTTTGATGAGGGCCTCGACGTCGCTGACCTGTTCCTGCCTTTTGCGGCGGCGTGTGGTGGGTCCTGCAGCAAAGAGCTCGGTTTCGGTGACAAGGTCGATGCCTTTCTCAAGCCAGTGGAAACCACTGGTCAGCGCCGCGGTGGCGATACCGATTTTTTCCTCGCTGCCCAGGAATTCGGCCAGGTTGTCAAAGACCGGGGGCGTCAGGCCGCTGGCGCGGACAAAGTCCAGCAGGCTTTCGCGGCGGCCGTCACTTTCGGCAAGGATCAGCAGCCGGTGCGGACTGGTCTTGAGGTGGGTCTGCAGGCGCGAGAGCGGATCGCCTGAGCCGCGAACCACGGTGAGGTCGGGCAGGGGCTGGGCGAGGGTGTTGTCCTGCAGTTCCTCGACCCCCGGACGCAAAGACAGCTGGGCATGCGCTTTGGCGCGTGTGTAGAACTGCTCTGCCGTGAGGAAAAGCGATTCCGGGGGCAGCACCGGACGCTCCGGATCGCCTTGCACCAGGCGGTGGCGTTCCCGGGTGTCTTGCCAGAAGTGCTGAAAGGCCGGTTCCAGATCGCCGTGCAGCACCAGCGTGGCGGTCTGGCCCTCCACGTCGAGGTAGTCAAACACCGTGGCGGTCTGGTCAAAAAACAGAGGCAGGTAGTACTCGATGCCCGCCGTGGCCACGCCATTGCCCATGTCCTTGTAGATACGGCTTTTGGTCGGATCGCCTTCGAGCAACTCTCGCCAGCGGCTGCGAAAGCGCGCCCGCGCCGCTTCGTCCATCGGGAACTCGCGCCCGGGCAGCAGCCGCACTTCCGGCACCGGATACAGGCTGCGCTGGCTGTCGGGGTCGAAGGTGCGGATGCTGTCGATCTCGTCGTCGAAGAGGTCCACCCGGTAGGGCACGGGCGAGCCCATGGGAAACAGGTCGATCAGGCCGCCACGCACCGCGTATTCGCCGGGACTGACCACCTGGCTGACATGGTTGTAGCCCGCCAGGGTGAGCTGACTCTTGAGCTGCGCCTCGTCGAGCTTTTGCTGGACTTTGAACTCGAAGGTGTAGCCCGCCAGAAAGGAGGGAGGGGCCAGGCGGTAGAGCGCGGTGGTGGCCGGGATCAGCACCACATCGGCCGCTTCGGGGTGCCGGCGTTGCCGGATGCGCCAGAGCGTGGCCAGCCGCTCGGAAATCAGGTCCTGGTGGGGTGAGAAGGTGTCGTACGGCAGGGTTTCCCAGTCTGGAAACATCACGCAGCGCAGGTCAGGCGCGAAAAACGCCATCTCGTCGATCAGACGCTGGGCATCGGTGGCCTCGGCAGTGATGAGGGCGGTGAGTTTGCCCGCAGCCTTTTCTCGTTCGGCCAATTGCGCCAGCAAAACGGCGTCGGCACAGCCCATCGGGCGGGGGAGGGTAAAGCGTTGACCGGTGTGCAGGACAGGCAGATTCATGGTGCAGCAAAACAGAATTACCCCCCGCCAGAAACGGAGGGGGGGTGAGTGCTTTGATTGTAGGAGCGGTCTCTGACGGTGATGTCTTCCCCTGATCGCGGTCAGAGACCGCTCCTACAATGGGCAGCGATGAGCTTGTTTCACGCCCTGATCCCTTGCGCAGGCACCGGCACCCGTGCCGGCACGGCCCAGCCCAAGCAGTACCAGTCCCTGGCCGGGTGGCCGATGGTGATGCACACCGTGCAGGCGCTGGCCTCGGTGCCCGAGATCGCCAGTGGCCGGGTGATCCTGTCCAGAACGGACCGATTTGCCTGGCCGCAGAGGGGCTGGCCAGCGCGTTTTCTCCGTGAACCCTGCGGTGGTGCGAGTCGCGCCGAGAGCGTGTTCAATGGCCTGAAGGCCATGCTGAGCGCAGGCGTGGATGGGCAGGACTGGGTGCTGGTGCACGATGCCGCGCGCTGTCTGGTGCGGCCTGATGAAGTCCGTTGCCTGATCGAGAGCTGCCGCGACGACGCGGTGGGTGGGCTGCTGGCCCTGCCTTTGCCCGATACCCTCAAGACCGAAGCGGGCGGTCGCGTCGAGACGACCGTGACGCGTGAGCTCAAATGGCTGGCACAGACACCCCAGATGTTTCGTCTGCAGACCTTGCACGATGCCCTGGCGGCAGTGGCCGCCAGCGGCTTTGCGGGCATCACCGACGAAGCCAGCGCCATGGAGCGTCTGGGGCTGCGGCCGCGCCTGGTGCCAGGCTCGGCGCAAAATTTCAAGGTGACTTATCCGGCCGATTTTGCGCTGGCCGAAGCGGTATTGAGGAGCCGAACATGAACCTGAGGATTGGAGAAGGCTGGGACGTGCATGCCCTGGTGCCAGGGCGCAAGCTGATTCTGGGCGGGGTGGAAATTCCGCACGCCCTGGGCTTGCTCGGTCACTCGGATGCCGATGTGTTGCTGCATGCCATCACCGATGCCGTGCTCGGCGCAGCGGCCCTGGGTGACATCGGGCGGCATTTTCCGGACACCGATGTGCGCTTCAAGGGTGCCGATTCTTCGGTGCTCCTGGCGGAGGCGATGCGTCGCGTGCGTGATCAGGGCTGGGAGCTCGTGAACATTGACAGCACCATCGTGGCGCAGGCCCCCAAGCTGGCGCCTCACATGGGCGACATCCGTGCCAGTGTTGCCCGGGCCTTGGGTGTGACATTGGGGCAGGTCAACGTCAAGGCCAAGACGGCCGAGAAACTCGGCCCGGTGGGGCAGGGTCAGTCCATGGAGGCGCGTGCGATCGCCTTGTTGCGTCCTGCCTGAAGGGCGACTTTCGCCTTGTCAGCGGCCTTTTTCGAGTTCGATGACTGTCAGCAAACCGCCCTCAGGGTGGTTGGAGACCGTGAATTTTCCGCCCATGCGGCCAATCGCACGCTCCACAATGGCCAAGCCCAGCCCTGATCCTTGTGCTGAGGTGCGTGCCACATTGCCGCGGTAAAACGGCTGGGTCAGGAGCTGCAACTGGTCCGGGGGCACCCCCGGGCCCTGATCGCGGACGCGCAGAAAGACCGTATCGCCCCGCACCTCCGTCTCGATGACGACATGGCTGATGCCGTCCTGGGGGCTTTGGCCATAGCGCCGGGCATTTTCCAGCAGGTTGGAGACCACTCGTCCCAGCTCGACGGCATCAGCCACGACGGTGACATCCTCTGCGCCGTGCACCTGGATCTGCAGGAGCGGGGCATTGCGCAATGGGGTGATGCATTTGCTGATGATGGGCATCAACAGCACCGGCTCCGGTGGGTTGTGCTCCTGGCGGGCATAGCCCAGAAATTGTTCGATGATGTCGTCCAGCTGCTCGATGTCGGCCGCCATCGCTTGCCGGGCCTCGGGGTCGTGCACACTCAGCTCGGTCTCCAGCCGCAGCCGTGCCAGCGGGGTACGCAGGTCGTGCGAGATGCCGGCGAGTATCAGCTGCCGCTCTTCTTCCACCTTGGCCAGTTTTTCGGCCATGCGGTTGAAGCCGAAGTTGACCTCGCGAATTTCGGGAGTGGTGGCCTGTTCATCGAGGGTCGTCTCGCGGTAGCGGCCTTCACGCACACGGCTGGCTGCCATCGAAAGCTGCTTGAGTGGCCTGTTGATCCGGGCCGCGATGGCGGCGGCACCCACGAGAGAAAGGCATGCCGCCAGGGCCAGCCAGACCAGCCAGGCCGAATTGCTCAGCGGACGAAGCCGCTCGGGGTCCATCAGGAGCCAGTAACTGTCGCTCTCGATGCGAAAGCCCACCCAAAGACCGACTTCGTCGTTGACGCCAGAAGCCACCACGGTACCTGCGCCCAGGCGCTCGATCAGGATGGCGGCAAGCTGAGCTTCGAGTGCCGAATTGCCAAAGGGCTTGATCCGGTCATCCGGTTCGCGAATGACCAGCCGCACGTCCTCCTCGTCGGCCAGCGTCTTGAGCAGGGACACGCGCGCAATGGCATCGGCGTGGATCAGGGCGTTGCGAGTGAGGTTGACCACCGTGGCGATCTGGTGCGCGTTGCGCAGCACGCGGGGTTCGTATTCCTGGCTACGAAACAGCAAGAGCCAGACCACTGTGCTGCACACCATCAGCAGACTCAGCAGCATGAAAGTGCGCCAGAAGAGGCTCAGCCCCTGCCTTGGTGACTTGCGCCGCCTGTCTGTGCGGCGCACGGTCCCATGCTCTGCGGTCACCTCAGGCGGCCCCGTCAGGCACGAACACGTAGCCCACGCCCCACACCGTCTGGATGATCTTCGGGTTGGTGGGGTCGGTTTCGATCAGCTTGCGCAAACGTGAGACCTGCACGTCAAGGCTGCGGTCAAAGGGCTCGAATTCGCGCCCGCGGGCAAGCTGCGCCAGTTTGTCGCGGCTCAATGGCTGGCGTGGGTGGCGCGCCAGCACCTTGAGCATGGCGAATTCGCCACTGGTCAGGGCGATTTCCTTGCCGGTTTTTTTGAGCGAGCGTGCCCCGAGGTCGAACACGAATTCACCGAAGGTGATGACTTCCTGGTCATGGCCCGGAGCTGCCGGGACTTCCTGGGCGGGTCGGCGGCGCAGTACCGCATGGATGCGGGCGAGCAGCTCGCGCGGGTTGAAAGGTTTGGACAGGTAATCGTCTGCACCGAGCTCCAGCCCCGTGATCCGGTCGACATCCTCGCCTTTGGCCGTCAGCATGATGATGGGCACTTTCTGGCCTTCAGCGCGCAGACGACGACAGATGCTCAGGCCGTCTTCGCCCGGCAGCATCAGGTC
>CAYSIY010000162.1:0-5164 GCA_964431215.1 uncultured Limnohabitans sp.
GACATGGACGCCGACTACTACCTGGAAACCATCAATACCGTGTTCCAAGAATTCAAGCTGGTCAACGGCAACTGGGATGTGCGGGGCGTGGACGGCAAACTCGAACGCGTGCGCCCACAAGACATCCAGACCACGGCGCTGCTGACCGTCGAAGGCGAACTCGACGACATCTCCGGCTCCGGCCAGACCCGCGCCGCGCAGGACCTGTGCAGCGGCATCCCCGCCAACCACCGCCAGCACCTGGAAGTGCAAGGGGCTGGCCACTACGGCATCTTCAGTGGCCGCCGCTGGCGCGAGGTGGTGTATCCGCAAGTGGTGGCCTTCATCCGGGAGCATGCCGGCCAGCAGACCGCCAGCCCACGCGCCACCCCCCAAGCCAGGACCCCGGCCGCCAAAAAGACCAGCAAGCCTGCCGCCGCACCGGCCAAAGCAGCCAAACGCACCAACCCCCAGGGCTCCGCCTCATCCAGCGTCAAAACCCAATGGGTGAAAGCCAAAGCCTGACCCCGCCGCCCGACGTGCCGCCAGCGCCTGCCCACCCGCAGGCGCTTTTTTTGGCGCTGCACGCGGCCCTGCCCCAGACCCAGTGCACCCGCTGCGGTTACCCCGACTGCGCCGCCTACGCCCAGGCCATGGCCTCGGGCCAGGCCCCCATCAACCAATGCCCGCCCGGCGGACAAGAAGGCATCGAGCGGCTGGCCCGCATCACGGGCCAGGTGCCCCTGCCACTCAGTGCAGAGCACGGCAGCGAAGGGCCGCGCCGCATCGCCATCATCGACGAAGCCTGGTGCATCGGCTGCACCCTGTGCATCAAGGCCTGCCCCACCGACGCCATCGTCGGCAGCAACAAACGCATGCACACCGTCATCGAGCCCTGGTGCACCGGCTGCGAACTGTGCATCCCGGTCTGCCCAGTGGACTGCATACAGCTCGAAAACGTCACGGGCGAACGCACCGGCTGGGCCGCCTGGTCACAGCCTGAGGCCGACACCGCACGCCAACGCTACGAGGCCCGCACACTGCGCCTGGCGCGCGAAGCCCGGGAACACGAAGCCCGGCAAATCGCCAAAGCCGAAACCAAACTGGCCGACCTGCAAGCCCACACCCACACCCACACCCACACCCCAACCCTGCCCCAGCAAGGCCTGCAGGCACAAGCCGAGCTCGACCGCAAAAAAGCCATCATCCAAGCCGCCCTGGCCAAAGCCCGCGCACGTCAGACCTGACCAATGTGCAGTGGCTCCCCGCTTTCGCGAGGGCAAGCCCCTTCATCATTTGGCCAGCATTGACGCATCACGCATGGCCCCTGCCGGGTCTGTACTGAGGTCGTATTGCTTTGCAACTTGTGGTTTTGTTGGCACGTAAGAAAAAACCGCCATGCCGCCTGTTTCTGCCCGACCAGGAAATACCACATTTTTTTGTAGCTCGGCTGAATCGGGCGACAAATGAGGCTGCTGCGATTTCACGAATCCAATGTTGCTGGACAACGTGCTCTGAGAGTTTTTAATCTCGTCACAAGCCATCAGTACAACGGTCGAAAGGATCAAAGACTGAATAATGACTTTCTTCATGTATTCATTAAACCCATGATGCCAAGCACTCACTCAAGCCGCATCAGCGGCGAATGATACTCAAGTATGCACGCCCCATACGCCGGCCCAGCTCAATTTGTCCATCTGTAGTGTAATGGACATTATCACTTGAAACAGGAAGATCACTTGTTTCAACCAGGGCAGCACATTTATCGTTTGCGACGAATTTCTGTTGTGCACTGCGAACGGTTGCCACATCCCAGCCTATATTAGCAGGCCTGTTTGCCACCGATGCGATGACTACTGGCAAGCACGTGTTGCCGGCCATAGTCCGAATCTGTTTCATGAATTCTGTCAGGTTAGACAAGTAGGCAGATGACGTCACCGAATTACCTGAATCCGCTTCTCCCTGAATCCATGCAATACCGATAAGACGTGTACGCCAGCTCTGCGCATTCCACATGGTGCTTGCCTTGGAATAGCTGTCCTGGAGCATTTTGAACATCAAATTGGATTTGTGCGCGTTTTGAGGATTCCATTGTTCATAGAGATTGGTTCCTCCCACCGAAACCTTGACCATGGCAAAACGTCGTATAGAATCACTTTCAGCAAGCGTTCTGGCCATAAGGATTTCAGGGCCAAAATGCAGCCACGCAGCGCCTTGCATGTACTGTGTAGACAATGTTTGCACTGACCCCGAAGTCCCGGGCCTTACTGAATTTTGGGAAACAGGGTCAAAATAGGAGTAATTTTGATAATAAAACGGCACATTGGGATCTGCCCAGTGCCTGGGCAACTTTGCACCGTCAGCAAGCTCTCCAAGAGCGTTCGATTGACCAGCAACCAGAATAATCCCCAATGTGTTGTTGGCTGGCCCCATTGCAATACCAGCATATTGATCGCCTGTCTCAAATTTTATCGGGTTTGGCAGCGGCGTAATGGTAACCATATCGTTGAATGTAGCATATCGCAAGATATACACGCTGGATCCCGTTTGTGCGAGCGAAACAAACACACGCTTGAAGGGGTCGAATGTGATACCTCTGTAAATGTCACCAACCGTTTTGCTGGTCTGCGTTGCATATGGGCGATTGTTGATCACATCGTCCCAATTCAGATAGCTTTGCCAATAATGGCGATCTGCACTCCACCTCAGTGTATAAAACAACTGCCCGTCATAGGCAAGACCACGGTAAGTGTTGCCATCAACCGCGCTGTTGCATATACGGCTGCCGCCGCGCCCATCTCTCAAATCCCAATGGGAGGCAGCACGCACAAAACAACTGCCGCTGCCACCCGATGAATTTATTGCGTACCAATCACTGCCATCTGAGGTGCTGGCACGAATAGGAACTTCGCCGGGAATGATGGCGTGTGCCGATCGAGAAGGAACCTCTTCCAAGCTACCATAAATCTCATGGACAGGTGCTCCCCCTCTGGATTTGACCACCATCACACGCAGTCCTGCACTGGCACTGGTTATGGCATCCTGTGCAAAAACAGGAAGCAGCCCAAAGCAAATCATGCCTAGCAGAATAGCTGCTAATTTTTTTAACACGACACACATGCAGAGTCTCCTAATATTTTTTGGTAACTGACTGTACACGGACAACACTTACCAAACACTTACCAACACACCATTCACCGAAAAATATTGCCTGTCGCATCTGGCTACGCCGAGATTAAGGCTTGTTGTTGTCACGTGACAAGATTGACAAGGCTAGCCACCCCATGACACCGCCCACGCTGCCGGCCCGCCATGAGGCTCTGCCGCGCTACACCCTCGCAGCAGGGCAGCCTGAACGAGCTGATGCAGTACGTTGTCGTCTACGGCCAAACTCTGGAGGCCGCATTGGCCGATGTGCAGGTTCATGCCACTGACAGCGCGGCGCTTCGCCAGATTGCCAACACCGAACTCGACCAGCTCGAGCCGTACAACTGCGCCCGCTATAACCTTGCCAGAGGCATGACACAACGATGGATAGACGCAGGACGCCGCCGATAACCGCCCCGGCCCCGTCATCCCCGCGTTCGCGAGGATGACGGAGTGGGAGCGTCATTCCCGCCCTTCCCCGTCATTCCCGCGAAAGCGGGAATCCATGGATGGGCATACCGACAGCATGGCTTTGTGGCTCAGTAGGCACCTTTGCGTGCCAGCACCACGCGCACCGTCTTGAACAAGATCGCGATGTCGTACCACAGTGACCAGTTCTTGACGTACCAGGTGTCCAGATACACCCGCGTGTCGTAGTCCACATCGTTACGGCCGCTGACTTGCCAAAGGCCCGTCATGCCCGGACGCACCATCAAAAAATAATCCACATCGTCGCCGTAACGCGCCAGTTCGGCCTGAATGATCGGACGCGGCCCCACCAGGCTCATCTCGCCACGGATCACGTTGAACAACTGCGGCAGCTCATCCAGACTGGTGCGCCGCAAAAACTGGCCGATCGGGGTAATGCGGGGGTCCTCGCGCAGCTTGAACTCACGCTCCCACTCGGCACGTGCCGCCGAGTCTTGTTCGAGCAACTGGCGCAACTGCTCCTCGGCATCCACATGCATGGTGCGGAACTTGAAGCAAGGAAACATGCGCCCCGACTGCCCCACCCGCTGGTGCGCAAAAATGGCCGACCCGCCATCCTGACGAATGCGCCAGGCCAGATAAGCAAACGGCAACGCCCCCAACACCAGCAACAACAGCGCCGCCAGCAGATCAAACAAACGCTTGAGCCAACGCGCCGGCCAATAGCGCAGGTTGTTGCGCAGCTTGAGCATGGCCACTTCGTGCGAGAAGAAATAAGAAATGTCCGTCCCGAACAGCGGCACCCCGCGCATGGCCGGAATCACGCTCACATCTTCGGCCTTGCTGTGGGCCAACTGACGCAGCACCTGCTCGCGCTGCTCGTTTTGCCCATGCTCGACCGCCAGCACAAACTGCACCCCGGGCACCTTGGCCCACCGCCTGATCGTTCGGCTCGCCTGCGCCACATCGACCTGGGCCACCACCGCAAAGCCCAGCGCCGGCTCGCTTTGCAATGCGGCCACCGCCTCGTGGGCATTGGAGCCCGTGCCCACCACGACCGTCGGACGCTGCCACCAACGCCCGCGCAACATCAAGCTGCGCAGCAACGCGCGCCCCAAAGGAATCCACAAGGCCGCCAGCGGCCACACCAACGCCCACCAAAGCCGCGATGAATTCCAGCGCGTGATGGCCAGCACCGCCAAATCCAGCAGCCCCAGCAGCACCAGCACCCGCAGCAGCTCGCCCAGCTCGGTCCAGAAAGGCTTGCGGTCGCTGTAGTGGCGAAACCGCACCAGAAAAAACCCGATGCCCACCCCCATCACAACCAGCCAGGCCCAATAGCGCTCAATGTCCTGAGACACCAACCATTGCGCATCGCCCACTGCGCCCCATTGCTCTGCCCAAAACGCAGCCACCAAAGCGGCCAAGAGCATGGCCACCACATCGCTCAGCAGCAGCGCCGCCTTGGTCAGACGGATTTGCCAAGGGCTCAAGCGCCTCCAGAGTTTTTTTTCAGGATTCATCAACATCTTCCTGCCCGGTATCGTCATCACCTTCAAGCAGGCATAGGGGCGTTATTTTGACAGGCCCACAGGGCGCAGCGCCTGTT
>CAYSIY010000163.1:0-5123 GCA_964431215.1 uncultured Limnohabitans sp.
AGCACCGTCTTGCGGTCGCAGCCCTTGGCCAGCAGGGCGTCAAAAATCAGGTTCAGCGTCTGCCAGTCCTTGTGCGCCTCGCCATCGGGCAGCACCACGGTGTGGACCTGCCTGTAATGCGGGCGGATGGCCGCGCGCAGTTGCGCTTCATAGAGCGGGGCCACCGTGTCGTTGGTGACGATCATCGCGGCCTGCGCCTTGGGCAAGCCGGCAAAGGTGTCGGGCTGGGCCAGCAGGCCGGTGCCGATGTGGATGTCGTAGCTGCGCTCGCCGAGCGCGATGGTGACTTGGGAGGGGGCGGAGCTCATGCCCCCGAGTTTAGAGCCTGCAAACCCGCCAGCACGGCGGGCGAAACCAGACCCGATACATCGCCGCCGAGCTTGTGGATCTCGCGCACCAGGGTGCTGCTGATGTGCTGCACGTTGGCACCGGTGTGGAAAAACACCGTGTCGACCTGCGGTGCCAGATGGCGGTTCATGCCGGCCATCTGGGTTTCGTAGTCGTAGTCGGTGACCGAGCGCAGGCCCCGCACGATCACGCTGGCACCTTGCGATTTGACGAAATCCACGATCAGGCCATCAAAGGGCATGGCCCTGACATTCGGGCAGTCGGCCAGCGCGGCCTGGGCCAGTTGCAGGCGCTGCTCCAGATTGAGCAAGGTGTTCTTGTGCACGGCACGCGCCACGGCAATGACCACCGTGTCAAACAAGGCCGCTGCGCGGCGCAGCACGTCTTCGTGGCCCAAGGTGAGCGGGTCGAAGGTGCCCGAATAGACGGCGATGACGGAACGGCTCATGCGCAAGGCCTCATGCAAGGGGGGTCGGAAGATTATGCAGTGCGGCGCAGCAGGTGGGCATGCACCGCGCCGGCCTTGAGGTGGCGCATGCGCTGCAGACCCAGAGGGGCGAGCGTATCGTCGGTCCACTCGGCAGGCGCTTCGAGGTACACCCAGCCGCTCACAGGCAGCAGTCGGGCGGCAGCTTTGAGGGCGGGCTCAAACCAGGGGCCGTCGAAGGGGGGGTCAAGAAAAACCACATCAAAAGCACCGGGCGTCAGGCGCTGCATGCCCGCCACGGCGTCGCCGCGCTGCACCTGCAGCATGGTGGCCTTCAGGCGCTCTGCCAGCATCTGCAACTGCCTGACCAGCGCCGGGTCCTGCTCCAGCGCGACCACCTGAACGGCCCCGCGTGAAGCCGCCTCCAGGCCGAGCGCCCCCGTGCCTGCAAAGGCGTCCACACAACGCCAGCCGCTGAGGTCCTGACCGAGCCAGTTGAACAGGGTCTCGCGCACGCGGTCGGGCGTGGGTCGCAGGCCGGGCTTGTCCAGCACCTTGATCGGTGTTCGACGCCACTGACCGCCAATGATGCGAATCTCGTGCGCCGCCTGGCCACGCGCAGGGGTCAGGGGCCTTTGGGGGGCGGGCAAGGAGGATGGAGGGCGCATGCCCGCAGTGTAAATGCCGCCCCCTCAGGGCTGGCCCCCCACCACCACGGTGACCATGCGCCCGGGCTGCAACACCCGGCCAAAGGCGCGGCGCACATCGGCTACCGTCACCTTGGCCATCTCTTCGGTCCAGCGGTCGAGGTAGTTCAGCGGCAGGCCATTCCAGGCGATGCTGGCCACGTTGTCGAGCAGCTTGCGGTTGCTGTCCAGGCGCAGCGCAAAGCCACCGATCAGGTTGTCCTTGGCGGCCTGCAGTTCGGCTTCGGTCGGGCCCTGTTCGACGAACGCCCTGACCACCTGGCGCGCCACCTCGAGCGCCTGCGCCGCCTGGTCGGGCCGGGTCTGCAGCCCCACCGTGAAGGCCCCCGCATGCAGCGCCGGGGCAAAGCTGCTGTAGACGCTGTAGCTCAGGCCACGCTGTTCACGCACCTGGGCGGTCAATCTGGAGGTAAAGCCGCCCCCGCCCAGAATATGGTTGCCCAACAGCAGGGCAAAAAAGTCCGGATCGCTGCGCTTGTGGCCCGGCTGGCCCATCAGCACATGGGCCTGGGCCGACGCAAAGGGCAGGCGCAGGTCCTGCGCGGCCTGAAGCTCAGGCACCTCGGCCACAGCGGGCAGCGGCTCACAGCGGCCCTGCGGCCACAGCGCCAGCAGGCGTCTGACCATCGCATCGGCCTGGGCACGCGTGACATCGCCCACCACGCTCACCACCGCGCGGCAGGGGCGCAAGGCTTGCGCATGCCAGCGCTGAAAGTCGCTCACATCCATGCGAAGCAGGCTCTCGGGTGTGGTGCGTCGGCCATAGGGGTGCCCCCCATAAACGGTTTCGGCAAAACGGTTTTGGGCGACGCTGCCCGGGCGAGTGAGCGATTCACGAATGGCCGCAGCCATCTTGTCGCGGTCTCGCCGCCAGACCGACTCGGGATAAGCCGGATGCGCCATCTGCCGGGCCGCGAGCTGCAGCGCCTTGTCCAGCAACTCGGCATCGGTCAGGCTGCGCAGCGAAAAGCTCAGCCGGTCGGCGCTGGCCGAAGCGGCAAAGCTCGCGCCCAGATCGGCCCAGGCTTCACCGAGCTGGTTTTCATCCAGGGCTTGGGCATAGCGTCCCTGGGCACCGGGCTGGGCACGCAGGCCACTGGCCAGCTGACCCGCCGCCGCCGAGGCCAGGCCCGGCTTGTCCGCCGGGTCGCGACGGCTGCCGGCGTCCAGATCGATCTGCACATCGACCATCGGGATGTTGTGGCTCTGCACCAGATAAACACGTGCGCCGCCAGGCTGCTGCCAGTGCTGGATGGGCAAGACCGCATGGGCCGCCTGGGACAGGCCGAAGGCGGCCAGCAAGAGCAGGCTTTTGAGAGGGTTGAGGTGTTTCATGTTCCTGTCTCCCGTCAATGGCGGGCGCCTGGCACATGGCGGGGTGCGGGCGATGGGCCGGACATGGGCTGGGGCCGCAGGATGGCCACCGTCAGCTCGTCATCCCCGAAGTATTTGCGGGCCACAGCCTGCACCTGAGCCGCCGTGACGCGCCGAAGTCGCTCGATCACCTGCCTGCCGCTGTCGGGCGGCAGACCGAGGGACCAGGCGACCCCCAGTTCGCGTGCCTGATTGAACACCGAATCGAGCTTGTAGACCTCGCTGGCCACCCACTGGGTTTTGACGCGCTGCAGTTCGGCTTCGGTCACGCCTTCGTCGGCGATTTTCCTGACCTGTGCACGCAGGGCCGCCTCCAGCGCTTCAGGCGGGGTGCCGGGTGCGGGCACGCCATCGAGGATGAAAAACTGCGGGCCACGCCCCATGAGCCCATTGCCGGCACCCACGCTATCGGCCAGCCGCTGTTCGCCCTGGGTCAGGGCCTTGTCCAGCCTGGCCCCGCTGTAGCCGTCCAGCACGGCCGCCAGCACCGTCAGGGCCAGCGCATCGTCGTGCTCGGGGCGGGGCTCCAGGGACGCCAGGCGCGGCACCTTGAACGCCAGCGCCACATAGCTTTGCTCGGCCGGTGCCTTGAGTTCCAGACGGCGCAGGCCCTTTTGCGGGGGCTCGGTCTGTGGTTTGCGCTCGGGCACGGGCCGGGCCTGCAGACTGCCGTAGTGTTTTTCGGCCAGTGCGCGCACCTGCTCGGGTTCCACATGGCCCGCGACGATGACCACCGCATTGGCCGGGCTGTACCAGCGCCGGTAAAAGTCGCGCACGTCCTGCGGCGTCATGGCCTGCAGGTCACTCATCCAGCCGACGATGGGGCGGCGGTAGGGGGAGGCGCTCAGTGCGGTCGCCATCAAGGCCTCGTAGAGCAAGGCGCGAGGGTTGTCTTCGGTGCGCAGGCGACGCTCTTCCTTGACCACCTCGATTTCCTTGCGGAACTCCTCATCGGCCCACTGGTTATTGGCGAAGCGATCGGCCTCCAGCTTCATCACGTCTTCCAGCCTGTTCGAGGGAATCTGCTGGAAGTAGCCGGTGTAGTCCTTGGCGGTGAAGGCGTTCTCCCGGCCGCCCAGCGCAGCCACGCGGCGCGAGAACTCGCCCGGCCCGAGCTGGGCCGTGCCCTTGAAGAGCATGTGTTCGAGCACATGGGCCACGCCACTGGTGCCGTCGACCTCGTCCATCGAGCCCACACGCACCCAGAGCATGTGCACGGCCGTGGGTGCGCGGCGGTCGGGCCTCACCCACAGCTGCAGGCCATTGGAGAGGGTGTAGGTGTGGGTGGATCGGGCCTGGGACGTCTGTGCAGCCAAAGGCGCAGAAGGGCTATGGGCGCGGACAAAGGGCGCGGACATCAGCAGGGCCAGCGCCAGCAAAAAGAACGGGAGCAAGCGGGGTTTCATACAATGAATCATCCTTGAAAACCGGAAGCCTGCCGGACCGCCGCCCGAAAAACCGTTTCCAGTTTTGACTTTCCCCTCATGTTCAGTTTTTTCCGCAAAACATCTTCCTCGCCTGCGCCGCAGGCCCCGACCGGCAGCCCTGCCCCCCTCCCCCAATCTTCCACCGGGGGCGACGCCGCATCGGCAGCGTCCGCGCGCCAGGGCTGGCTCCAGCGCCTCCAAAACGGTCTGCGCAAGACCGGCTCCTCGATTGCCACAGTCTTCACCGGCACGCGTATTGATGACGAACTGTACGAGGAACTGGAAACCGCCCTTTTGATGGCCGACACCGGCGTCAAGGCGACCGAGGCCCTGCTGGCCGACCTCAAGCGCCGGGTCAAAGAGGCCAAGGCCAGCGACCCGGCCCAGGTCAAAGACCTGCTGGCCGATGCCATTGCCGACCTGCTGGCCCCGCTGCAAAAACCGCTGGAAATCGGCGCCCGACAGCCCACCGTGATCATGGTGGCGGGGGTCAACGGCGCGGGAAAGACCACATCCATCGGCAAGCTGACGCGGCACCTGGCCGACAATGGGCAAAGTGTGCTGCTGGCCGCAGCCGACACTTTTCGCGCTGCGGCCAAAGAGCAGCTCGCCATCTGGGCCGACCGCAATACCGTCGAGATCGTGAGCCAGCAAGGCGGCGACCCGGCCGCGGTGAGTTTTGACGCGGTGAGCGCGGGTCGTGCCCGCGGCAAGGACGTGGTGCTGGTGGACACCGCCGGTCGCCTGCCCACCCAGCTGCACCTGATGGAAGAGCTGAAAAAGATCAAGCGCGTGGTCGCCAAGGCCGACGCGACCGCGCCGCACGAAGTGCTGCTGGTG
>CAYSIY010000164.1:0-4996 GCA_964431215.1 uncultured Limnohabitans sp.
GCATCAAGAAAATCCTCATCGGCTCCGGTCTGCGCTACGACCTGGCGGTGAAGTCGCCCGAATACGTCAAAGAACTGGTGCAGCACCATGTGGGCGGCTACCTCAAGATTGCGCCCGAGCACACCGAAGGCGGGCCACTGAGCAAGATGATGAAGCCAGGCATCGGCAGCTACGACAAGTTCAAACAGATGTTTGACAAGTACAGCGAAGAGGCCGGCAAGAAGCAGTTCCTCATCCCGTACTTCATCGCCGCCCACCCGGGCACCAGCGACGAAGACATGATGAACCTGGCCCTCTGGCTCAAGAAAAACGGCTTTCGGGCCGACCAGGTGCAAACCTTCTACCCCAGCCCCATGGCCACCGCCACGGCCATGTACCACAGCACCCGCAACCCGCTGCGCAAGATCACCCGCGACAGCGAGCGCGTGGACATCGTCAAGGGCGAAAAACGCCGCCGCCTCCACAAGGCCTTCTTACGCTACCACGACCCCAACAACTGGCCGCTGCTGCGCGAGGCCCTCAAGGCCATGGGACGTGCCGACCTGATCGGCAATGGCAAACAGCACCTGATCCCGAGCTGGCAGCCGCTGACCGATGGCACCTACCAGAGCCCGCGCCGGGCCAACAGCACGCAAGGGGCGGGCAAGGGGCAGGGCGGGGCGCTTGGCAAGGCCAAACCGTCCAACGGCCTCAAAAAGCCAGGACAGGCACCGCGCAAGGGGGCCATGCTGACGCAGCACACCGGCTTGCCGCCGCGCCGCAAGGGATAAGCGATTTGCCTGTTCATTAAGCACCCCCCGCCAGCCCTGCAGCCGTGCGGCTTTGCGGACTTGTTCCGGGTGTTTTCCACAGGCTTGGGCACCGCAGGTGTGGACGAATCACCGCTTCGGGCTGCAAGGGGCATGCTTGTGGTGGTTTAATACGCCCCTTTGCCTCAGGCCTGTTCAGCCTCGCACCATGACCACCCTCGACGCTTCTGCGCACACCTTTTCCCGCACCCCTTCGCGCACCCCCTCCCGCCCCTTCACGCTCAGCGACTTCGACTTCGAGCTGCCCCCCGAACTGATTGCCCAGCACCCTGCGCCCGAGCGCAGTGCCTCGCGCCTGCTCGACGGCTCTGCATCCGCTGTGGCCGACCGGATTTTTCGGGACTTGCCGGGCTTGCTGCAGCCGGGCGACTTGCTGGTGTTCAATGACACCAAGGTGGTCAAGGCCCGCCTGTTTGGCGAGAAGGCCACCGGCGGCAAGCTCGAACTGCTCATTGAGCGGGTCTTGCCCGGCCATCAGGTGGTGGCGCACATGAAGGTCAGCAAAAAGCCCCCCGTGGGCGGCAAGCTCTACATGATGGGCGGTGCCCTCAACGGTGGTTTTGACGCGGTGCTGCTGGGCCGCTGGCCCGATGCCCATGGGCCGCTGTTTCACTTGCAACTGAGCGATGAGCCGCATGCCCTGATGGAAAAGCATGGCCATGTGCCGCTGCCGCCGTACATAGAGCGCCCCGCGGGCGCGATCGAACACGCTGACACCGAAGAAGACGAGCGCCGTTACCAGACGGTGTTTGCCCGCGTGCCCGGCGCGGTGGCTGCGCCCACAGCGGCCTTGCATTTTGACGAAAGCGTATTGGCCGCTTTGCAGGCCCGGGGCGTGGAGCGCGCCAGCGTGACGCTGCATGTGGGCGCAGGCACTTTCCAGCCGGTCAAGACCGAAAACATTGCCGAGCACACCATGCACAGCGAATGGTATGAGGTGCCCGAAGCGACACAGCGGGCCATTGCCGATTGCAAGTCGCGTGGCGGTCAGGTCGTGGCGGTAGGCACGACCACGGTGCGTACGCTCGAATCGTGGGCGCAGTCGGGCCTGGCCCGTGGTGACACCAGCATCTTCATCACGCCCGGTTTCGATTTCCGGGTGGTGGACCGGCTGATCACCAACTTCCATCTGCCCAAGAGCACGCTGATGATGCTGGTCAGCGCTTTTGCGGGTTATGAGCACATCATGGGCCTGTACCGCCATGCCATCGCACAGCGTTACCGCTTCTTCAGCTACGGCGACGCGATGCTGCTGACTCGAAGCCAGGGCCTTGGTTGACGGGTGAGGTGATGAGGGGGGATCCCCGCGAAAATTTATGAATCCCTGGGGCTCAGGCGGGCTGCAAAGCCGCCAGCAATTCGGTCTCGATCTCGATCTGGGTCTTGTTTTGCTGCAAGGCCGCGCCACTGAGCAAAAAGGTGTCTTCCACCCGCTCGCCCAACGTGCTGATCTTGGCCAGTTGCAGGTTGATGCCGTGCCTGGCCAGCACCAGGGCAATGCTGTAGAGCAGGCCGATGCGGTCGCTGGCCGAGACCGAGAGCAGCCAGTTCTGGGCCTTGTCGTCGGGCTTGAGGCTCACGCGCGGGGCCATCGGAAAGCTCTTGACCCGGCGTGAGAGCCGGCTGCGGGTCGGTGCGGGCAGCGGGGGGCGTGCTTCCAGCGTGCTGGCCAGACCCGATTCGACCATGGTGATCAGTTCGCGATAGTGCTCCGACAGGGTCGGGGTGACGATCTGGAAGGTGTCGAGCGCCCAGCCATTGCGGGCCGTGTGGATTTTGGCGTCCAGGATGCTGAAGCCCGCCTGGTCAAAGTGTCCGCAAATGCGGGCGAACAGGTCCGGCTGGTCGGGCGTGAAGACCAGCACCTGCAGGCCCTCGCCAGCGGGCGAGAGGCGCGCGCGCACGGTGGTGCGCGGCTCGATGCCGCCCACCCGGGCCACCACACGCGAGAGCTGGCGGGTGTGCCAGGCGATGTCGCTGGCCTCGTGGCGCATGAAATAGCTCACATCCAGAATGTCCCACAGCGCCTTGTGGCCCTCGTGCGGCTGGGCATGGCGGGCCAACGCCACCAGGGCCTCGCGCTTGCGCGCCTCGACTTCGGCATTGGCATCCGGTGCGCGTCCGCCCAGCACCCGCAGGGTGGATTTGTAGAGGTCTTCGAGCAGCTTGCCCTTCCAGGCGTTCCAGACCTTGGGGCTGGTGCCACGGATGTCGGCCACCGTCAGCAGATAAAGCGCCGTGAGCTGGCGCTCGTTGCCCACGCGCTGCGCAAAACGGGCAATGACTTCCGGGTCGCCCAGGTCCTGCTTCTGGGCCACATGGCTCATGGTCAGGTGTTCGCTCACCAGAAAGGCGATCAGGTCGGCATCCTGACGCGCCACCCGGTGCTGACGGCAAAAGCGGCGGACTTCGGCCATGCCCAGTTGCGAATGGTCACCCCCCCGGCCTTTGGCGATGTCATGAAACAGCGCGGCTGCATAAAGAATCCAGGGCTGGTCCCAGCCACTGGCCAGTTGCGAACAGAAGGGGTATTCGTGGGCATGCTCGGCCATGAAAAACCGCCGCACATTGCGCAGCACCATCAGGATGTGCTGGTCCACCGTGTAGGCATGAAACAGGTCGTGCTGCATCTGGCCCACGATGCGACGGAACACCCACAGGTAGCGCCCCAGCACCGAAGTCTGGTTCATCAGGCGCAGGGCGTGGGTGACGCCCTGGGGCTCCTGCAGGATCTGCATGAACGTCTGCTGATTGACCGGGTCGCTGCGAAAGCGCCCATTCATGACGGTCCGTGCGTTGTAGAGCGCACGCAGGGTGCGCGCCGACAGGCCCTTGATGCCCACCGTGCGCTGGTAGAGCAAAAAGGTTTCCAAAATGGCGTGCGGCTGCCGGACATACAGGTCGTCGCTGAGCACGTCGAGCAGGCCGTCTTTTTCGCCAAAACGCTCGTTGAGCCGCCGCACCTCATGGATCGGGTGGCCTTCGCGGCTGCGCAGATGGTCCTCCAGATTGAGCAGCAGGATCTGGTTGAGCTGACCCACCGCCTTGGCCGCCCAGTAATACTCGCGCATGAGCTTTTCGCTGGCGCGCAGCTTGAGTCGGCCATCGCCCATGACCTCGGCCGCATGACCAAAAGATTCGGCCACCGCCGTCTGCAGATCAAACACCAGCCGGTCTTCGCGGCGTCCGGCCACCAGGTGCAGACGGGCCCGGATCAGGCCAAGCAGCGCCTCGTTGCGCTTGATCTGCCGGACCTCATGGGCCGTGGCGATGCCTTTGCGCGAGAGCGCGTCCCAGTGGCTACCCAGGCCCGCTGCGCGGGCCACCCACAAAATCACCTGCAGGTCGCGCAGACCGCCGGGCGATTCCTTGCAATTGGGTTCAAGCGCATAGGGCGTGTCCTCAAAGCGCGTGTGGCGCTGACGCATTTCGAGCAGCTTGGCCTGCATGAACACCAGCGGGTCCATGGCCGCGTCGTAGCGGGCACGAAACGCTGCAAAGCCGGGGGCATGGCCCGTGATCAGGCGGCTTTCGAGCAAGGCGGTCTGCACCGTGATGTCTCTGGCCGACTCGGCCAGGCACTCGCTGAGCGTGCGCACACTGGAGCCGATCTCCAGCCCGCTGTCCCAGCAACTGCCAATGAAGGCTTCAAGCTGCTCCTTCAGGCCCGGCGTCTGCTCGGGGCTCAGTTCATCGGGCAGCAGCACCAGCACATCGACATCCGAATAGGGGAACAGCTCACCCCGGCCAAAGCCCCCCACCGCCACCAGACACAGCTCACGCGGCAGGCCCGCATGCTGCCAGAGCGCGATCAGCAGACCATCGACCAGCTGGGCCAGGCGGCGCAGGCTGTGCTGCAGGCCCCGGCTGCTGGCCCCGCTGCTGGCCAATGAGGCCAGCAAGGCCGTCTTGTCGCGTCGGTAAGTTTCGCGCAGCGTGGCGATCTCTTGCATGGTGCCCTCAGCAGGCTGCAGCACTGACAAAAGCCGGCAAGGGCGGGCTGCCGGCCGAGAGCGTCAGCACTTCGTAGCCGGTCTCGGTCACCAGCACGGTGTGCTCCCATTGGGCCGACAGCGAGTGGTCCTTGGTGACGATGGTCCAACCGTCACCGAGCTCCTTGATGTCGCGCTTGCCGGCGTTGATCATGGGCTCGATGGTGAAGACCATGCCGGGCACCAGCTGCGTGA